>DAOMZH010000367.1:0-9726 GCA_035437985.1 Polyangium sp. (in: bacteria) | reverse complement strand
CGAACTCATCACCAATTCGCAGGCTGTCGAGACCGTTTGACCTAGAATGAACTCACGCCGCCGGCGTCGCCTTCACCACGTCGATGATGCCTTGAACACTCTTCGCACTCGTCGCCAACATCGCCTTCTCGTCGTCCGTCAGCTTCAGCTCGATGATCTTCTCCACGCCGCGACCGCCAATCACGACCGGCACGCCCATGTAGAGATCCTTGTAGCCGTATTCCCCGTCGAGATACACCGCGCACGGCAAAACGCGCTTTTGATCCAACAAGAACGATTCCGCCATCGCCACCGACGCCGACGCCGGCGCGTAATACGCGCTCGTGCCCATCAGCTTCACGATCTCGCCTCCGCCCGTTCGCGTGCGCTTGATGATCCCGTCGACAACGTCCTTCGCCAAAAACTCGGTGACCGCAATGCCATTGATCGTGGTCGCAGAAAGAACCGGCACCATGTCATCGCCATGGCCGCCAAGAACCATCGCGCGCACGTCCTTGATGCTCACGTTCGCCGCCCGCGCCAAGAACAGCTGGAACCGCGCGCTATCCAGTACGCCAGCCATACCGACGACGCGCTCACGCGGCAAACCCGTCGCGCGCTTCAGTTCATACACCATCGCGTCGAGCGGGTTTGAAATGACAATCACGAACGCATCAGGACAATTTTCCTTCACGCCCGCGGCGACACTGCGGATGATCGGCAGGTTTGTCGCAACCAAATCATCGCGACTTTGTCCGGGCTTACGCGGAATTCCCGCCGTGATGATCACGACGTCGGCGCCTTTGCAATCCGCCCAGTCGCTCGTGCCCTTGATGTTCGCGTCGTAGCCAATGACGCTGCTGTTTTGCTCGAGATCGAGCGCTTTGCCCTTCGCAAAATCCGTCTTCGCCGGGATGTCGAAGAGAACGATGTCCCCAAGCTCCTTGCGGGCGCAAAGCGCTGCAAGTTCGCCACCGATGTTGCCTGCTCCAATGAGTGCGATCTTCTTCCGAGTGCTCATATGCCGCCCTTTAGCACCCCGCGCGCCCGAACTAAACCCGGGAGGTGCCTTGCGAAAAAGTTGCGCTAACGTCGCGCCTCATGGTGGACATCGAACAGATCCGAAAAGCCCTGCGGACCACACTGAACAGCACTGATCTCCGCCCGCTCGGAACCAAATACGAAGGAAAAGTCCGCGATAACTACACAACCGTCGACGGACGTCGCTTCCTCGTTTCCACCGACCGCATCAGCGCTTTCGATCGCGTCCTCGGCACCCTCCCACTCAAAGGCCAAGTCCTCAACTTGCTCGCTGCCCACTGGTTCGAGGCCACTCGAAACATCGTGCCAAACCACGTCATCTCCGTCCCTGATCCCAACGTCCTCGAAGCTCGAGAATGCACTCCGCTCCCTGTAGAAATGGTCCTGCGCGCCTACATCACGGGCGTCACGTCCACGAGCATCTGGACGCACTATGCGCGCGGCGAACGCGTCTTCTGTGGACATCGGCTCCCCGATGGTTTGAGCAAAAACGAACGTCTACCTAGCCCCATCCTTACCCCCAGCACCAAAGCGCCCAAAGGCGGACACGACGTCTCTGCATCCCGCGAAGAAATCCTGGCGATGGGGCACATCGACGCACGCGACTTCGATCGCGCCGCCGAGCTCGCGAGGGCTCTTTTTTCGTTTGGACAAACTCGCTGCCAAGAACGGGGTCTCATCTTGGTCGACACCAAGTACGAGTTTGGAAAGACGAAGGACGGCGAAATCGTGGTCATCGACGAGATTCACACCCCGGATTCTTCACGCTTCTGGTTTGCTCGGACATACGCCGAACGATTGGCCAAAGGCGAAGAACCCGAGAGTTTCGACAAGGAATACGTGCGCCGGTGGCTTGCAGCGCAAGGTTTTACCGGGGAAGGACCGATTCCTACGATCCCGGATGATGTCCGCGTCGAAGCGTCACGCAGGTACATCGAAGCGTTCGAAACGATCACGGCAGCACCCTTCGTTCCAAACATGGAAGATCCCAACGAACGCATGAAGCGTCATCTTGGTTTGTAAAGACAAGCCGCCGATCTTTATGACGCAGGCAGTTCCGTTTGATACGGCGGCGGCGGTTTCCACAAAAGCCACCCGATGAACCCCGGAAACAGCCACACACCGAGCACCAAGAACGGGACCACGTAACCGTCCGTCGTCGAGATCAGCTTGCCCAAGATCGGCGAGAACACGATGTACGCGATCGACTGGGCTACAGGCGCCATGCCCCCCGCGAGCGAGACGATCGCTGGATGAACACGTCCGAGATAGTCGGCCGTCACCATCGCGAACACACCGCCACCCCCGGCCATTCCTACCGCAGCAAGAGCCATGCTTTCCCAAGGTGAACGACCAAAGGGCGTCGCCACGAGCACCAGCATGAGCACCGCGGCCGCGACAAACAGCGGACGATCCGAAGACCCATCGACACGTTTGGCCCGACGCACGCTGGCCAGATGACCAAAAACGACCGAACCAAGATCGTAAAGCAGAGGAGGCAAGATGAGATAGGGGCCCACATCCGTGCGCGGAATGTGATGCACCTTGTCCAGAAACTTCGCGCCCCAATTCAGCACGAAGCCCATCGCCGGAGCTACGGCGCCGATGGCGAGTGCAGCACGTAAAACCGCCGGGTGCGTCACGACCGACCATGCACTGGGCTTGGGTTTGTCCGAAACATGAACCGCATCGAGCAGCACTGGCGCCTTGCCTCGCCAGGAAACTGCGATCCACATCGGAACCCAAATCAGGCCGACGATCGCCGTCCCCAAAAACGCCGCCTGCCAGTTCCATCGTTTGAGCAGAAACGTTGCGAGTGGCGGCGCGATCATCGCGCCGATCGAACTACCCGTGAAAAGCACGCCAAACCCTCGCGCACGCTCCGCAGGTGCCAGCGCGCGTTGCACCGTTTGCGCCGCACCAGGAAACGACGGAGCCTCTGCAGTTCCGAGCGCAATTCGTAGGAAGAAAAGCACGCCAAACCCCGGCACGAGCGCGTGTAGTGCCGCGACGAACGACCACACGAGCACCGCACCAAGCAACCCTCGCCGCGCCCCAACCCGATCAACGAGAGCTCCGGCGAACGGCGACGCCACCAAATAAGCCAGCGAGAAAGCACTCACCAACGTGCCGTATGCCGTCTCTGAAATCTTGAACTCGTCACAAATCGTCGGCGCCAACGCCGCAAGCGCCTGACGATCGATGTAACTGACCGCCATCGTGAGTGTCGCCACGAGCGTCAGGGCCCAAGCATGCCGGCGGCTGACCAATGGATAATCGTCGTGCGAAGTCGTCGTCATCGTTTGTCCTGCGAGTCCAACATGTTCGAGACTTTATCAGCCACTTGTTTCGAACCGCATCGCGTCCTCGCGTTTTACGCCGAGAGCTACGAGCGCACTCGTAAGCTTCGACCGCTGCAAGGAGATCACCGTCGGCATACCGCCCGAGATTCCGAAGAGCTCGAGGAAGTTGATTCCGCTGTTGAACGGTGCCGCGAACGTAACATTGTCACCTTCGATCACCACGGCAACCCGCGCCCTCTCTTGTCCCATGAGCAGCAACAACGTTTTGTCATAAGCACCTTTGCGGTTTGTCACGTCCACGATCATGATCGAAGGCTCGAGGCGTTCGTAGTCCTTCGCCAAACGGCGTGCTTCTGTTTCTTTAGGCAAAAGTGCAGCTCCAGCTTCGTCGATGTGTTGCCACAACGAGGCATCGGACAAACCTGTCGCTAGATGCCGCACGATCATTCCAAAAAGCGCATGGTCTCGCGGACGCGCTCGCAACGCGCGATCGATCCGTTGCGCCACAGGTCCTGGCGTGCCGAGACGCGTGTCGATTGCCCGCGCATCGTCGTCACTCCCTGGGTAACACTCGATCCCTCCACGCATCCATTTCGCCGCACTCACCAAGCCATCGAAATCGCCATGACAAACCACCGTGTCCACCCGACCTGTCCGAGCCACCACCTCGGGCGTGATCATCTCGGGGCACGCACCATGTTCGGCTTTTGTGGACAAGACAAACCGGGCATCTTGGGCATACTGGGCGTGATAGCTACTGTCGTGATGATCCACCCAAGCCACTAGGCGCGAGCCCAGGCCGTCGATGAGCGGAAGTGTCGTTTCCTCGAAGCTTTTGCCCCCAGCCTCCGACGCGAATGCGATATCGAGCACAACCACATTTCCGCGCAGTTCATTTGCCCGCGGTAGTTTTCGTGGAGTAGCAAAATAGAGATCGATCGTCGTTTGCATCATTTCGCGCTCGTCAACGTCCCTCGATTGGTCCTGGGAATCGACCAGGAACACTTCGAGCCCGCGCACTGTTTCGACAGGACGCTGGAATGAGCGAAAGTGGAGTCGAACATGAACCGAAATCTTTGGACATGGGGATGTTTTTTCGCCGGCATGCTGGGTGGATTGGGATTGTGGGGCGGTTCGTCGTCGATCCCCGAAGCTCATGCCGATGAACCTGCAGCACGTCGAGAGGTTACGAGCTCGCTCTGCATGATCAAGGGCACATATCCGCCAGCGAAAAATACCAAGCTCTTCGACCAGCCGAGCGGTGGCGACATTATCGCTTCGTTGAGCGGTGCCTATCTTCCGATGACGCTGTCGGAGATTCCATTCGATCCTTCCAGTTCACCTCGCGCACGTATCTCGACCTCCGCCGGTACGGGAAATGTGCGAATCGAAGGATACGTGCCCATTACCGATTGGCCGGTTTTCACGACCACCGATATTTCGGTGCAGGGTGCAGCGATATGGATTTCGACGGCGCAAAAAGTCAAAATCGTGCGGGCTACGGGAAATACGATTACCGTCGAAATGACCATTGGCGGTACGTTGAAACAAACCGCCCGCGCCACGGCGCCATGCGAGTCATTTTCTTTGGCCCGGGGCAAATCCCAGCCGCTCGAATTTCCCACGCAAGGCCGTTCGTACATGACGAAAAAGCAACAAGTCGAATTGTACGAAGAGCCCAACGGCCGGGTGGTTTTCACGCTCAATATGATGGAAGGAACAGGACAGCTTTTTTGGGGCGAAAAGATTCGTTCCGGGTTTGTCCACGTCCTTTCCCGTAGCGACCTGACCATTGACGCGTGGATTCCTTTGCGCGATTTGGATCCCATCAAAAAGGGCGAAATGGTCGAGCAATACACGCCTTCGGTCGTACCTCCGAACGGCGCGGCATTAACCTTCGACAAACCTCCGCCCATCGCTACAGCCACCCAACCCATTCCGATTCGCGCCAAACGCGACGAAAATGCCAAACCCATAGGCATCATCGAATCGGGCGCCGAGTTTTACGTTTTGGAAACCGTGACGACTTGGACGAACATCATGCCCAAAACCCTCGGTGTATTGCCCCCCGATGACGGTGGTTTCTGGATTCCGTCCAGCCAAGTGCCGAAATGATTTCGGTGTCTGTCCTTCCATAATCAATTCGAGAATACATCGCCACGCGTCGTTTTGCGGCATTCGCGCACAGTTGAGCTCGGCAATTCGCGTGTCGATTTTCGACCAACGAAAGCGTGTTCCCATTGCACTTGCGCCCCATTGAGGCAACGATGCGCCCCATGCGCTTCCGCTCCGCGCTCGCCGCGTGTTCCGCAGCGATCACGTTTGTCGCAGCATCTACAGCCTCCGCCGCGGCATCGAGCATCGTCGCTCCCGCAGCAGCTGGCCAACAAGCTCTCGCCGTCACTGTGCGCGATGGTGTGGTTCTAGCCAAGGTTTGTCCCAGCCCGGCTTCGTGTAATGCCGACACGGGATCCACCATCGACGTGCCTGTGGATGCCGTGTCTCTCCTCAAAAAGGGAGTGCGTTTCGAAGACGTCAAACTCGCCGGTGGTCATCACGTCGTTCGCGTGACTGCCGACGGATCCAGTGGCGAACGGTTTGTCGCGTTTCTTGCGGCCCCGTTAGCCAACAAGGGCGATACGCCGCTTCTTCTCTGGAACGGTTTCACCGGCCAATCCAAAGGCGAATACGGTGAGGAACGAACGAGCGTCATCAGCGAAGAAAAAGCCGACGATGGAATGCGCATCGTCATTGGTGAACAACGCAACGACGTCACGATCTGTGGAAGGCCGGCGGTCGTTGCCGCACGCAAAATCGATGGCGCGACCTTGTCTCTCGAACGTGGCGTCAGCGTGCTCAGTTTGTCCGAAGCCGAGCGCTCCTCCGCCGTCAAACTCACGGGCAAACTTCTTGCCGATTCCAAACCTCCCCCCGTTGTCGCTCTCCTCCGCGCGCAAACCGCATCGAGCGCTGTCGGAAAAGCCATCGGAACGCTCACGGATGGCGACCTCGAGACCACCTGGTCGGAAAATAAATCCGGGGTTGGTCGCGGTGAATTTGCCGTCATGTCCGCATCGACGGACGTCGCGATTTCGGCTTTGGAGATCGTGGTTCGTCCTCCTACGGCCGATGTCCCCGATGGTACGGCACCAAAAAAGTTTTACTTGGCCACCCAAGACAAACTGTTCGAGGTCACATTACCGGAGGATGGTTGGCGCAAAGCAGGCGCTCGGTTCGAGATCTCGCTGCCTGCCGAATTGAGCGCGTCTTGTCTTTCCGTCGTCCTCGATAGCGCGTTTGCCCCGGCAACCGCCGAGGCAGCTCGGGTCACGATCGCGGAGGTCATTGCTCGCACGTCGCTCGATGATCGAACCCCCGAAGCTCTGGTCGAAATGCTCTCTTCGGATCGGGGCAAAGCCGCGATGGCGCTTCTCGAGCGCTCGGGAAAAGTAGGCGCCGAGGCGGCGATGAAGAGTTACGACAAACTCGACGACGTGGGGCGACGCCGCGCGGAGAGCATCATCGATGGCTCGTCGTGCGCGCTACATGCGCCGTTTTATGTGCAGATGATGGGGGACAAACTTGCCGCGCAGGGGCCAAAACGTTCGCGACGTGATGCCGATCCCGCGCTCCTGCATGCTCTCGACCGCGTGCGACGTTGTGGTCGAGCTGCTGCGCCTGCGCTCGCGGAACTCATCAAGAAAGCCGAGCCCGCGGTGAAGATCGCGGCGGCTGCGGAACTAGCGCTCGTGGCGCCGGTGGAATCCGTTCCTGTTTTGATTGACGAACTCGCGACCACGGATGAGAACTTGCGCCGCGAAATGCGGACGGCCTTGGCGCATGCCGTAAAAAATGAACGGGCGTTGTCGGTGGTCGCCAGCGAGCTCGAACGGGATCGTTTTTCTGGACGAACCGAGGTCGTGCAGATTGATGTGTTGCGATCGCTCGGGCCACGAATCGTCACGGTTGCTGGGGCGCGTGATGCGTTTGTCTCGTTGTGGGCCCCAGAAGCTTCATTTCGCACGAAGTATTTGCTCTTGGGACCGGCGGCAGAATTGGCGCGATCTGGCGAAGAACGGGCCAAGACGCTGCTCGTTGCGGCGTTGCGTACGGACGCGGATCCGCACGTACGTATGCGCGCAGCGCAGGTCTCGGCGCGCGTGCCGGCGCTGCAATCGGCGCTGATCGAAGCTGTGGATGATGCTGAGGTGCGGGTGCGAGAAGCGGCCGTCGAGGCGCTTGGAGATCCCGGTAAAGACGCGGCTTTGATCACGCCGCCCGTGCTTCTCGTTGCGGCTCTCGAGCGGCGTTTGCTGAAGGATCCGTTCACGTTTGTCCGGGCGAGTGCTGCCCGTTCGTTGGGACAACTCGGAGCGACAGCTGCTTCGGATGATGCGCTTGCCGCGGCTTTGAAGGATGTAGCGGCTGAAGTTCGCGCTCGGTCGATCGATGGACTCGCGGTGCATCGAGCGAAAAGTCATCTTTCGGAGCTGCGTCAAATTTCTGACCGCGACAGCGAATTGGCGGAGGTTAGATCCCGCGCGATCTTGGCGCTCGGCGTCATGTGCGACGCGTCGAGAATTGACGCGTGGACGAAGCTTGCGCTGCTTTCGATGCAAGGCATGTCGGATGGGGAAAGATTGCTTGGTTCTGCGGCAATTGCGGCCCTTGGCGATGTGAAGCCCAAGGACTTGGCCAAACGTTTGGCACCGCTGCTCGATCCGAAGGCTCCACGAAACGTTCGGGAGGCGGCACGTGCTGCGCTTGAAGTTCAATCGGGATGTAAATAGTAAAGCGGCATTTCCACGGGTGGAAATCGTGCCCGCGGAGGTTCATGATTTCATTCGGTGGATATGCCACCCGAAGTCATGTAATTTCACAGTGCTCGGAGGTACGAGACGCAGGTGAACACCGCGGCCGAGAATATCAAGCCTGGAACGATCATTGCCGAGCGGTACCGCGTTGTCCGTCAGCTCGGCCGTGGCGGAATGGGAGCGGTTTTTCTTGTCGAACACGTTCACACGGACGAACAGCTCGCGCTGAAGATCCTGAGTGCTTCGGTTGCTTCCGACAAAGTTGCCATCGAGCGATTTCGGCGTGAGGCTCGAACACCAGCACGGATCAATAGCGATCACGTCGTGCGCGTGACCGATGCGGACGTTGCTGCAGAGCTCATAGCTTAGCGAACAGAACAAATGATTAATGCTTTACTAGTATCTGCTTAAAATACAGAACAGACTCTTTCAAAAAATAACTAAAATACAAAACAAATTTTAGAACTTCAATCAGCCCTCAAAATTCAAATACTTTCTTCAATAGCAACTCAATAACAAATGGCACAAATAATAACAAATAGTTCAATCGCAATAAATAGCTTAACCTCAGATATATCAGCTTCGTTAAATAAAATACATGAAGATATTGATCAAAATTATGCAGTTGTTAGTCGAATACTATCAGCAGTTAATCAAGTATTAAAACATTTAGATGCTTTACAGCTTTTTTTAGTTGCATAAGCACGATCTTTGCAAGGTATTCTATTTTTTATTGTCTTAACTATATTAGTATTAATTGGGTGCCTAGTAAGTTTAAAAGTAAGAAGAAGAAAAAATTAATTATTGATTCTAATCTCAGTTCATTTTCTATTGGAATTTTTCTTCGCTACATAAATTAATTAAGTAATTGGAGTACAATCGATGAGAACTGTTAGCATTATACTACTGATAATATTAGTAATAACTTCGAAATAATAGAAGAATCAAGTTTAACAGGCTTTAGAAATTCATTTAAATTCCGAGAGAATATCAAGAATTATGTAAAGAGCTCTAAAAAAGCAACGACTTGCGCCTTTATAATTTAAAAAATCTTCTCGAAAAACTTAAACTCCTTCAACTTGATAACTCATTATAAAATTAAATTCATTGAATTCAAAAGAAAAATCGAAAAAATATAAATTATCATTATGATTAATATTATTCATTAAAAAATAAATGATAGCTAGTTTAAGCTTTTTAAATTTATTTGCATCGTCTAGTTAGCAGTTCTTAATGATTTATTCGAATTCAAAGTTTTCTACAATGCTGTATATTAGATAGTTGAATCAATTTTTTTATTGTTGTTTTATTCTGCCTTCCAAATTTTTAACACTTTTGAATCGGCATTTTTATAAGTATTTGTTTGAGGAATAAAAGAAAATGCTTAAATTTATTATTTCAATATATTTTTTTATCTTGATAGTCTTTGAGTATTCGCTAACGAATTCCTTTTCTCAAAGTTTTATTAAGTTATACTGAATTTTTTAGATATTATTTGAGGGTGGAATGTTACAAATGACATTTATTTTTCTAGTTATTATGTTCGAATTTTTTATATATGCTTTTGTTTTCTTGCCATAAGCTATTCT
>DAOMZH010000366.1:0-9728 GCA_035437985.1 Polyangium sp. (in: bacteria) | reverse complement strand
GTTCATGTACGTCTGCGGCTCGAGCAAATACGCTTGCTCGTCACCCAGCATCGCCCGCGCAATGAGGCCCGAAAATTTGTCGCGGAACCCATCGGCACGCACACGTGAGGCCAGGTCTTCAACAACCATGAAGCCCACATTGTGCCGATGTGAAGCGTAGTTTTTCCCGGGATTGCCGAGGCCAACGACGAGATACATGCGTGAGGACAAAATGCCGGAACGACGAAAGCCTTTCGTCGTTCCTTTGAGGTCGAACTACTTCTTGGCTGCCGGTTTGGCCGCGGGAGCTGCTGCCTTCGCACCAGCTGCAGGAGCCGCCGCCTTCGCACCAGCTGCAGGAGCCGCCGCCTTCGCACCAGCTGCAGGAGCCGCTGCCTTCGCACCAGCTGCAGGAGCTGCTGCTGCCGCCGCCGCCGGAGCACCAGGAGCACCAGCTGCCGGAGCTTCTTCGCCCTTCTCGGGAATCGCGATGACGACGACCGTCTGCTCCTCGGGCAAACGCACCTTCACGCCTTCGGGCAACTTGACCTGACCCGCCTTGACGGTGTCGCCAAGATCGAGCTCGGTGATGTCGATGTCGACATGCACGGGAATCTTCTCGGGCAAACAGCGAATCGGCAAGTTGCGGAAGATCTGTTGCAAGATACCGCCGGCCACGGAGCCCTTCGCCTTGCCGGTGCAATTCACGGGCACTTCGACGTCGACGGGTTGATCCAGTTTGACCTGCAAGAAATCTGCGTGGAGCAGTTCGCGCGAGATCGGGTGATAACCGTAGTCACGCACCATGACGGTGTAGGTCTGCGCGTCCTTGACGCTCAGCTCGATCACGGAGTTTTTTCCGTGTGGTGACTTGAGCACCTGAAGCAGTTCTTTGGGAGCAACTGCGACGGAGAAGGCGTTGAGGCCCTTGCCGTAACAAACTGCTGGGATCTGACCGGTGCGGCGCAGCCGGCTCGAGGGGCTTTTTCCGCTGTCGGGACGAGAGGTGGCGCTGAGCTTGATGATTTCCATCATGGGACGAATCTCCGAAATCCGAGACGCGGCGCTATAGCAGAGTTTCGAGCAAGTGGTGCGCTATTCCGTGCAAGCACTGCATTCGGTGGACTGGACACTTGTCCAGACGCAAAGGGTTAGAGGGTTAAACGAAGAGCGAACTCACCGAATCCGAGTGGTGAATTCTGCGGATCGCCTCGGCGAGTAGACGAGCCACGGTGATGACTTTGAACTTCCCGGACGCCTTGGCTTCCTCGGACAACGGGATCGAGTTCGACACGATAACCTCCGTGAGCGGAGATTCTTTGATCCGCGTCACGGCTGGTCCCGAGAGCACCGGATGCGATGCACATGCAGCAATGCTCTTGGCCCCCGCTTTCGCCAGCGCGTTCGCCGCGTTCACGAGGGTGCCTGCTGTATCGATGATGTCGTCGAGGAGCAAACATCGTCGACCTTCGACTTCGCCGATGATGTTCATGACCTCGCTCTCGTTCGCGCGTTCGCGACGTTTGTCGATGATCGCGAGTGTGCCGCCGAGCCGTTTCGAGAAGGCCCGAGCACGCTCGACACCTCCCGCATCGGGCGAAACGATGACGACATCATGCGCGTAATGTTCACGCAGATGTTGCTCGAGCAATGCCGGCATCGCGAACAAATGATCGAAAGGAATATTGAAAAAACCTTGGATTTGTCCGGCATGCAAGTCGATCGCCACGACCCGATCGACCCCCGCTGCTTGCAACAGATCGGCAACGAGTTTGGCAGTGATTGGCGTACGTGGTGCCACCTTGCGATCCTGCCGAGCGTACCCGTAATACGGGATCACGGCCGTGATCGAACCAGCAGAAGCACGGCGGAGCGCATCAACCATGATGAGCAGCTCCATGACGTTGTCGTTCACCGGAGAACACGTTGATTGCACGACGTAGGTATCTACGCCGCGAACGTTTTCTTGGATGACACAGAACGTCTCGCCATCGGAAAAACGGGACACACGAGATTTGCCAAGCGGCAGCTCCAGCACCTGGCAGATCTCCTGCGTCAGTGCGGCACTCGCGTTGCCCGGGAAAATGCTCACCCTTTTGAACACCGGCGCAGCCTCCTTTGCCGGAGTGTGAACGGCGGCGCGGAACTACCAGTCATCCCTTGGACCGTCAAGGCACAATCGCTTCGAATCGGTTTGGCGAGCCGCAAGCTTTGCGCTCCGCGCCTCTCTTGATTAGGTACGTCCTGAGGATCGCTTCGTGGACGAACAAGAAAAACCAGCCCGACTCGTGGCCATCGGCAACTCCGACGGTGTTCATCGCGGACATCGCGCCGTCCTCGGCGAAGCTGCCGATCTCGCCCGCGCACGCGGTCTCCAACCCGTCGTACTCACCTTCGATCCGCATCCGGCAGAAGTGCTGGGACGAAAAGCCCCACCCCTACTGACTCCCCTCGAACGTAAAAAACGACTCTGCGAACGAGCCATGCCCGGCGGCGAGGTCGTCGTCGTGCCTTTCGATCGCCTGTTTGCCGCGCAAAACCCCCGAGAATTCGCGGAAAATGTCCTCGTAAAGCTCGGCGCACGCATCGTGATGGTCGGGAAAAACTTTCGCTTCGGAGCCAATCGCGTCGGTGACTTCGACGAGTTGTCGCGCCTCGGAAAAGAACTCGACTTCGAAACCCGTTCCCATGCCCTCGTCGGTGATGACACCGGACCATGGTCCTCGTCGCGGGTGAGAAACGAGATCGCCCAGGGCCATCTCGAGCAAACGCGCAACATCCTCGGCCGCTGGCATGCTCTCTCCGGCACGGTCGTTCACGGCGACAAACGCGGTCGAACCATCGGGTTTCCCACGGCAAACATCAGCGACATGCCCGAAGCATTACCTCCGTTCGGCGTCATGGCCGTCGTCGTGGACAAACTCGAAGGCCCCGATGAAAAACACAACGTGATGCTCGGTCGTGGTGTGGCGAATCTGGGCTTGCGACCAACGGTCGATTCGTCAGCGACGATCCCGCGCCTCGAAGTGAATTTGTTCGACTTCCAAGGAGATCTCTACGGCGCACGTCTTCGCGTGCACCTCGTTCGGCACCTCCGTCCCGAGAAGCGTTTCGCCGGGATCGATATGCTCCGAGCGCAAATCAGCGAAGATGCCGCCCATGCTCGCGCCGTACTGGAAGACGTTCGTCCCGATCCAAATGCGCACGGTGCGTGGGCTTGAATCTCCAGTGTCGAAACCCCTACCTATTCTGCTAGAGCCCACTGCGTGACAGATCTCGTCGTCTTTCCTTCTGAACGTCCTCTGACAGGCAGCGTTCCAGTGCCCGGTGACAAGAGCATCGCGCATCGAGCAATCCTGATCGCGGGATTGGCAAGTGGTCGATGTGTGATCAAAGGCGGGACGCTTGGCGCCGACAACTTGTCGACCCTCGCCGCTCTGCAAGCGATGGGTGTAGCGACGGACAAACCCAACGAAACACCAGACACGATCGTGATCTCGGGTGTGGGACTCGATGGCTTGAAAGAGCCGAGCGCGCCGATCGATTGTGGCAACTCGGGAACGACGATGCGTCTCTTGAGCGGCGTGCTCGTGGCGCAACGGTTTCGCACGACGCTCATCGGAGATGCTTCACTCTCGAAACGACCGATGGAGCGAATCGCGCGTCCATTGCGCCAACGCGGCGGACACATCGAAGGAAAAATCGACCCGCGCCGCGTGGGTGAAATCACGGCCCCCCTCACGATCGGCCCACTCCCAAAACCTCACGTTCTCGCAGCTCTCGAGTACGAAATGCCTGTCGCGAGCGCCCAGGTGAAAAGTGCGATCTTGTTGTCGGGTCTGTGGGCCGATGGTCCAACCTACGTTCGCGAACCGCACGTTTCTCGAGATCACACGGAACGACTTCTGATCGCGCTTGGCGTCCCTGTCGGCACCATTGGATCCATGATCGAGCTCAACGGGCCGGGGTTCTCGGGCAAACTTCCCGCATTCTCCATCACTGTGCCCGGTGATCCTTCGTCAGCTGCTTTCCTCGCGGCGGCTGGGATCCTGATCCCCAACAGTCGCGTCACGATCCGTCATGTCGGGACAAACCCCACTCGTACGGGCCTGTATGAAGTGCTGCGCGACATGGGGGCGACGATCGCCGTCGAGCCTCATGGTGAAGAACTCGGCGAACCCGTCGGCAACATACATGCTTGGGGGTCAAACATTTCTGGCGGACGTCTTGCCGGAGAACTCGTGGCGCGAACCATTGACGAGGTGCCGATTCTTTGTGCCCTCGCCGCCCGCGCGAACGGCGTGACGACGATCGAGGATGCTTCTGAACTGCGGGTGAAGGAGAGCGACCGTATTGCCACGATGGCCCGAGTGCTGAGAGCGTTCGGGGTGAAGTGCGAAGAGCGTCCGGATGGGCTCGTGATCGAAGGAATTCCCGACAAACCTTTGCGTGCAGCGGATGTTTCGAGCGAAGGTGATCACCGCATCGCCATGTCGTCTGCGGTATTGAGTTTGTGTGCAGACGGCCCCTGTCGTGTGCGAGATGTCGACAACATTGGCACGAGCTTCCCGCGGTTTGTCGGGACGCTCAAGGCGCTCGGAGCCCGAATTGATGTGGAGCAATCGCGAGGTGCGGAGTGAGTGAGACGGGTCGTCGAAAAGTGCGTGTCGCCATCGACGGGCCAGCTGGTGCTGGAAAAAGCACGGTGGCGCGAGCTTTGGCCGAACGACTTGGATACCTCCTGCTCGATACGGGTGCGCTCTACCGAACGGTGGCTCTTGCCGCCCAACGAGCCGAGATTCCTTGGCACGACGGTGTACGCGTTGGAGATCTCGCGGAAGATCTCGTGGTGCGACATCGTTTGGTGATCGAACGAAATGAAAATGTGGGGATGCGCATTCGTCTCGATGGAGACGATGTGTCGCATGCGATTCGCACGCCGGACGTGAGCTTGGGGGCGAGTCGCGTGTCGTCGTATCCCGCAGTTCGGGCGGCATTGCTCGACATGCAGCGGCGTGAAGGCATCGAAGGCGGCGTGGTCTTGGAAGGACGCGACATTGGAACGGTGGTTTTTCCCGATGCCGAGGCGAAGTTTTTATTGACCGCATCCGCGGAAATCCGCGCCCGTCGTCGTTACGAAGAACTCGTCGCGCGAGGCAAAGCCGACTCGTTCGAAACGACGCTCGCCGATGTGGAGAGCCGCGACAAAGCCGACACAGAACGGGCCGTTGCCCCCTTGAAGCAAGCCGATGACGCGATCGTGGTCGACTCCAGCCACCGCGACATCAATGATGTCGTCGAGGAAATGGCTCGTGTCGTCGAATCCCGCGAATGTCTCTGAATCCGAAGCTCAGACAACGCGCCCAACACCACGACGCTTCTTCTTGGGCGCGTTGGTTCTGGGCCTCGTGAACGTCGCGTGTAGTTCGACCACCCAACGCACGATCAAGTCTGCCAAACGTAAGAAATACTTTGATGCCGTAGAATTATTTCCGGCTGACCTCGACTTGGTTTTGCGGGTCGACCTCGCCCGCATGCGCGTCGCCTTGGGACCGATGGCCCAGAGTTTGTCCAGCAAGGTGAGCGCGGATCTGAAGCTGGATGATGCGTTGATGCTCCGGGCTCTCGAACATGCCCGCGTCGCATGGATCGGCACGCGTATCGCCGATCTCGAAAGCGGTGATCGTGTCCTCATCGTTGAAGGGGACGTCGAAGATATTCGTCCCGACGCCGATACATTCACCGAGCTCGATCCGCCGTTGATGGAAGGGGTGCGATCCTTCGAGCGTCGCGGACCAGTGGCTCGTGATGCGACGGCTCGCATCCATCTGCTTGGATCTCAAACGATTCTTTTCACGACCGGTGTGGAGGTGGATGGTGTGGAGCGGGTGCTCATGCGTGGTCCGGATCCCGGGCGACGAGATCCACGGGCTGAAGGGATCGTCAGTGCCGATCTGCGTGGACGACGATTACCCTCGCGATTCGAGCGCAAATTTCCCTCGATTGGTGCGATTGCGCGAGGTGTCAAACGCGTGCAGGCCAGCGTGACGTTGGTGGACGATCAGGTGCATGCAGATTTCGAGGTCGCTACAAATTCGGCAACGGAAAGCACGAAACTAGCCAAGTTCTTGAATGCTCTTCGCGAGGGTGGGCAGGCGGGTCGTTACGCGGTCTTTTTTGACGGGCTGCATGTAGAGCGCGTCGAACAAGCGGTGCAGATCAAGTGGGTGGCGCCCGTTGATCTGTTGCGCGACGTCGTTGCTCAGTGAAGCTCGCTCTGTATGATGAAGGCCAGCAGACGATGAGCGAGGCGGACAACCACAATGACAGTGCGCAAATGGAAATGCGCGTGACGGTCTCGATTGCTCCAATCTCGAATGCCGACGAGCGAATTGTCGACCTATTCGGTTCGTTGGCTTTTGATCTTGCACAATTGGTAGGTTGTTCCCGACAGACCAGTTCGAACGCCAATGTTCAAACTTCGGAAAGAACGTCGACCGCGCTGCAGGACAATCTCCTCTCGACAGGTGAACTGCGGTTCGAGATGTCCTTACGTGAGTCGAACTTGCAGGTGAAGTTGACGGTCAGCCCAGGTGCGGAAGCGAGTGATGGCACCGAGGCTTGGTTCCGTTTGGACGAACCTGAACCCGAGGTGACGAACGCGAGTGCAAAAACGATAAAAGTCAAGCGGTCCGACTTGGGTGGCTTGACGGAGAAGAGCTCGACGAGGAAGCGATTTGGTGCTGGTGGTGGTCCTGGCCCAGGTGACGACGGGGGAGCGCGAGCTGGTTCTTCGGACCCTCGGTTTGGGGTGATTCCGTTGCGGAAAAAGCCGCGATGAACGGGTCGTGATGGTGCGATGAGCGTGCACTCGTCGTCGTGATTGCATACCCTCCGCTTCGATGGCCGACACGCTCGTTGACGCGGTAGAACCAGTTCCTCCCACGCAGCGCGATCCTGCGCCTGAGCCTGCACCTGCACCCACGGGAGGGCCTCCGAAACGATCCTCGGCGCGGGTGCTGGTGATTGCGGGCGTGGCGATGTTTGTCCTGGGAGCGACCGTAGCTGTGGTCCTCTGGATGCTGGTTTTTCGTTACCAACCAACGGCGCTCGCGCATGTGCCAGCGGGCAGCAACGTCGTTGTGCGGATCGAAGGAGCCGACATCGTTTTATTTGGTCCCGTACGAAATCATCTCCTGCCCGCGGCGCTCGAAAACCGTCCGAAAGAGCCGGCGCTGAACAAAGTTGCGATTGCCGATCGCATCTACGATCGAACGGGCGTTCGACTGCCGGTGGATGTGCGCGAAGTTCTGATGGCGACGATGGACGGCAAGAGCTTCGTGGGGTTGTTTGGGGGCCAAATTGCGCGGGGCAAGTTCGTCGCGGGGCTTGCAGAAGTTGCGAAAGAGGAAAACTGGGGTTTGCGGCTGGAAAACGATCTGTTGGTCGGTCCAAACGTGGCCATTGGTCAGGCTGAAGATGGAACGATCGTCGTGGGCACGGATCGAGCGATCGTGATGAATGCATTGCCGGCGTCGGAAGAGGGGACGAAGTTGGGCTTGCCGGAACAAGGCGCAGTAAGGTTCGTCATCGCGAAACAGGCGTGGGAAAACCTAGCAACTTTTAGCCGATTGATTCCAGAAGCTGCATCACTGAGTGGAGTTCGTCGGGGCACAGGTTCGTTCACGCTCGGAAATTCTCCGGAGCTCGTGGTGCGTTTGGATGCGGTGGAAGGAACGGATCCGATGACGATCGAGAAGGGGATGGGGGCGATTTTGGCAAATCTGCGCTTGCTCACGATGTTGGCGCCTGACCGAATGGGTGAAAAAGAGGCGCTTCGACAGGCCGTGGTGAGCCGTGAAGGGGCGCAAGTCGTGGTTCGAGCGCTCTGGCCGTACGAGGCGATGGATCGCGCAGCAGCGGCTTTAGCCGCACGAATACGCACAAATGACGGTGGAGACGGGTTGCCCCTGGCGCCAGCTCCATGACCTCGCTCGAATGGATCAACTTTGATCCAGGCGGATGAAGCGAAAAAGAACGGCGAACACCGAGATCATCGACTGCGTTGACAACCAACGGGCCACGGACTAGAGGGACCGCTCTCCCAGTGCCGGGACTACGCCCGACGTGTGCCCAAGGTCGGCTCGAGGTGAGCTGCACGCACACGCGATAGGTGTTGGCCGAGCACGGGGAAATCCAATGGAAGGCAGGTTTGAACAGACCACATGGGAAGTAACGCGAACGTGGAGATGGCAGGATCAGACATCGGAGAGAGCTTCGCTGCGCTTTTCGAACAGCGTGTCGAATCGGATTTTGCACGCGAAGGCGAGATCATCGCGGGAACGGTCGTCCAGGTCGGCCGTGACTCGGTGGTGGTCGACATCGGCGGTAAGAGCGAAGGAGTCATCCCGCTCCGAGAGTTCGCGGATGCCACGGGTCAGATCACGGTCAAGGCCGGCGACAAGGTCGACGTTTACATCGAGAGCCGCGAAAACGACGACGGCCTCGTGACCTTGTCCAAGGAGAAGGCCGACAAGATGAAGGTTTGGGATGAGATCTCGAACGCCTGCGAGGCGGACGAACTCATCGAAGGCACCATCAGCCAACGCGTCAAGGGCGGTTTGTCCGTCACCATTCGTGGTGGCGTGAAGGCGTTCCTCCCAGGCTCGCAAGTGGACCTTCGCCCGATCCGCAACTTGGACAAACTGATCGGACAAACCTACAAGTTCAAGGTCATCAAGTTCAACAAGAAGCGCGGAAACATCGTGCTCTCTCGTCGCGTGCTCCTGGAACGCGAGCGCGACGAGATGAAGCAGAAGACGCTCGAAACCCTCACCGAAGGCATGACGGTCAAGGGCACCATCAAGAACATCACCGAGTACGGCGCGTTCGTCGATCTCGGCGGTATCGATGGTTTGCTCCACATCACCGACATGAGCTGGGGTCGCGTAAACCATCCCAACGAAGTTTTCAACGTCGGCGACGAAGTCACGGTCAAGGTTCTGAAGTACAACCCCGAGACCGAGCGCGTTTCCTTGGGCCTCAAACAAACCCAAGAAGACCCGTGGAACCACGCCGAAGAAGCCTACCCGGCCGGCAAGAAGGTCCGCGGCAAGGTCATGTCGATCACGGACTACGGTGCGTTCGTCGAATTGGAACCGGGCGTCGAAGGCCTCATCCACGTCAGCGAGATGAGCTGGACCAAGAAGGTCAAGCACCCCTCCAAGCTGCTCGACGTGGCGCAAGACATCGAGTGCCAGGTGCTCGAAGTCGATGCCCGCGCCAAGCGCATCAGCCTCGGCCTCAAGCAACTCGAGCCCGATCCGTGGATGCTCTTCACGGACAAGTACCATCCGGGCGACAAGATTGCGGGCAAGGTCCGATCGCTCACGGATTACGGCGTTTTCGTCGGGATCGAAGAAGGCGTCGACGGCATGGTTCACAAGAGCGATCTCTCGTGGACGGCGCGGGTCAACAACCCGAGCGACCTCTATCACAAGGGCGATGACGTCGAAGCGATCATCCTCTCGATCAACCACGACGAGAAGAAGGTCTCGCTGGGCATCAAGCAGCTCTGGGATGATCCGTGGCCGACGATCCTCAACGAGTTTGCCCCGGGTCGCGTGATCGAAGAATCCGCGGTCATCAGCATCGTCGACTACGGCGTGTTCGTGCGGTTGCGCGAAGGCGTCGAGGCGCTGGTGAACACGGCCGACATCGTCGAGGCCGAAGGCACGAAGATCAAGATG
>DAOMZH010000365.1:0-9745 GCA_035437985.1 Polyangium sp. (in: bacteria) | reverse complement strand
CGGTGTTTGGCGAATTGTGGATTCGCAGTGTGCTCATGCCGGCTGGGTCGCAGCAGCCGATGCCGGCATATTTGCCGGAAAGCCTCGCCAAAAAATTGCCCATGTTTCAGCGCTTCAAGGCGCGACTCATTGCCGAAGCGCACATGCAGCAAGACGAATATGAAAATCACCCCGCAGCGCTCAAGGTCGTCGCGCTCGGTCGTGTCGTGTCCATGTCCCGTCGAGGGGTGATGCGCTGAGCGTAGCGTCGGCTGAACGTCGGCTGAGCGTGGAGCTGAGGGCAATCTTCACGAGTGACCTTGTCGAACCGCGATCGCGAAGTTACGTTTCGTTGCCTATTGAAAAAGGAGTGCTGGGTGCGGCGATGAAGCTGCATACCCAGCAGACAGCGAGGCACCATGGCAGGTAAGAACGTCCTTGAATTCACGGAACAGAATTTCTCCAAAGACGTATTGCAATCCGATACGCCCGTGCTCGTCGATTTCACCGCCACCTGGTGCGGCCCTTGTAAAGCGCTCGCCCCGATCGTCGACAAAATTGCCGATGAATTTCACGGCAAGGTGAAGGTTGGCAAGCTCGACATCGACGCCAATCCGCAAATCACCGCCAAATACGGCGTGCGTAGCGTCCCGACGGTCCTCGTCTTCAAAGGCGGGCAGCAAGTCGGTAAGCACGTTGGCCTCACGAATCGCGACAATCTCGTCAAGCTGCTCGGCGTCTGAGCAGCCCCCCTATCCCCCCAATTCCATGATGGCCGCATAGTTGGCCGGCAATCGAGTCGACTGATACGTTTCATTCGGTCCTCCTCACTTTTGCCGAGTCATAGGTCATTTCTTGAACGAACGTGCTCATGGGCAAACCCTGGAACGTGTCCTTGCGGCGCACGGCGGGTTTGGTGTTCCCGTCGTTCGGGCGCGGCGCATCATGGGCCAAGTCGCTCGAACCCTCGTCACGTTGAACGAATCGGGAGTCATTCGGGGATGTTTGCCCCCGGCAACCATTTTGATCGCTCAGGAAGACGGCAATGAATTCGCCTCCGTGGCCGACCTGGATCCTTCGGCGCCCGCACCGCATCTTGGATATTTTGCTCCCGAACGATCGGGATTGACCCAAGCTCCTCTGAGCTGGGCGACCGACGTTTTTCCTTTTGCGGCAATCCTGTACGAAATCCTTTGTGGAACCCGAGCCTTTGCGCAATCGGGGCCCGCTGAACTCGCCCACCACATGACGCGTGGGCCAGCTCCTTCCCTCGCCCGTACATCCGCGACGCTGCCCGTTGAACTTCGCGATCGCCCGGACCTCGTCGCCGCTCTCGATGCCCATTTTGCCCGCGCGCTCTGTGGTGATCCCCAAGGCCGCCACCCGTCGGTTCAGCAATTTTGGGCCGAAATCGATCCCATTTTGCGCGACGTCGTGCGTCCCCTGGCCAGCGGCCAGCGGCCCCAGGACGAACCTTCGCGTCCGCCAAACCCCACGCCGCCTCCTCTCGTGTCGCCGGCTCAGTTTGTCTCTCCAGCCGCCGACAAACCTGCGCCCATCACGGCGATGGCCATCTCGCTCCAGCAAATCGAAAACTACGTCCCCTGGGAAACGCTTGGCCCTCCCATCGGCGTCGAGCGTCTTCATGCGTCGATCCTGGTGGAAGACGGCCGCGCGATCTTGGCCGCTGGCGGGCGCGGTCTTTACCGTCTGGTTCGTGGTGCGTGGTCGCGAGTTCCCGTTCCTTCGGGCGTCGATGCTCGCGCCGTTCGAGGTTTGTCTCGTTTGACCTCCGGCGAACTATTGCTCTTTGGCGAACCCGATTTTTGTTGTGCCTTGACCGCTCGAGGTACAGCGCAACGTATCGCCTTGCCGGACAAAGACATCGCGATCGAAGGCGCACATGTGGACGAACACGGGGTCGTGCTCGTGGGTGCCCATGTAACCCGTTCGGTCGGCGCGGTGATCCTGATGCCCCGAGGTGCTCCGCCATCGGTCGTTTTCGTCGAAAACTCGTCCCGTTTGACCGATGTCACGCGTTTGTCGAATGGAACACTCGTGGCTGTGGGCCTCGACGGAGCCATTGTCGAAGTGAACGAACAAGGCAGTCGGGACGTGCCGTGGGCGCGATCTGGGCATCTGTATGCGGTGGCGACGAGCATGTTCGGCGCGGCGCATGCCGTCGGCAGCGGTGGACACGCCGTGCGCATCGAGCCATCGCCGACCGGCGGTCCAGCCATTGCCACCCTCGAACGAGTACAAACCACACGCGATTTATTCGGTGTTGCCGCCGATTCTCGCTCGAGTGCCGTATGGGCCGTTGGTGCCGATGCCCGTCTGCTCGAACGTCGTGAAGGCAACTGGGTTCGTATTCCGCTCGATCCTTCCGTGACGGGACGAATCTCCGCCGTTCACCTGCGTTCGCCTCGCGTCATCGTCCTCGTCGACGATGGATCTGCGTTTGCATACGACCTTCCGGCGTAGTGCTCATCGGTTCACGGACCAGCCTGCAAAACCCGCTCGGGGCTGGTTGGGCATTTGGGGCTTCGGGTCGCCTACGGCGCCCTGCGCCCCAATCCCCAGCTTGACCGAGCAAGCCCACCTGACTACGTAACGGCCCGCATTCAACACTTTTTCCGAGGAGTCACTTCGATGGCTACGAAGATCGCTATCAACGGGTTCGGCCGAATTGGTCGCTGCATCGTGCGTGCTTTGGTCGAGCGCGGCGAAAAAGATCTCGAGATCGTCGCAATCAACGATCTGACCGACGCCGGCACACTCGCGCATCTGCTCCGTTACGACTCGATTCATCGCGAGTTTCGCGCGGCAAACGTCAGCCACGGAGAAGGATTCATTCAGGTCGGCGACAACAAGATCTCCGTCTTGGCCAAGAAGGATCCCGCTGAACTTCCGTGGAAAGATCTCGGCGTCGACATCGTCCTCGAATGCACCGGCCTCTTCACCGATCGCGCCAAAGCCGCGCTGCATCAGAACGCCGGCGCCAAGCGCGTGATCATCAGCGCTCCGGCCAAAGGCCAGGACCTCACGCTCGTACTCGGCGTCAACGATGCCTCGTTCAACCCGGAAAAACACACCATCGTCTCGTGTGGTTCCTGCACGACGAACTGCCTCGCGCCCATCGCCCGCGTGCTGCTCGATCATTTCGGCGTCGTCCGCGGCTTGATGACCACGATTCATTCGTACACCAACGATCAACACATCCTCGATTTGCCGCATCGCAAAGGTGATTTGCGTCGCGCTCGCGCCGCTGCCGTCAACATGATCCCCTCGACGACCGGCGCCGCCAAAGCCCTCGCCGAAGTCATTCCCGAGCTCAAAGGCAAGTTCGACGGACAATCCATTCGTGTGCCGACCGTCGATGTTTCGCTCGTCGACCTCACGCTCGAAACGGAAAAACCGATCACCAAAGACATCGTTCACGCCGCGATGAAACGAGCTGCCGAAGGCCCCATGAAAGGCATCCTCGAGTACTGCGACACGCAGCTCGTCTCGGGTGACTTCATCGGCAATCCGCACTCCAGCATCTTCGACGCCACGCTCACGCAGACCATTGGCGAGAACTTCGTCAAGGTTTTCTCCTGGTACGACAACGAGTGGGGCTTCTCGAATCGCATGATCGACGTGGCTTTGCTGATGGCGCAGAAGGGTGTTTGACCTGTGAAACTCACTGGCATTCGCTCCATCGAAGACCTCGCGCAAGACGGCAGCTTGGCCAACAAGCGCGTCTTCATTCGCGTCGACTACAACGTTCCGCTCGACAAGAAGACAGGCGCGATCACGGACGATGCGCGCATCCGCGAATCGATCCCCACGATCAAAATCGCCGTCGACGCCGGAGCCAAAGTCATCCTCGCCTCGCACCTCGGTCGCCCCAAGCCCGGTAAACATGACGGCCTGAGCCTCGAAGTTTGTGGCGCTCGTTTGTCCGAGCTCACCGGCTACGAAGTGCACCTGCCCGACGATTGCGTGGGCGATGCGCCAAAAAAGGTCATTCACGACCTGCGCACCGGTCAGGTTTGTCTCCTCGAAAATCTGCGTTTTCACGAAGAAGAAGAAAAAGACGACGACACGTTTGCGCGTGAACTCGCCGAGCTTTGCGACGTGTACGTCAACGACGCTTTCGGAGCTGCACATCGCGCTCATGCGTCCGTGCATGCTCTCGCGCGCCTCGTGCGTCCGCGCGCAGCCGGTTTGTTGATGCTCAAAGAATTGCGTTCTCTGGCGCGACTCCTTGATCGTCCCGAAAAACCTTACGTAGCGGTGCTCGGCGGCGCGAAAGTGTCCGACAAGATCGACGTCGTCGAATCGCTGCTGAACGTGGTGGACGTTTTGTGCATTGGCGGCGCCATGGCCAACACGTTCCTTGCGGCGCAAGGCAAGAAGACGGCGGCGAGCAAGATTGAGGACGACAAACTCCCCCTGGCCCGGACAATCTTGCAGAAAGCGCACGATCGCAACGTGAATTTGCTCCTGCCCATCGATGTGGTCGTGGCGAATTCGCTCGATTCGCCCGTCGGCACGGAAGTCGACGCCAACGCCATTCCGGACGGCACGATGGCCCTCGACATTGGTTCGAAGACAATCGCGCTTTACGGCGAGCAGATTCAACGCGCGAAGACGATCTTCTGGAACGGCCCGATGGGTCTGTTCGAGTCGGCGCCGTTTTCGCGAGGCACGTTCGATGTCGCCAAGGCCATGAGCAGCGCGCCTGGATTCACCGTGATCGGCGGCGGAGACAGCGCGGCAGCTGTTCGCAAAGCTGGTGACGAAGTGGCCAAAGGCATTGATCACATCTCGACAGGAGGCGGCGCATCGCTCGAGTTGATCGAGGGGCGCAAACTTCCGGGCGTCGAGGCACTTCGCACAGTCGAGGAAGCGTCGTGAATCCGCTTCGACGTCCGCTGATCGCGGGCAATTGGAAGATGAATGCGGGTGGCCGCGAGGCATTTACGCTCGCGGTCGCCGTGGCGGATGTTGCGCGCAAAGCGACGCACGTCGACGTCGTGGTTTGTCCTCCCTTCACCGCGCTTGCAGCAACGGCCCAAGAGCTTTTCGAGGCCAAGAGCGCGGCGATGCTTGGAGCTCAAAACATGCACCCGGAAGCGACGGGAGCATTCACGGGCGAGATCAGCGCCCCGATGCTCATCGATTCCGGGGCGACCTGGGTCATTCTCGGCCACAGTGAGCGAAGGCAACACTTCGGCGAAACGGATGATTTCGTCGCGCGCAAAGTTGCGGCAGCCATCCGCGCGGAATTGCGACCCATTGCTTGCGTGGGCGAAACGCTCGAAGAACGTGAGTCAGGAAAAACCTTGGAAGTAGTCGAGCGTCAAGTACGAGCGCTGCTCGATGACCTCGCCAAGCGTCCTGGATTCGGCGTCATTGCCTACGAACCCATTTGGGCGATTGGCACCGGAAAAGTCGCCAAGCCGGAAGATGCCGAAGAGGTCCACGCGATGATTCGCAACCTCTTGGCCAGCGTCAGCGACGAATTCGCCCAATCCACTCGGATCCTTTACGGTGGCAGCGTCAAAGCGGACAACGCCGAGGGGTTGCTCGGGCAACCGAACATCGACGGGGCTCTCGTCGGAGGCGCATCGCTCGACGCGTCTGGTTTTGGCAAGATCATCGAAAGTGCCGAGCGACTGGCAGAGTCGGCGGAACGAGAGTAGAACGCTTTGGCTGTTGCGGTGTTGGATCGCGAGGGTTCGCCATTTTCACGAATGCGTCCCGTTCGCTCCTGGAAAGTGCCTTCATGTTGCTCACGTTTTTGAACGTCATTCACGTCATCGTCTGCATCTTCCTCATCCTCGTCGTGCTTCTGCAACAGGGGCGTGGTGGTGGTTTGTCGGGGATAGCCGGCGGTGGAGCTCAAGTTTTCGGCGGTCGCGGCGCTGGCAACTTCATGACGCGTCTCACCGCGATCTGCGCAGCCGTCTTCATGCTCACGAGCCTCTCGCTTGCGTACTTGTCCTCGGCAGGTGACCGCGAGCTCGGTGATGGCACCGATACTTCCGCTCCCCCTTGAGCCCCCTCCGCGTTGTTGTTCTCATCAAGGCGCTCGCTTGCGCCCTCGCCCTCGGCATCGGGTTTCGAGCCGTCAGTGACGACGACTTTGCTCGCGTCACCATTGCCCAATCGTTTGCCCATGCGCCAGTCTTCGATGCTTCCGGCACGAGTTGGTTGCCGTTTCCGTTTTGGATCACCGGCTCCGCTATGCTCGTTGCCGGTCGATCCCTTCTCGTCGCGCGTGTCGTCGCCTTTCTTCTCGGCCTCCTAAGCGCGGCGCTCGTCGGCGTAGCTGCGTACCGTCTGACGAACCATCGCCAAGGAGCCCTTCTTGGCGCGATTCTTGCGGCCGTTTTCCCGTGGAGTGTTCGTCTTGGTGTAGCGACAGTGCCCGAGCTGCTCACGGCGGCGCTTGGCGTTTTGGCGTTAGCTTCCTTGGCCGATGCGAATGTTCGGTTTCGGTGTGTCGGTGGACTCGCGCTTTTTTGCGCCACGCTTTCTCGTTACGACGTGTGGCCCATCGCGATGGCTTTTGCGGCCATCACGGCGTATGACCTTTGGCGTCTCGACAAACCTTTTGTTCGTGAAAAGTTTTTCCTTGGTGTTGCAATTGTTTTGGCGCTGCTCGGACCCAGCATTTGGATCTGGTGGAACCACGTAGCCCGAGGAAATGCCTTCGATTTTCTCGATCGTGTCGCCGCCTATCGCCGCGCCTTGGGAACCCCCGACGACGCTCCCTGGGCCCGATTTTTCGCCTACCCGATCGCCATGGTGCAACACGAGCCCGAGCTTTTCGGCGCGCTCGGCATTCTGCTCGCCCTGGGACGAACCTCGTCTTTGCGATCCATGACCCGCGAAGCTTTGCGTCCCTATACGCGCCCCATGTTGGGTGCGTTCTTTCAGATGGGCCTCCTGTCAGCAGCCATGATCAAAGACGGCGCACCAACACACCATCCCGAACGAGCGCTCCTGGTCCTGCTGCTCCTTTGCGCCTTGCTCGTTGGAAATCTGGCGACGATCTTGCTGCCGCACACGACCCGAATCGCCCGTGTCGTGGCCGCAGCTGCCGGGATCGGCGTGCTCTTGCTCAGCTTGATCATCGTGCGGCGCTGGTTCCGCGGCGAAGATTTTACAGTTCGTCAAGACGAAGTCGCGGTGGGTGGGTTTGCGCGACAAACTCTTCCCGAGGGTGAGCGCATCTTGGTGGATGTGGTCGATTACGGTTATTTTGCGTTTGTCGCGGCGTTAGGCCGACCGGAAGACGCGGTGCTCGATCGCGACTTGGATCCTCGGAGTCCGAAACGAGCTTCGAGTTTCGAGGATCGAGCGGCGCTCCTGCACAAAATCGACGAGACCAACGTGCGCTGGATCGTGGCGCATACGGCGAGCCCTGCGGTGAAGACGTTTGGGGCTCCGGCGTTCGTTCATGGGCAATTTGGAGTTTGGCCGGAACGAGCGTGGAGATGAATGGTGGAAGAACGCCCTGATTTTCCCTCGGATTTGGTGCCGCGTGGCGACCCGCCTTATTTCGTGCACCCCTCGGCCGTGGTGGATGCAGGAGCCGAGATTGGAGCGGACACACGAATCCATCACTTTTGCCATATCGCTGCGGGAGCTCACCTTGGGCGCGGCTGTGTTCTCGGGCAAAACGTGTTCGTCGCGGCGGCGGTCGAGGTCGGAAATGATGTTCGTGTGCAAAACAATGTTTCGCTTTACGCGGGAGTGATTCTCGAAGATTTTGTTTTTCTTGGTCCATCGGTGGTCTTTACGAACGTCACGAACCCGCGCGCGGAAATAGATCGCCGCGGCCTGTTCGACCGGACGCTCGTTTGTCGCGGTGCAACCATCGGCGCCAATGCGACAATTCTTTGTGGCGTGACGATCGGCGCTTACGCGTTCGTGGGTGCAGGATCCGTGGTCACGCGCGACGTACCTGCGTACGGCCTCGTCACGGGTGTTCCAGCGCGACGAACCGGATGGATGAGTCGTCATGGGCAAAAGCTTCCTGCACCAGACCCGAACGGGATCATGGTTTGTCCCGAAAGCGGATTTCGTTATCGACGCTCGGACCAGGGCCTCGAATGTCTGGATCGGGAGGTCCTCGAACCTCTGGCGGTCACCGGACGTATCACCGGTGAACGTTACCTTCGTTCCAAGCTTCCACGCTCGTGAGCACACGCGAGGTTTGCGGGCGGAATAAAGACGGTTTTTCGTGCACAGACTCTTCCTATTCACGCGCTTGCAGCTAGACTGCGAAGTTCCTCTGTGTCCGAACGAAATGAGCAGGATCAAAGTTCTCCGCGACGTGGGCGGCGGCGACGGGAACGAGTCGAAGCGTTACGACAAACGTCGACGGAATCGCGGTTTGCGGGTGATCTCGGGGTCCAAGTCGTCACGGCCTTGACGGCCTTGGTGGTGCTTGGTTCAGCCTTGGCCATTGGCGCGGTCCATGTGCAAACGATCGTCATTCTGGCGCCGATTGCGTTTATCGCCGCGGGATTGGGGCTGCTGCACGACATGAAACGACGAGGGGCGACGGCCATCGCCCTTCCGGCGATGATCGCGCTTGTCCTAGCGTTTCTCACGTTGTTGCAGGCCATTCCGCTCCCGATCGCGTGGCTCACCAAGATTGCCCCGACGAACGCCGACATCTGGTCCCGCTCGCTTATGCCGTTTGGAGAAGCGGGACCGCAATTCGCCAGTCTTTCCCTCGACCCTGGAGCATCGCTCGTCGAGGCGCTGAAGTGGAGCTCGTATGCCGCGTTATGCACCGCAGCGGCGACGGTATCTGCTCGGTATGGCGCGACGCTCGGCATTGGCCTGATGTTTGTCTCGGCCATTATCGTTGCAACAGCAACGATTGCCCATGGTTTGCTCGGCCTCGAAGACGTGTACGGTCTCTACGAACCTTCGGTTCGTTTGCCGCCTTGGCATCTAGGTCCATTGATCAATGGCAATACGCTGGCGGGATATCTCAATCTCGGAGTGCTTTCGGGGATGGCCCTCGTGCTCACGCGGAGTCGGGACATGCCGCGGTGGATCATTGCATCGGGCATTGCGTTCTTGATTGGGGTGAGCGTCACTTCGGCGTCTCGAGGCGGATTCGTCGCGTTGTTCGCGGGGATCTTGCTCTTGGCGCTGCTTTTGCGTTTCAAGACGTCGCGCAATGAGGATGACGATGCGTCGACTTACCACAGCTCGGCGCGTTGGCTTTTGGCAGGAACGCTGGTGATGGGCGCACTTTTCGCGGTGCTTGGCGGAACCAGCAATACGTGGGCCGAGTTATACGACAAGAATCTCAGTAAGATCGAGATGGTTTTTTGGGCCAAACCTCTCATCAAAGAGCATTTTTATTTGGGGATTGGTCGGGGTGCATTCGAGAGTGTTTTTCCGGCACATCGCACGACTCCTGGGCATATTGTTTTCGCGTATGTCGAGAATTTCCCGGCGCAATGGATTGTGGAGTGGGGTGTTCCGCTTGGAGTCTTGGCTCTCCTTGCGTTTGGTTGGGCCCTTCGTCCATCGTACCTGGGTGCGCGGCACAGTGGTTTGTCGGCGGCGGTGTTTGTCGGGATCATCGTGGTATTGCTCCAGAACCTTGTGGACCTTTCGCTGGAAATCCCGGCTCTGTGTTATGCCCTGATGCTGATCATTGGCTCGTTGTGGGGGGACAATCTGCGCTCTCGGGCCGGCGTTGAATACGCGAAAAAACGGTCATTACGCATGGGATTGGTAG
>DAOMZH010000364.1:0-9753 GCA_035437985.1 Polyangium sp. (in: bacteria) | reverse complement strand
GGACAGCCTGCTGGCGGCGCTCAACACCTATGCCGTGCTCGGCAATGTCGGCGCCGAGTATCAGGAGGTGATGACCCAGCTCGAGGCCCGCGCGCACCCCTTCGAGGCGATCGACGCCTCGACCATGGCGCCCAACGACGGCCAGCGCGAGCTCGCTAGCCTGGACGACAGCGTCGTTGCCGAATCCGTGGCGCTCAGCGGCGTGTCCGGCCAGGCGTTCGACGCCGCGAAGGCCGAGTTCGAAATTGGCGCTCGCCACTTGGGATAGCCATATCCGCTACCTTCGCGCCCAGGTCTACCAATTGCCCGAAGCTCCGCAAAATTCCAATAAATGATAGATCGAACCGCGCGAAGACTAGGCTAACGACCTGCGGGTTTCTCATCCGCATTGGACTTGTCGGCCAAACCTTTTTGGACCGCAGCCCGCGACAAACGTATCTCCAGTCGTCGACCCGATTGCTTCTTTGGGCCACCCAATATCCCCAGTTGTCCCAAGCGAATCGTCGAACCATCCCCCAATTTCGCTTGCGGCATTTCGCGCGGTTCGAGAAGAAGCAGCAAATTAAAACGATATCGAGGTCCCGCGTAAAACTGCACCAATGCACAAAGCGGCCCGAGCGCATCACCGCCCGGCAAAAATCGCTCGTACATTTCCAGCTTCATCGGGCCAATACGCAAATCGAAAGACGATTCCTGATCCCAGAAGCGACTGCCGAGCACCGCATTTCGCCCGAGAATGCGGTTTTTCCCGCCGTTCCCAATCGCTGTCCGATCATCCGCTTCGATCTGATGAAATGCTCCCGTCAGCGGAATCGCCTCGATTCGTACCCCAAAATGGTGTCGCAATATCGCCACCAGCCCCTCGAGCGACCGCGCATCATTTCCGAGCCCGAGCGCATGCATGAGCAGCGCGCGATCGTTTACTCCCAGTCGTTTTCGTAATTCAGGAAAACCCAGTCCCAGCAAAGCATAAAGATGTTCCGCCGCTTCGTCTTTCTCCGGCGAAGCTACTCCCAAGCCAATGCGATGCTTTTTCCGAATGCGATAAACGAACGACACTAGGCGATGATTAAAAATGTCCAGGAAATCGCGCGCTGCGGTGTCGCCACGAACTGCCCGCTGATAAATGATCTCGACGAACGGTTGCGGCAATGGCCCGAGCGCCCCAGCCAAACCCAAAAAATTCACCTGCATACGCGCCGGTTCGTTGGGCGTTGCGCTTGGACGAACCCGAGCGACCTCGGTCTCGGGAAAATTCAGATTCACATTCGAGTTGAAGCGTACGGCTTCGCGCGCCGGATCCGAACCTTCACCGAGCGGATTGATGTCGTCACGCATTCGTTCCAAAAGCGAAACCGCTTGGAAAAAATCGAAAACGTGCCCCTCGTCAAAAAGCCACGCGATTACAGAAGGGCTTTTTCGCCAGCCGTGGGAGGCCATCGTTTCCACTCCTCGTCACGCGACGAACGCCGCAACACCAGTTCCGTAAAGCTATTGATATGCGCTTGCAGAGCGAAATATCGGCTCAGCACCGACGCAAAAAGCACCGGACTCGACCCGGCAAAATTGCCGTCATCGAGGGTCATTGTGATTTCCAGCCCCCGACAGTGCCCGCGCCATGAATCCGATCCCATCCGCCGCGTCACCACCCGGCTCGAAATCGACGCAATCGCATCGATCTGCCGTTCGGCTTCAGGCGCATCGCCAAAAATGTATCCGCGCAGCATTTCGCGTAGCGCCGCGGCCCCCATCCGATTGTCACTCACCGCCAAATGATTCTGCGTCAGGTTCGAAACCAGCCGCCACAATGCTTGTCCACCAAGTGGCGCGGGCCTTTGGGGGGTCGGTTTGGAAATACAAACGATCTTCGCCGCTGGCACCGGACGCTCGGGCGATAGCTGCGTGTCTTTTCCAACTTCACCAGCCAAGTCTCGATTCGTGCAGAGCACGCTCGCATACACGGTCTCCGATGGCGGGCGCGTCGGGACAAACTCGGTATTGACAAACGTCAAAAGCACATCCGTTCCCGGAAGATCCTTGCGCCCCGTGGACACCCGACGCGGATGCCAAAATGCGCGCGGGGCTTCTTCCGCCCGATGGTGGACGAACGAGAAAAAAGGCACGTATTCAATTTGCTGCGGCTCGCCCGGTGCCGTTGCTGCCACGCGGGTGATCGAATGAATCTCCGTCGTCCGTTCACGACGCGCATCCGCCACGAGCCGATATTCGGGACGCGTTTGATCCACGCGAATAGGTTCAGCGCTGCGCGGAAACAAATTGATGATCGGCGTGCACCCCAGCTTGAGCATCGTCGGTTTGACCGAGACGGGTTTGTCCGGCTTCTGTCCGAACAAAATGATGATGCGCCCCTCTTTGCTGGCCGGCAGCTCCGTGCGCTCCGTGAAGATCAGATCGAAAAAATGAAACTTGTCGGGAAACGCAAAATATTCCTGAACCAACCGATGCGCGCGACTCGAATGGGCCGGGTAGGGGAGCACATCCTCGTCCGCATCGAATCCCACCGGACGTAGTTTCGCCGAGGTCCATGTCGCAGATTTGGGCGACCCAACCAATACATTGATGGTTTGAGCTGCAACCAAATCGTAAAGATTCGACGCTTGCATGCCGCCGCCCGCGATATGAAAACGCAGCGAACGCATGCCGAGTTTGTCCAAGGTGAGCCCACCGCTCGCGATGTCGATCTGCAGCGCCGCCGCTGCTCGATTCACAAGCCACGCCGGAACCTCGAGCGTCTCTGGCGGCACCATTGCGGCTTGGGTGACCTCGAGCGGCCACAACGTCACCGGAAGCGCCGTGCGGAAATGACATTCCGGCCCTTTGGATGATGCAGCAAACAAAGGCGTGTGTTTGTCAATCGTGTACCCAGATCCCAGCTTCGCCTCTTTTGGATCAACCTCGAAACACGCGATCGCCATCGCCGGCACAGGACAAACCAACTGCGGCGCCAGAGATCCAAGAAGTGAATTTGTGTAGAGAGGTAGCTCGGCTTCCAGCTCGCGGGCCAGACGGGTCGTCAAGAACGCAAACGCTTCGATCAATCGTTCAACGTGCGGGTCGGACGAACCCTGGCTCGACAAACCCAAGCGGGCGGCGATTTTCGGGTGATCTTTGGCAAAATCGGCTCCGCGTTCGCGCAGGTAGGCGAGTTCGCGGGCGTAGAGTTCGAGCAGTTCGCGATCGGGTTCGCCCGGACGAGTCATGCGGCACCTGGTCCGAGGTCGAGGGGGGATTCGAAGGAGAGTGGTTCACGCACTTCGTCGGTCACGAGGTTTGCCGTGAGAAACACGACGAGGCGGGCGTGGGGAGGAGCGTCTTCGCGACGTTTTACCTCGACCCTGACATTTTGCAGACGCGGCTCGAAAGCTTCGATCGATTTTTGCACGATGCGCTGCAATCGTCGGAGTTCTTCCGGCAAAACGTGACGGCCACCGAGTTCGAGATCGGGAAGACCGTAATCGATGACCGTACGTTTTCGGGTGAGTGCTTCGTCGCCGGTGATGGGGCAACGCGTGGACAGAATGCGACCAAGCTCCCGGGCAATGGAGCGACGCAGACCTTCGCGGTCTAACGTGCAATATGGGACAGCTTCGCGTTTTTGCGCGGGTGCCTCGTCGACGAGTCGATCGAAGAGAGGCACCCTGCCTGCGCCCGTGGATCCCCAGGAGTTGGTCATTCAATCGTTCCAGAAGGACAAACGAGCGTTCGAGACGCCGGTGAAGGAGACGATCAGCCCTTCTTGTTTTGTTCGAGATCCCAAGCGCCTTCGGCGGTGCCCTTCTTGCCTGCCGGCGAGGGTTGGCCTTGTTGCGCGTAGGACCAGGCGATCTTGCGGTAGTTGAACGTCACGGTTTCAACGGGACGACCACCAGAGCCGCCGCTGACGCTGACGTTCGTGATGATGCAGTCGCTGAAAAGGATCTTGTAGTACTGCACCATGTCGCCGTCGTTCTTGTCCGCTTGGAAGACGGTGAGTTCGATTTGCTTGATATTGTCGCCGCCGCAAACCTTGAGGTTGATCGTGGGCGACGCGATATCGAGAAACTTCGAGAAGGTGAAGTCCTGGTGCACGCAGCGGCCGTGGGCGCGTGCGTTTGACGACGCGCCGGCCGTCAAGGGCATCGATACGCCGTGCGAAAAGGACAATACCTCGATCTTGTCTTTGCCTTGGGTTGCCGTGCTTTCGCCTTTGACGCCGTCAATTGCGATGAAACTGGTCTCGCTCATTTTCTAAGTCTCCTCGTCCCCGTTTGTCCGCGTTCCGGGCTCTGCTCTCCGTGATCATTCTCGACACGAAGAGCAGAAACCTTATTTACACCGATTCAGCAAACGCGTCACGCAGCCGGGGGCGGAAGTTCCGCCACGAGGCGCATCGACACGGAAAGTTCATTGAGTTGGAAATGCGGCTTCAAGAATACGACCGCACGGTATGCACCAGGCTTGCCCGGCACATCGGTGACGTCGATTCGTGCTTCCCGCAATGGAAGACGCGCTTTGGTCTCCTGACCTGCGTCGTCGTTCAAAAGGACATAGTCGGCGATCCAGTTGTTGAGGTACCCCGAAACATTGTCCTTTGTCATGAAGCTGCCGATCTTGTCGCGCATCATGACCTTGATGTAATGGGCAAAGCGTGACGTCGCCAAAATGTACGGCAATTGCGCGCTGAGACGGGCATTCGCCGTCGCCGTCGGCAAGTTGTACACCTTGGGCTTGTTCGCCGTGCTGCCACCGAAGAAGGCCGCTTGGCCCGAGTTTTTCCGGTAGCACAAACCAATGAAGCCAAGCTCGGAAAGTTCGTTTTCACGACGATCCGTAATGGCCACCTCGGTCGGAGTTTTGACTGACAAATCCCCGTCGCTCGTCTTGAAAACGTGCACCGGAAGATTCTCGACCAACCCACCACCTTCGACGCCGCGAATCGCGGCGCACCATCCGTACATGGCAAACGCATTCGTGATGCGCTGACCAAGGGCATACGCCGCGTTGCCCCAGAGGAAATTCTTGTCCTCGGCGCCGAGGTTTTTCCCGTCCGAACCCACCTTCTCCTCGTACATGAACCCTTCGACCGGAAGGCCTTTGGGACCATAGGGGAGACGGAGCAGTACGTGCGGACAAACCAAGCCGACATAACGGCTGTCTTCGCTCTCGCGGAACGCGCGCCACGGAATGTATTGCGTGCTCTCGAAAATCTTCGCCAAGTCGCCAGGCACGCCGATTTGCGTGTAGCTGTCCATGTCGAACAAATGCGGGCTCGCCGCAGTGATGAACGGAGCGTGCGCGGCTGCTGCAACCTTCGAGATCTCGCTCAACGTCGTGATGTCCGGGTTGCTCGCATCGAACTCGTAATCGCCAATGAGCGCACCATAAGGAGCGCCACCAAAGGTGCCGTATTCCTCTTCGTACACTTTCTTGAAGAGCGAGCTGCGATCGAACTCGGGCGCCGTCGTGAGGTCCTTCATGAGTTCGGACTTTGAAACGTTGAGCACGCGGATCTTGAGACGCGTACCCGTTTCCGAGTTCATGACGAGGTAGTGCAGACCGCGCCAACGTGCTTCCAAGCTTTGGAATTCGGGGGCGTGCAGGATCGCGTCGAGTTGCTTGCCGATGAGTTCGTCGATCTCGGCAATGCGATCTTGGATCGCGGCGACGACGTCGGGATCGATCTTTTGGTTCTTGCCGCGTTCGTCGAGCACCTGTTGGACAAACTCGCCAACGATGTCGCGCGCGTGCTTCTTTTGCGCCGGATCATTACCGCGCACCATGTTTCCGCCGGACAGGATCTGGTCGATGATCGCTGCGCCGTCGGCTGTCGTATCAATATGACTCTTTGCGGCTTCCGTGATGGGCATGGTCGTTCTCCGCGCGCCTCAGGTTTGATCGTCCTTGGAAACTTCGTCTTTGATCTTCTGCAACGCTTCCGTGTTGTCCACGATCTCCTTCAGCGCCGCAGACAACTCGTCGTTGCCTTCGAGTTTGGCGAGAAGATCGTTGAGACGTTGACGGGCCGTCAGCAGCTTGCGCAGGTCATCGACTCGCTCCACGAGGCGCTCGGGGCGGAAGTCGTCCATGTGCGTGAACGTGAGGGACAAACGCTTGGTCCCGGCACCTTTCAACGCATCCGGCACGCTGAACGAGATCTCCGGCTTGGTCGAAGCCAGGATGTCGTTGAAGTTGTCGCGATCAATTTCGACAAACTTGCGTTCTTTGACTTTGGGCAGTGGATTGTTCGGGTTCTGACCCAAGTCGCTCATGACGCCCACGACAAACGGGATCTCTTTCTTCTCAATCGCATTACCCGTTTCGACGTCGTACGTGATCTGAACACGTGGCGGACGATTACGGTCCAACCAGTGTTGCTTGCTCTCTGCCATTGATGGCTCCCTTTCTCGGCGTTGTCGCGGCCATGCCGCGGAATTTGCGAACCTGTCGAACCCGCCCGCGCAAATCTAGTGCTTCAGGGGCTACCGCCACTTCTACAGTGTGCCGGCGGGAAAACTCAATACTCTCGTGAACCCGTGCATTCGTTCAGCATTTCGCGTGAACACCGACCACTGCACAGCGCGTCACGACTCGTCACGACCGCGCATCCCGAGCAGGCGTTGAATCGCCACCAGGTCCTCGGGGTTTCCGACGAATTCGTACAGCAACTGAGCAAGCGACATGTTGCCCCACTGCACGGCACGTTTGACCAGATATGGCACCGGACTGTGCGGCTCGGTGCGCATCAGATACTCCGCTGCTTCGGCAAGTCGGTAATACGCATCCGCGCGACTGGTGATCGGACCTGTGGATCCACCACCAACCGTCGCGTTGAACATCATCACGTCGCCCCCTACGCCCCCAAAACTCGCAGGATTTGCCGGGTTTGTCGCGACCTCACCACTCGTGCGCGCAGCATCCCGCGCCAACCGTTCGATGCTCGCCAACACATCCCGCAAACGACGCAACGTCGGCGGTCGCTCCACATGCACGCCAAACGCCTGCTCGACCGATTCTGCCGCCGCGATGCCCCCCGCCGCTTCATCCGCAATGTCCGTCCACCGCGTTCCTCCACCCAACGTAAATTTCGCCAACAACGACTCGCGCGTAGGCCGGGGTCCCGAATCACCATCACTACCGGAGGAAGCCGAGGTTTGTCCAGCCGACTCCCAATCCAGTAGGGAAAACCCTTGGCCTTCCCCACCAGCTCCCAACGTCGTCGTCCGCACTCGATCCGTGAAGACATCGTCGATCCATTCCACAAGCGCGACACGCGCCGTCGGATCTTCGTCGTCGATCAAAAGCGGAAATAATCCCGCAGTGTAAAAACGCTCGGTGAGCTGTGCGAAGAGAGACAAACCCCACGTCAGGCCCTGAAGGCGGTTCTTTCGTAACCACGCTTCGGCCAGCCACGCGGCGATCTGCAAGTCCTTCGACTTCTTGCTCAACGCTTCGCGACAGAGCTTTTCGACCAAGCTCCAATCAGCAACCTTGAGGTTCGTTTCCCAATCGCCCATCGGCAACGACGCATCGTCCTCGCGTCGCGCTTCACGTACGCGATCGTAGGTTCCGTCGTACCTGAGTGACAAACCACACGGCGATTCGGCCGAGATGGGTTCGAGCAGCGCTTCCAGATCAGGGGGCGCAATCTTCGTCGTCATCAAAGCTCTCCTACAAGTTCGGGGCGGACGTGGGAAATTCTGGATAACGCAGTGGTTTGTCCTTCTCGACGCCCGTCACCGTCACTCGAATGTACACACGCACGGTATTCGTTTCCGAACCAACGCGCTCGATGAACCCACCAGAAGGATCTGGCGTTGATTGCACCACGTATTCGAGCACGTGCGATGCGCCATCGGCCTTGTTCGCTTCTGTCGACGTTTGGTGGAACGCGATCATGCGCAAGAGCGCCCACGGTCCACGTTCGTCGAAGGTGACCATGCGGCCGTCGACCGTGACCGTCTGACCTTGCTCGGGCAGGGGAGTATCCAAGCTCGATTTGGCCCAGCGCAGATCCGCACGTACAGGATCGTTTACGCGCCAGCTCGCTTCGACTTTGGGTCCGTCGCGGAGCAACCGTTCCTCGCCAAACCGCATCGCCCATTCAGCAATGCGATTGCCCCCGACTTCGACTTGTTGGTTGACTCGGAATTCCACTTTGACGTCATACATTCCGTCATCAGCCGAATCGGTTTGAGCCCACATCGGCATCATGAAGCCGCGCACCGCCTCGATCTTTTCGAGGAACCGATCGACCTCGGAGGCCGACGGTCGCGAATCCTTGCGGAGAAAGTAACCAAAATCGGTCCGGAAATCAGCGGCTGCTTTCAAGAATGAACGCACGGTTTCCGGTCGTGCATCCTCGACACGCAAACCGGGTTCCACTTTGACGAACGGAAACTTTCCGGCGAGTTCGCGATTGAACGTGCGCCTGAGCGCGGCATAGCGCCCGCGCATGTTGTCCGTAGCGAGCACGCGACATCGCTCACGCAATTGGTTCGTGATGTACGACTGTTGCGCTGCGAAAAACCCGCCCGAACTGTCTGGAGTCGTTCGGCGATCCAGTTCGGAGAAACAATTCTGCCCCGTGATTTGTGGCAAATCCGAGAGCATGAACGTTTCGAGGGTCGAGACGCCGTTGCCCGCTTTTTTGTTTTCGAAGTCCTTCAGTGGCCAACCAACGCTTTGCCAAAGACCCACGGCGGGATCCGACGCGTCGGCTCCAACTTCGGGACTCTCCATCGTCGACAAAACCGATTCGGCCAATTCCTTGTGCAACGTCGCGGCTCGGGTGCGTTGGGCTGCAGCGTATTCCGACAAACGGCCAGCATCGGGAACGCTGAAAGCCTCGAATGCGGGCGTGGTTTGTCCGTCCCACCACGTGAACCCACCCTTCTTCACCCCATACAAATTCTCGCCGCGCAACACTTCCCCACCACGCGACAACACTTGCGATCCTTGGCCGCGCAAGAGCGCGCGCAAACGATCGCGTGGCTCTTCCATACGCAGGCGTACGAACGAGCCAATCATTTCTTTCAGAGGTCCGGACGCTTGGGTCAGGTTCGCGGCATCCGCACGCACGACCTCGAACTGCCGTCCACCGCCTGCTGGCAACGGCGTCGCTGCCCGCGCCGCACGCGCTACGCCACCCAACGTGTTCGCTTGAAGCTGCCGAACCGTGAGGTCTGCGATCGTGTCTTGAATGCGTTTGTCCAGGCTCTTGATCGTTCCGGCTTGAACGAATCCTTCGTACGCCTTGGGTAAGCGCGTCACGTCTTTCAGGATGTCGGCATCCCAATCCACGCGGCTGCGTTCGAGCTCCGGGGTGAGCGTGAGTTGCTCGTTCGCCGTCATGAACGGTTGTTGCCGAAGGCCGTCGACCGGCGCCTTGAGTCCCACGATGAACGGCGAGAGTTTCATCGTCGGAATACCGTTCTTCCGTTCGAGAACGAAATCCGAAAGCGGCGTGCGCGCTGTCGTGACGTACTCTTTCAAATTCTTGAGTTTGTCGTCGATTTGCTCCCGCATCGTTTGTTCGACGTCCCGTCCGAGCACGCTCGAGACCGAGATGTTCTTGAGCAAGATCGCAGTTGCTTCGTTCGGCGGAAGCGCATCGCTCGCGATCCATGACAACGTCGGTGTGGCGAGATGTTCTTCGCAGCGAGTGATCACATCGCGCAACTTCCACAAGTCGTCGGCTGTGTACTCGGCGCCTTTTTTCTCGAGATCCCCAAGGCGCGAGACGAGTTCGGCCAC
>DAOMZH010000363.1:0-9763 GCA_035437985.1 Polyangium sp. (in: bacteria) | reverse complement strand
CAAATCGTCGCTTTTGCAAGCAGCGGTTTTTCCGAAGCTAGTCGATAAGTACGACGTCCGGGTGATTCGAGTCGATGCGTGGCCTGAAATGGAGGAGCCTACGAAGTGGCTGGCGAATGCCATGCACACGGAACTGGGACTGCGGGAGATCGAGGGTGACGCGGACGCGAGGGCGGCCGTATTCCGAGCCGCACAAGGAGCGGCGAAGTCGTCGTCGCGCCTGCTGGTCATTTACCTGGACCAGCTCGAACAACTTCTTTATGCGGCGCGGACAAACGAAGAAACGCAACCGTTTTTCGATTGTACCGAAGCACTTTTGAATATGCCACTGCGCAACGTCCGAGTCGTGCTTTCCTTGCGGGAGGATTATTTGGGTCGGTTTCGTGATCGATTACGAGATTTGTCCCGGATAACCGAAAATGGTCTCCGTGTTGGCCCGATGTCGGTCGCCGAATTGACCGAGGCTGTGGTTTGTGCGGCTGCTGCCGGAGAGCCGGTCCAAGATTGGTCACCCGACGAAATGCGGGGGCTGATGATGCAGGTGCGCGTGCCGGGACAAGCGGCAACGGAGAATGCGGAGGCGCAATCGGCGTATGCCCAAATCATCTGCCGGGCATTATTTCAAGAGCGGGCTGCCGGCAAGAACATCGATGCGACCGAAGCGGAGCCCATCCTTCAAAGGTATTTTGAATCGACCCTGGCCGAATTCGGAGAATTACGCGGTACGGCGCAGGCATTGCTCGAAGAACACTTGGTAGGCGCGGACGGGAGCCGCACATTGCGCACCGAAAAAGAACTAGCCCGAATTGCGGATGGCCGGGACATTGGGCTGATTCTCAGACAACTCGAAAATGCCGCGATTCTTCGGGCGGAAGACCATCATGGAAACCGCTATTTTGAAATTGGTCACGATTGGCTGGCGCGCAAAGTATTCGAACAGCGGGTCGAACGCGAACGATTCGCGGAGCAAAAGCGAATCGAGCAAGAACAAGCTCGACAATTGGCGTTGGCCAAAGCGCAGCAACGGCGACTACGTGGTTTGGTTGCTCTGTCGATCGGCATTGCGGCGGTCATTGGAGTTGCGGGCGTATTGGCCATCATTGCGCGTTCGCGAGCCGTCGTTGCGCAGCACAAAGCCGAAGTGGCCGAAGCAAAAGCTCTCGATGCGGAAAAAACGGCGATATGGGAACGTGATGAAGCCAATGATCTGCGGGTGATGGCGGGTTATCTCGCGTTGCAGAGCCGGGGCAATTCGGGCGATGCAATGAAGCTGCTCAGCGAAGTAAAAAAGCCAGAAGAACGCAGTGGCTGGATCGAATATGCCAATGCGGCCCTCGACAAGAATGCGCTGTTCGTGACCCTACGCGGTCACAGCGCTGCTTTACGCCCCGCGGTGTATTCACCTGATGGGAATTATGTATTGACGGCTGCGGATGATTCGACCGCCCGCATTTGGAGAGCCGATGGGACAGGACAATCCATTCCCCTGGCGGCTCATCGCGGCCCAATCACGTCGGCGACGTTCTCCCCGCAATCCAAGGCCGAGACATTGCAGGTGCTCACGACATCCATGGACGGCACGGCGCGGATTTGGACGATTCGCGGAAAAGACGCAACGTCCCTTGAATTGCCAGGTAAAACGGCTCAAGTCACCATGGGGGCGTGGACCCCCGACGGCCAGCGCGTGGTTGTGACGCCAATCGCGGAAAACTCCGGGCCGCTACAAAAGGAAGCATATTGGGTTCGCCTGCATAACGCGAGTGACGGATCGCTGGTCGGAGAACATTCCGAGCACAAAGATCGCGTCAATGCCGTGGTGTTTCTGGACAATACACATGTCCTCACGGCGTCCGATGACGGCAACATGCGTATTTGGAACGGAATTACCAAAGGGCCTACTCTAGCCGTGCCTGGTCACCGGGCGTCGGTCCGGTTTGTCGCAGTAAATCGCGAACGAGGGCTCGTGGTAACTGCGTCGAGCGACAATACGGCCCGGGTGTTCAAAATCGGTCCCAATGCATCGCTTTCACCTCGGGCAACGCTCCAGGGGCACACGCGCGAGGTGCTGCACGCAGCAATTAGCAACGACGGAAAATTCATTCTGACCGCGTCCGCGGACCGCACGGCGCGTTTATGGAACATCGAAAAACCATTGATGAAAGGGGCCGAGCTGATTCTGGGCAACCATGATGGCGCGGTCAATTACGTGTCGTTTCACCCTGAAAAGGCGAATATCGTGGCAACAGCTGCAGCGGATCGCCAGGCGCGCATTTTTCGCGTGGATGCTCCGGAGCAGCCGTATCAGATGCTCTCGGGTCACAATGCTTCCGTAGGGTCGATTGTTTGGAGCCCAAAAGGAGATTATTTAGTCACGGCGACGTCGCAAATCAGTCAAAGCACCGCCGCGGACCATTCGGCGAGAATATGGGTTGCCAGCGCCCTGGACGGGCACGCGCCATCGGTCATCGAGCATCCGGAAGGTTCGCGTAGCGTGCAAGTCGCGGCGATTGCCGCCAAAAGGAACGTGTTTGTCGCAGCGTACGACGATGCATCGGTCGAACGATTCGAGCCCGATAGGCGTACAGCTTCGATAAGAATTCAAGCGCCGCCTGCTGAAGCATGGGGAATTGTTTCCGCAGTGGCCGTGCCGGGCAATGGTCAGCGCGTGGCGATTGCTTCGCTCGGCGCGGACGGCACGAGTCCCAAGCGCTTGGAGCGACTCGGGCAAACCGGTACGCCCACGCGGGCGTTGCACGTGTACGACAACGACAAACGAATTCAGCAAATTTCTGTGGAATCGGCCATTCGGCATGTAGCGTGGGACAACGCTGGAGAGAGAGTCGTTGCAGGTTTGGAGAATGGTTCGGCGCTGGTCGTGCGTATCGCTGATTCAAGTGCGCCGCTGGTTTTACAAGGTCATAAGAGTTGGGTGACCTCAGCCGTATTCGGTGTCGACGGGCAAACCATTCTAACGACGTCCATGGATCAAACAGTGCTGGCGTTCGATGCCAAGGGCGCGGTGATGGGGCGTTTTGAACATCCCGCTGCGGTGTATGCAGCAGCCCTGGAACCGAAGGGGCAACGCATTGCGACCGCGGCTGCAGATGGGATGCTGCGCGTTTTTGATTTGGTCAAGAAAGAAAAACTCGTCGAATTCGATGCGCAAATTGGCCCGTTGCATCGTATCACCTGGAGTGCGGACGGGACGCGTATTGCGGCCGGATCTCCATCAGGTAAAATCATGGTTTGGTCCGATCGAAACATGGTGTTTGCCACGGAACATCGTGTTTCGGTGCTGCAAGCGCATGGCCCGATATTGGCGGTCGGGTTTGTCGACGGAAGTGCAACGCTCGTTGCTGCAGCAGCAAGTCGCACCTACGCGTGGAAGCTCGATGTCGCGCCATTACAACAGGATTTGAGGGCCCGAAATCGCGATTGTTTGTCCGTCGAGCATCGGACCTTGTACTTGAATGAAGCGCCGAGCGTCGCGGAAAAAGCCTTCGTAGAATGCGAACTGCGGCAAGGACGGGGACCTACGCGTGAACCCGCACCAGCTGCCGATCGGGCGTCAGCGATTACAGCGCGTTTGAGTGTTTGGCCGCGAACGGCGCAAGTCGAAATCGAAGGGGTCACGGAATGGCCGCGAGATGGGTTTGTCGAGGTCTGGGGACGGGTCGGCGACAAGAAAAAAGTTCGGTTGCTCGACGGCGCATTCTCCACGGAAATCGATGTGGCCATTGAAGCTTCTGGAGCCAACCCCGCGGTGCTCGATTTAGAGGATTACCGGCCTGTGGGAGGCAAGAAAGCAAAAACGTTGAACGATATCGACATCGAGGCATTGGTGCCCGAGTTCAAGTTGTAATCGGAGATGTAGGATGCCTGGAACCAAGGAAATTCACTCGACGATCGATCCGGACGCGGTGACGCAAGTCATTTCGACGGCGCTCGTGAATGCACGTAAGCGTGGAGAACTGTGGCAATCACTGGGGGAGGAATTTTTGGGAACCACCGAGCAAGTCCTGAAAAACCTGCAACAAATGCGTTTGAATGCATTACGACTGGAAGCCACGCCAGCACGGGAAATCGCCGAAATGAATGATAAGGTCCTCGACATATTCGAGCGCCTCGCTGATGCTGTATGGGTCGAGCGTGGAGAATCTGCACAAGATCCATACATATCCATTCTCTCGCCAGGAACGCCTAGTTTCTTTTTTGATTGGGCCATCGGGCGCCCCGCTGATCGGCTGGAGCTTTTGCTGGAGTTATTTACCCATTCCGGCACACCAGAGACGCAAAGCTCGGAGGTCACCCAGATTCTGGCCGAGATTCAAGGTATTTTGCCGGAATTGCGGAGGAAGACCGATGCTGTGCACGTATTTCGAGCCAAACTCGAGGCGCTCGAGAAGTTGACGGAATTCATCGCCCGCGTAGGGCACGTGCAATATTCGCGTCTTCGTCGCCGAATGCGAACGGAGGGTTTTGATGCATTCGAGGTACGTATGGTTTTTCCGGACATCCCTGGTACGTCCATGGCCGGAACATTGGGCTGAGGCAAGAGAGGATGAGAACATGGTTTCCAATGTTGAAATAAATGGGCGCATGGGTCGATCGGTGCTCGTTGCATCGGCCATGATTTGCGTAACGGTTACGACCAACGCCGAAACGACGAATTCCACGCAATCGACGGGGGCCGAGGCGACGGCAGGGGTCGACGCGGCCAAGAAAAACGCTTCGCAATTTGGCAACTCGGGGCGCCAATTGATGAAACAAAGAAATTGGGCTGCAGCTCTACTCGAATTCGAGGCTTCGAATCGGTCCTATCCTTCATGGCAAGCTCTTTCGGGCATTGGCACATGTCTGACGAGCTTGAAACGTTATGACGAAGCGCTCGACGCGTGGGAGACGATGTTGCGAAAGCATAGCGAGAGTCTGCCTGAAGGTACGAAAAAAGAATTGCATGCCAATATTGATCTGCTGCGCAAAGAAACTGGCGCATTCATGGTGACGAGTGCAACGCCGGGGGCAGTGATCTTGGTCGATGGTCGATGGCGCGGTGAACATCCCCTCGTTTCTCCCATGGCGGTATTGTCTGGGCGGCATTGGATCCGCATTTACAAGGAGGGGTTTGTTATTTTTGAAAAGGAAGTCGAAATTCCCAAAGGCGGAATGGAAACACTCGACGCGAAGCTCGAAGCTTTGCCGAATGCGGGGCGAATGCATGTTGCCGAGGTAGCGGGTCGAAAGATGGAAGTCGTTTTGGATGGCGTGCCCGTGGGTATCGCTCCTTGGGAGGGTCCCGTTTCTCCGGGGCCGCATACTGTTTTCTTGCGTCCAGTTACCATCAATGAGGCGCCCGAGAGTGACACGTGTAGTGCTGAAGAAAAGCCAGCCATACCCGAGGATGCTGGGGATCCGACGAGCCACGAAATGGGCACCGAGCCCGAAGTCGTCAATGTAAACGCGGGACAAACAAGCTCGGTAGAATTAAAAGCCGAGCCATTGGGGGCGGTTGTCCGGGTCGTTCCGGATCCGCCAGACGCGGAAGTCTACATAGATGGGGTTTTCATGGGCCGCGGGCCCTATGTTGGTCGAAGCAAACCCGGGCGGCACGTCGTCAAAACAAAAGCGGATGGATACTTCGAGAAAACGAGCGAAGTCGTGGCGGCGAAGGGCACAGAAAGTGCTCCACCATTGCAGATGAAAAAAGACGTGAATGCTCCGAAATGGGCCGTGGCGGGGCGTGTTTTGTTCGAAGCGCGGGCAAGTGTGCCACTTGCCAATTCATTCGGCGGCGACCTCGACGCAGCTTGCACCGATTTCTGCCAGCAAAGCCTGGGTGCCGGCGTGAACGCGACGTTTCGTGGCGGATACGAATGGTCCAATGGGCTCGGTTTCGGCGCAACCCTTGGCTATTTCCAGATAGAACAATCCCACGTCGGGGTCAAAGCCACCATTGGCGTGGATGAGGGCGCGCGCGATACCAATGGCAACGTCGTCTTGACTCCGCAAGATGGACTCGCCAACGATTCAACGCTTTTTAAAAACTTCATGGTCGGCGCTTATGGCTCCTATAAGCTCGGGCGCCGTTTTCCTGTACGCCTTGGCCTCGGAGCAGGCTTCATGTACGGGACCGTGACGTACCAGCGGGCTGGGACATTTAATAATCGCGCCGTCGGACCTCTCCAGCAAAACGGGTTTTTCCCGTGGATCTACGTCGAACCCGAAGCCCGCGTCGGCGTGCAAATCACCGAAAGGTGGTCAATCGGCGTAGCCATTTCCGGACTGGTGCTCATCGCCCCCAAAGTTCCCGTCTGGACGCGCGTCATGCAAGTGAATGCGCACGGCGAAAATCCCGACCAGCTCGGAGAATTTTCCCCCGAGAAAATCACGGCGAATACGATCTTCGCCATGAATCAGGGCATTTATCTCCAATACGGGTTCTGAACGGAGGCGCTATCGTGTGTACGAGACAAACTCTTTCGCTCGGGGCCCTGATATCGTGCCTCGCCACACTATTGGGGTGCAGCGAGCCAACGACGACGCTGGGTTGGGTTTCTGCAGGAACGCTCGTGCAGGCGCGGAGCAATCATTCGGCCACTGCGCTGAGTGACGGCACGGTGTTATTCGCTGGAGGCACGAATGGTTCGACTCCGCTCGACAGCGCCGAACTACGTAGTACAGCGACAAACCATTGGTCGCTGGCAAAATCAATGCACGAGCCACGCACGCAACACGCCGGAGTGCGCATTCGTGATGGCCGGATTCTCCTCATCGGCGGAACGAACGATGGCGCATTGTCCAGCGTCGAGGCATTCGATCCGACGAGCCGAGCATTCTCCACGGTGGCGCCAATGCATGAAGCTCGTATTGGTTCTCGGGCTCAATGGGTCAAACTCGTGGATCCTGGGGGCTCATCCCCAGAAGTGAAATCATTGGAGTACGTATTCGTAACCGGTGGAATGGGGCCAAATTCGGCGCTCTCGAGCGTCGAAGCGTATGATCCCGAAACGAATACGTGGTTGATCATCAAGAACATGTCGGTCGCGCGTGCCGGCCATACCGCCACGTTCATCGATACCAAGACCGAGAGCGATGCAGGCTCGACAATCGAATCGTTTGTTCTCGTCGTCGGCGGCACTGACGATCAACAGGTGCACAGCAGCGCCGATCTTTATGACGTGCCCAATGACACATGGCTTGCCGTTGGGGATCCCATGGCCGAAGCACGGCGCGATCATACGGCCACATTGCTTCGGGATGGTTCGGTCCTAATCATTGGTGGTCAAAACGATCAGAATGGCTTTCTCGCGACTGCCGAGCGATATCATTGCCGGCGCAAATTCCCCGCGAGCGACGTGACCTGCACATGGGCAGCGGTAGGATCCTTGCTCCATGCGCGACGTGGACATACAGCCACGATTTTGAACAGCGGCAATGTGCTCGTTGTCGGTGGTGAGAATGCGGATGGCCCGCTCGATTCCGTCGAAATGTACGATATCGATCGCGGCGAGTTCGTCGAAATGAAACCATTGTCCTCTGCACGCACGCAACATGCGACCACCTGGCTTGCGGATGACAGTGTTCTTGTGGTCGGTGGCCAATCAGCAGCGAAGGCTTTGGCAACCGCTGAGCGGTTTGTCCCGGAAGACTCGCGCATTGCGTGCAAAGAAACGGCGGATTGCCCCCGAGCCATGGTTTGCAATGCCGAATTCACGTGCGAGCAAACTGCATGGCCGCTCGATTCCGCGGGCGCGTGTACCTACGCAGGTAATCGCGGGCCGGCGAATGCCGGAGTCGTAGGGGCGGCGTTCCTGCTGCTGCTCGGCGTGTGGCAATTGCGGCGTAGACGCGTTGCAAAGTGCGCGGTCACGTTGGCCGTCGCGGGCGCTTTCTTGTTCGAACCGAGTTTGGCTCATGCACAATCACCGACGTTTTACTTGGACCGCTTGCAGATCGCGGGTGGTTCGGAAGATGGGACTGCGGTTTGGCGCCCCGTGTTCGGACGAACGGGTCTTTGGGGACAATTGGCGTTTGGTTACGCGCGAAATCCATTACGAGTTTCGTCATTCGTTCATGATCCCGCTCGTGCGCAGGCGCTCGTGGGGTCCGCGGTGACGTTGCAGATCACCGGTTATGCTACGGCAGGTGTCGAGATGGCCAAACGTGGCGCCATTCAAGTGACCCTTCCGTATGTGTTTCAGCAGCGTGGCTATCCGACGGAAAATCGACTGGTGGGCCTCGATGATGTGGTAAATCTAGCACCTTCGGCTTTTGGTGATTTACGTTTTGACGGGCGGATGCTCGTGGCGTGGAATGAAGAGCATACGTTTGCCTTAGCCATTCGCGTGACTGGATATTTGCCCACGGGTGACGAATCTTCATTTACGGGCGAGGGTCATGCTTGGGGAAATTGGGGTTTGTCGGGCGAATACAATGCACATGCTTTTGGTCTGACCGCCAATGCCGGATTGACCATGCGTCCGAAAAGCACGCTCGTGGATCTGCGGGTAGGGCCAGAAGTGACTTATGCATTTGGCACTTTCCTCCCATTTCGCGATGATCGGGTGCGTATTGGGGCGGAGCTCTGGGGCGCGGTGGGCTTGTCATCAGCCCAGCCCGGCGCAATACCCATTGAAATGGCGTTGACGAGCCGCATTGCGTTAGGAAAACAAAAACAGGTTTTTCTCGGAGCCAGTGCCGGGGGGCGTTTGGGGTTTGGATATGCGCCAGATATGCGCTTCGTCGCGCGTATCGGTGGCGTTCTGCCGTTTGCGGAAATCAAGCCCGAACCGAGTTTGCCCGTGCGAATCGTCCCCAAGTTCGAGTCCGATAGCGATGGCGATGGGTTTGTCGATGTCGAAGACCAGTGCCCACAACAGAAGGAAGACTTCAAAAACGAAAAGGACGGTTGCCCCGAAAGAGAAATCAAAGCCGATACGGACAAAGACAAGGATGGAATCGAGGAGGCGGTGGATGCTTGTCCGGCCCTTGCGGAAGACAATGACGGCATCGACGATACCGATGGTTGTCCCGAGGACGACGCCGATAGCGATGGTATTGCCGATATCGAGGACAAATGTCCCAAGGATCCGGGGACCCGTGGTGCAGATGCGGCCCAAACCGGGTGTCCCCAATTCATCGTTCGGACGAAGACCGAGGTGCGTTTGTCCAAGCAAATCGAATTCGAATTCCAGCAAGCGACGATCTCACCTGCGAGTTATCCGATACTCGAGGAAATCGCCAAGTTGCTCCGGGCAAACCCGGACATCACGCAACTGCGCATCGAGGGGCATACGGACAATACGGGGAGCCCAGTGTTCAACCAAAATTTGTCCACGACACGGGCCGAAGCGGTGCGGGACTATCTGGTGTTGCGCGGAAAGGTCGACCGAAAACGATTGACGTCTACTGGATTTGGGCAATCACGCCCGATTGCAACGAATGAAACGGAGGCCGGGCGCGCGAAGAATCGGCGTGTGGAATTGCATATTGGGCAGGCCAAGGGCCTAGAGGAAGAAAAGCCATGAAGATCTCGCAAATGATGGTGAACGTGAAGCACTGCATTTTCGTGGTGCTCGTAGCAGGTGCAGTATCGTGTGGGGCTGATTCTGTGCCAGATGGTGGCGCGGGAGGCTCGTCCCATGTGGCACCCATGAATGAAGCGTCTGGGCGTCATGCCGAAGCATTGTTTACGACGTTTCCAACGCTGGCTAAGGTCGTTGTCGACCGTGGGGAAGGGTTTCGCTCGACAGATGCCGGATTT
>DAOMZH010000362.1:0-9813 GCA_035437985.1 Polyangium sp. (in: bacteria) | reverse complement strand
TGATGATTTTTCAAAATGCTATGAAATCAAGGGGAATTTGTAGTTCCGTGAGAAGTTGTCAGGAAAGGAGCGTTGGTTTATGATGCGCTAGGCATGAGTCTCTTCATTCGTCAGCGCCAATTCGATGCCCTTGCTCCTTTGGTGGTGGAAGCCTTGGTGACGACCGTTGATTCGTATTTGCTCGACCATCATCCCGAATGCGTGGAGGGTCTTTCGTACGATGAGCGGCGGGAGCGAATTCGGTTCGGGATTGCTCAGGCGCGCCATCATGGCTTGACGCGGGACCGGTCGATTGCGAATTTCGTGCACCGAACATTGGCCGCTTGGCCGGACTTCGAGAAGGATGCACATGTCGCCGAAGTGCTCGCCGCCGTTTCGCGAGATTCGAATCCCGATGCTCGTTATGTCCTCTTCGATATGGATACCGCGCGATTAAAAGAAAATTCATGACGTTTGAATGGGTGAACCATGCAATTCGATTGTTCTGATTGTACGCTGAAAAATCAAGTTTTGGGGCCGGTCCTGCCGTGTCAACAAGCCAAACCCGTATTCAAGACGCCGCTTGATGACCAAGCTGCGGCTACGAAGCAGGTTCCGCTGCTCCACCTGCTCAATGAATTGACGGTTGCTGCCTACAATCCGCAAGCACGTGACGTGCGCGCCACGTGGACGGCCCGAAAGTACTCCGCGAGAACTGGCCAGCCCCTGGCCCAGCGCAAGGTCCATGTCACGGAGGACGAAGCGGCAAAAGAAGCGCAGGAAATGGTTGCCATGCTGTTTGCTCAGCAGCCGCACCTTTTGCCTCTTTTGGCGCAGCTCGACGGCCCAGGTCAACGCGCTGCAGCCACCGCCATTGCCAAACTGTTACAAGGTCAGCCGGCCGAAGAAGCAATTCCGTCGAAATTCGAATTGGATTTGTTCCGCGGCACGACGCATTTGACCCTCGGACGCTCATTAAAAGAACCGCTTGGCGATTTGAAGCAAAAACAAGCGGCATTGTTGCAACAGCTCGAAACGTATCCGGAGAAATTTCAGGTCTTGGAGCACCGCCAACGCGTGGCGAGCCAGGCGATTGCCGAGCTGGACAACGAGCTGCTAAACGCGCAGGCCGCAAAGCGAGCCCAAGAGACCTTGATCGGAGACCAGGCTCAATATTGCGACCTGTTACGGCGACAGCTTGGTCCGCTGGTCGACGACGATGGTAATCCCGTTAGCGGAATGGCCCTCGAGTTCCTTTTGGACGACCTGACCAATACGCCAGAAGGAGAGATGCAGGCCCGACAAGCATTGGAAGGTTACGTCAATCAAAGCCAGAAACTTTTCGCAATGTTGCACCAGCTGCAACAGGCCGATCCGTATATTGCGGCACTGGAAGAAAAGCGTAATCAGATTTTGGCCGACCTCGCCCAGTCCGAAGGGCTCTTCGCCGAATACGATCGCAAACTTCTCGAATACGAGCTGCTCCGAATCGAAGAGCGCCATTTGCAGGAGTCATTGCAAGAAACCCGTCAGCTGGGGCCCGAAGAGCGGGAGCGGGTGCAAAATGAAGCACTCAAAAATGATTTCGGCCTCAATCGAGATAATTATGTGGATCTTCAGGATTTCGTCGAATTGCATGAAATCTTGGACGAGAGCCCCGTTGCGCGGCAAATGTACCTCGCCATGCACCCGAGCTTGAAATACACGAATGATCCCGTGCTGCGGTGCAAAGTTCAAAAGCTTTTGGCGTTTCCACCCATGCTCGCGGCCATGGATGCCCTCGACAAAGCCAATCTCATCCATCCTGGGCCGTATGCAAAACTGGGCGTCTTCGTAAACAATGCGCTCGTTCCAGGCTCGTACGATGACCGCCATCGTGAAATGATCCAATCGGAGCTGGGTCAGATTCAGCAAGCCATGGTCGAGCACGGAATGGACCCAACGGTGCAATGCCATAGCTGCGGCACGACCGATCCGAGTGGCCGAACACCGGAAGAACTAGAACGATCTTGGATTCGCGACCATAATCCACCCACGTCTCTTTACGAGCTTGGGTCGGATATTTATGCGAAGCACCTAGGATTGCCAGATTATTCGCGTCCTGGAAAAAGCGGGGGCCAGATTCTCTTGCCGCAATGTCGAGAATGTTCCAAGCGCCAGGGCGCGCTGACCTCCAAAGTCGTGAAACTCATTAGCCAAGTCCCACCACGGGCATTGCAGGACCCGAATTTCAAAATGCGCGATTGGCTCCAGGCGCAATTCGTCAAGGCTGATGCGAAAAGTGGAGCGGCCGATTGGGCCGATTTCGTGCGCGTCGCCCTCACCCCCTTCAATGGTTGGAAAACCCCGGCCGACAATACGGGACTGCTGCAAGGGTTCGACTTGACCACGCTCGTCACAACCGGAGGAGCCGGCAGTTTTGCCGGCATTGATGGCGACTTGCTTATGCAATTGGGAAATAGCGTGGGTTGCCATACGTGCACGGACGTGAATCTTCAAACCGATCCATTTCGGAATATCTTGTGGGTCGCGGATCATCAGCCGCCCACGTCGCTCGTTGCCCGAGGTTTGGCCGAATTGCCGCAGATTGTGTATCCGCATTGTTGGAAATGTAGCGATACGCAGGCGCAGCTGGCGCGGAACGTGGGAAGAATCTTCGACCAAGGTTTTACGCCGGCCTTCAAAGACGATTTCAGTAACATGATTCGTCAACAGGCTTGGACGAACACGTAAACGAGCAAAACCCAAAATCAGCGATAATTGGGCAGCTCGCGCTCGAGCCGTTTCATGAAATCGATGATATCGTCCTGAGCTTGCCCTTTGCCAAGCCACGAAGGTATCGAGCCGCCAGCGTCGAAATGAAATCGATACAATGCGCGCGTGCCTTTGCTGCCTTCCGGTTCGAGTCGCCATGAACCTTCATGCGCGGTCACGCGAACCACGCCCTCGACAGGCTTGGGACCGAGGTCATTGGCAATGGTGAATCGTTTCCAAAGCACGGCACCATCTGCGCCCCAGGTGACTTTGAGCGTGAAATCGCGGTCATCGATGACGGGCACGTCGAGCCGCTGATACACGACGAGAAATTCGTCGGTCTTTTTGAGGATCTTGTTTTCCGTCAAATGTTTTTGCCATCGTTTGTGGTTCGGATAATCGAGCAATACCCGGCGCACTTGTTCGGGCGGAGCAGCAAAACTCGTTTCGGCCGCAAATTCGACCCCGGCTCGTTTTTCCCGGCGATGCAGCCGAACGCCTTTCTCTTCCGCGACGAGCTTGTAACCCTCGGAAACGAGCGCACTCGCAGCCGCGGGCGCACGTACGGGCGCACTTTGCGCAGGTGCGGGAGGCGCAGGAGGCTCGGCCAACGCAGCCATTGGCGCCAGGGCAACCAGGATGGCGAGGGAAATCCGGGGACTCATCGTATTCGTGCTCCTGGTAAAAAAAAGCTTGACTCGACAACCGGGTTTGCCAGCAGTGATCGAGCACGGTCACCACATAGCGCAACCAGCGCGTTTGCGAGCATATCTGAAATGGACAGTAGTGTCCACTTTATTTTCGAGCTAGAGTAGGGTCGTGATGATTTCGATTGAGGAAATGCCGGCTCGCCGGCGGGATGCCGAGGAGAACCGGGCGCGGATCATTGCCGCAGCGCGCGAGGTGTTTTTGGTATCTGGGTTCGATGCGCCGCTCGATGCGATTGCGCGTCGGGCGGGAGTTGGACGAGCGACGCTTTATCGGAACTTTGCGGACCGGTATGCGCTTGGGGCGGCGATTATCACGAGTGATCTGGGGGTGTTGGAGCAGCTGGCGCTGGAAAAGGGCGATCGTACGGATGGCCTCATGATGTTGCTGTCGACGATTGTCGAAGATCATACGGGGACGTACGCATTGGTGCCGGCGTTGCTGCATGGCCCGAGTGGGCCGGTTTTGCATGCATTGGCGCCACGGGTCATGCGGCTGTTCTCGGTGCCCCTGGAAAATGCACGAGCGGCGGGGTTGGTCCGGGATGACCTGACGGTGGCCGATGTAATTGACCTCTTGACGATGGTAGCTGCGGTCGTGGCGGGCGAAGCTTCGGCGCTCGTACGGCGTCAGCGTGCGTCGCGGGCGTTCGAGTTGTTGTTACACGGAATCGTTCCGCGGCCTGACGCGAATACGGCACGCTGAGCGTCAGCGTGTGGACTTGGTAGGGCCGCCGAGCGGTTTTCGTACATTGCGCCGTTATTGACAAGCGTGGCGCACCCGAGGCATCATCGTCTTCTCGATGCACATCCGTCTTGCCACCGAAATCGATGCCGAAGCCGTCCGCGCCATTTACGCGCCCGTCGTGGAAACAACCTCCATTTCGTTTGAAATCGAGCCTCCCACGCGCGACGAAATGGCTCGACGCATTCGTGAAATCAGCGCTCGATATCCGTTTCTCGTCACCGATGGAGGCTACGCATATGCCTCGGCCCATCACGCCCGTGCTGCCTATCGATGGGCCGTCGACGTGTCGATCTATCTGGCCGCCGAAGCTCGGGGCAAGGGCCTCGGACGTGCACTCTACACGCGCCTTTTTGCCATTTTGCGTGCGCAGGGATTTTATTGTGCTTATGCCGGGATCGCTTTGCCCAATGCCGCAAGTGTCAGGTTACACGAATCCTTCGGATTCACCCCCATCGGTGTTTATCACGCGGTTGGTTACAAATTCGGGTCCTGGCACGATGTAGGTTGGTGGGAATTGTCGCTTCGCGAGCGCGATGCGCATCCCCGTGAGCCTTTGGGAATCCACGAAGTCCCCGACGTCGAGCGCCTGCTGCACGATTAACCGGAGCCAATTCCCTCGGTTCCCTGACGAACTCAATTTTTGCATCGCCTCAATTTCAGGAAAAATGTGCTATTTGTAAACATAAGTTCGTCCGGAACGTGCTCGTGCAGATTGTACCTTGTGCGTCATCCGCGAGGCCTTAAGTTGGCCTTTACCGGAACGTTGATTCAGAACGGTGACCGCAATCGATGGTTGCGGGTCTTTCCGGAAAAACGTAGTACCACCCTGCGCGGCGAAGCAGTTTTCGACGAACTGGCGGTTGGACCAACAAGCACAACCACGATCGTCGATACCTCTTCACGCAGCTTATACAGCTGTCATGTCATGACAGGAACATGGAGGTCGCATGTCGATTTTGGCTTGGATCGTGCTGGGGCTCATTGCTGGCTTTTTGGGCAGCAAAGTCGTCGACAATCGTGGCCAAGGCGTCCTCGGCGACATCATCGTTGGCGTAGTTGGCGCGTTCCTTGGAGGATTCTTGTTCAGTGTCCTTGGGGGCAGCGGAATTACGGGCTTCAATCTGTACAGCCTGTTCGTCGCCGTCATTGGCTCGATCGTGCTGCTTGCCATTCTGAATGCGGTTCGACCGCGTCGCGCTGGATAATTGGAGGAGTACGTCATGGAAACGCCCGAACTCTACAAAGAAAAAGCCCACGCCCGCATCGACGAACTCAGTGCGAAGTTCGACGAATTGAAGGCTGAAGGGGAAAAACTGTCCGACAAAGCCAAGGCCGAAATGAAGCCGCACATCGATGCGATTCACGAGAAAATCGAAGCGGCCAAGGTGGGCCTGACCAAGCTCAGCTACGCAACCGAGGAAAAGTGGGACGAGATCGTCAAAGAAGCCGATGATCTCTGGCACGATGTGAAGTCATCCGTCGAACGTGCCGCCGACTCGCTGAAATCGCATAACTGACCTGGACAATGGGCCCTCAGCGACCCGCGAATACAGGTTTGCGTTTTTCCGCAACCGCCCGTAATCCCTCGCCAAGATCCTCGCTAGCGTAACTCCCAGCCTGTTCCCGGGCTTCGCGGTCCAATGCCGCAGCGAGCGCTCCCCGATCAATCCCCAAACTTTGCTTCAACGCCCGCGTCGCAAGCGGCGCAGCGTCCGCAATTTGCTGGGCCACCTCTTGCGCTCGCTCTAGTACTCGCGCGCTCGCGCAAGCTTCCAGCGCCATTCCCCACGCAACAGCGTCTCGACCACCAAATCGACGTCCCGTCATCAGCAATTCCGCCGCGCGTTGGGGGCCCACGCGTCGCGGTACGAGGTACGTTGCTCCCATTCCCGGATGCAGACCCAACGTCGTGAAGTTCACCGCGAGTTTGCTGTCTTCATCGACGATGATGATATCCGCGGCCAGCGCAACACACAGTCCCGCCCCAATGGCTGCACCTTTTACGGCGGCAATGACGGGAACAGGCAGTTCGGTGATCGCAAGATAACGCCGGTAAAACCCATACATGAACGTGCGAGCTTCTTCGAATGTCGAGGCCCGTAAACGTTCGAGCATGGCCAGATCGCCACCAGCCGAAAAAGCATCGCCCGCTCCCGTGAGCACCACGGCGCGCACGGATGCGTCTGCCGCGATTTCTTTCACGCGTGAAGCAAGTGCGTCCCCAAGCTCGGGACTCATGGCGTTTTTTCGGCGGACGTCGTCGAGGATCAGGGTCGCGACTGCACCATTACGTTCGAGGTGGACATTGGCCATGCCCCCGTGTAGCACAAGATGAGCCGCGCGGTGCTGACAAATTGCACGTACTCGATGCACTTCCCCGGGGATGAGCGGGACAAACGGATTGCATTCTTGCTCTTTCGTGTTGTTCTGGACTATCATCGCTCGCGCCACCCATGACGACTCGTCCTCCGCCAGTTTGGCTCGAACTCACGCTCGACTGCGTTGGCGACGATGTGCGGATCAGTGCTCGCGGCAGTCGTGGCGAGAATCAACTGCCTCGGACGTTGGGAGTCCAACGTGCCGCGCTTTTGCAATTTGCATCCGCTGTCGAACATGCCGCTCGACACGGTCAGCCGCTGCCAGATTCTGTGGTCGCGCAAGCGCAAGCCTTGCAAAAAGCCGTGCTCAGTGACGAAATCGGAAAACTCTTTTCGAGTTTGCAAAGCACTTCGGACGAACCCCTGTTCCTGCGCCTGCTCGTGCACCAGGACCTTCGCGGCGTGCCCTGGGAAGCATTGTGCAACCCAGGAGAATCGCTTGGTTTTTGGGGTACGTCGTCGCGCGTGCTCCCCGTTCGTGGCGTAACCACGTCCGAGCCTTGGAGACCTCGCGAAATTCGAGGGGCGGTCAAGGTGCTCGCGATTGCGCCCACGGATGCAGCGAGCTTGGTGAACCTGAAACAAGCGTTGCAAGCGCGCATCGATACGGGCGAGATCGAGTGGCTCGATCCGGTGCAGGGTGTGGCGGCGAAGGTGCCAGGCATCTTTGATCGGCTTCGGCGTGAACCTGTGCCGAACGTCATTCACTTCTTGGGACATGGCGGAATCGACTCGCGCGGGCGGCCGTGTTTGCGCATGAGCGACGATGACGACGAAGAGAAGTGGCTCCCGGTCGAAGTGCTGGCGCAGCAGATCGCGGCGAGTTTCCGCGGCATGTTGCGACTCGTCGTGCTGGAAGCTTGTGAAACCGCCGCGTCATCGACATCGGCATTGTTATCGCCAGGGTTTTCATCCGCGGCGCAGATCCTCACGCAAGCAGGGGCGGATGCCGTCGTGGCGTTTTCCTGGCCAACCAGAGCCAAAGCTGCTCTGACCTGTACGACCGAGTTTTACCGGGCCCTCACGGGCATCGATCGTCCGGTGGCCGATGTCGCGTTTGCCTTGAACGAAGCTCGGCGCGCGATGATTGGCGCATACGATGGAAGTGCCGAAGCGCTGAATCCAGTCGCGTATGTGCGAGGTCCCGAAGGCCGCGTGTTCGACTTCAAAAATCGCAAGGTCGAGGCACCCAAACCAAGCGTGACGATTTCGGCGGAAGCAGGCCAAGTTCCGTCGGGGTTGGCGCGTATTCTGCGGGGACCGTTTTCATTGGTCCTTGGAGATCGCTGGAGGCAGGACCGCAAAGCCCTCGACAAATTCCGGGACAAACTTCATCAAGAGCTCACCAAGATCTCGCAGGCTCCCAATGGTTTGCCCATGAGCACCCTGGCGCAATGGTTTGCCCTGCATCGAGGTTCAGACAAACTGGGCAACGAATTCCAAAAGGCATTTCGGGCGAGTATGCAAGGCCCTCCGGTTTTTTCCGCCGTGGCGCGTTTGCTTCCACCGGGCGTGCATACGACGCTGTTGCGAAATCCGTGGCTCGAACAAGGTTTGGCCGAGCATCACCCCGAGCGGACGATCTACGTGATTCAGCCGCAAGACGGCGGGGCCTTGGTGCTGAAGCGGGAATCAGGCGTCGAAGAATGGGAGGAGCTCGACAAAGCCCCGGCCGAGGTGAACCTCGACGACGAATATTTGATTTTGCGTCCGTATCGTGGGTATACGCCGGATGAAGTCTTTACGCCGCCTTTGCTCACGGAAGACGATTATTATTTGGGTTTGCGTGAATTGTGGAAAACCAAAGTGCTGCCCGAGGATCTAGGCAATGCGCTGCGGCGGACACTGGAATATCGACCGACGTTGATTCTGGGTTTGTCGATGCTCACGGCGAATCATCGCATGCTTTTGCATACGCTGTACGAGCGAGGGCTGCAACGGACGAGTTTGGCGGTGATCGAGCCGGACGATCGCGAAGGGGCAATGTGGGGCTCAGGGACAGGTTTACCGGGGAAAGGTGCGGGTATCGAGGTGCTCGAGACGTCGATTGGGGACCTCGAAGCGGCGTTCGCGGCCATGGCTGAAAAGGCGGGACCATGAGCACCAATCCTTTCCCTGGCCCGCGGCCCTATTCCATCAACGAGAGGTCGCGGTTTTTCGCCCGAGATACGGTGGTGAAAAAACTAGCCAATCAGATTTTGGCGCGGCGCGCGACGACGGTGTTTGGTCCGTCCGGGGCGGGGAAGTCGTCGTTGATGCAAGCGGGGGTGATTCCGACGCTGCAGGAAACCCAAGACGCGCGCGTCGTGAGCATCGACGCGTGGCCAGGGCAAACGCCGCCTTTGTCATGGCTCGTCAATCAGATCTACCTCGATTATGACTTGGGCGAGGTTCCCGAAGGAAAAACGCTGCTCGAAGCCCTGCAAAACGCGATTGATTTGGCCTGGCGGCAAAGCGATTCTCCGATGCTGGTGGTGCTGGATCATGCTGCCCTGCGGCGGACATGCAGGACGAAGCCTGCGGCCGGATAGACCTCGCCCGAGGTGCCGACCGAAAGGAACAGGCCGCAGCGCTCCAGGGCGGCGTAGATCTCGTCCATGTGGAGCGGCATCTCGCCGAACCAGACGATATTTGGCCTGAGCTCGCCTACCGTCTCGCAGCTGGGGCAGACCGATTGGGGCGTGAGATCGACGTCGGACTCGAAAACGGCGCTGCAATTCATGCAGCGGACCTCGCCGTCGCGGCCGTGCATATGGAGGATGTTCCTGGAGCCCGCCATCTCGTGCAACGGGTCGATATTCTGGGTCACCACCGTGACCTCGCCTTCATACTCCTGCTCCAGGCGGGCGAGCGCGCGATGGGCGGCGTTGGGTTCGACATGGGCGGAGCGGAAGGAGCGGCGGGTGTCGTTATAGAAATCGAGGACCTTCTTCTTGTCGCGATGCCAGGCCTCGATGGTGGCGACCTCCTCGAGATCGACCCGGCTCCACAGCCCGTCCTTGTCGCGGAAGGTGTCGATGCCGCTTTCCTTGGAGATGCCCGCACCGGTCAGGATCACGATCCCGGGCGGCAGGAATTCCTGATGCATGGCGACAATCTAACGCCGTGCTAGCCTGCGAGGCCATGACCATCAACGCTCGTCATCCCGACCGGAGCGCGAAGCGCGGAGCGGACCTTTTCTGTCGACGCATGGACAAGACGAGGTCCCTCGACTGCGCCGCCCTTCGGGCGGCTTCGCTCGGGATGA
>DAOMZH010000361.1:0-9823 GCA_035437985.1 Polyangium sp. (in: bacteria) | reverse complement strand
CGATCATTGGGCAAGTCCAAGGGACATTAAACGCCATTGATGCGTACGAGCAAGGTGGTATTGTCGACGCAATCAATACGGCCAACCCATTGATGGGTGTCGTGAACTTGGGTTTTGCCATTCAGGAAGGGGACTGGTACACCGTCGGGGTCGAATCGGTGGGTGTGGCCGTGACGGTTGTCGCGGTGGTCGTGGCGAAGAAGCTGGGGCCGAAAGCGGGACCGAGGACGTCGCGGGGGCCGCCGAAAGGCGGTGCGCCGCATGAACATCACGTGATGACGAACAAGAATTACGTATCGACGGCGCAGGGTGGACCGTGGTCACCGTTGTTTGAAAAGATGGCAGCAAAAGCAGGGATGAGCCTCACGGATGCCGCAAATAAGGTGCGGATTCCTGGACATAGTGGACCGCATCCGGAGGCGTACCATAGGGAGGTACATCGCCGCCTCACTAATGTCACGAAAGGTTTGAGCGGTGATGCATATACACGAGCGTTTCGCGGAGAACTTGATACGATTCGGACGGAAACAGCAGCACCAGGTTCGGCGCTCAATCAGTTGATAACGAGGCACTGACGATGAGGTATTTTGATCTGTGTGATGACATGTCGACACGCCAGAGGCACCGGTGGCACGTCGGAGAAATTGTTCTACCCGATGGCACCGAGCCTCGCCTTAGCGCTGGAATGCTTCTAGAAGACACTCGGCCATTACGCGCAGACGTTTACCATGTAGGCCATGTCCTCGACTTTTGTCACACGACATTCGGAGTGCCAATTGCCACACAGGAACTTGCTGATGCAATAAGGTCAATTGTTAGATCGGACGTGCAATGCATTCCGATCACTATTTCTGGCCAGGTAGGCAGGATAGTTCTAAATGCACTCCGTTTGATCCGGTGCATTGATGAGCGGCGTTCGGAGTACCTCAAGTGGACCAAGAATGACCATCGGGCCGACCTGGCAGGACATTACCGGCAGGTAACCAAACTCGTGCTTGATCGCAAATCCATTCCTCCCGACGCGCACTTCTTCCGCATTGAGTATTGGGAGGTCGTTCTTGTCGTCTCCGAAACCGTCAAAAACGCGATGGAACGCGTTGGCTGCTATGGCGCCAAGTTCACCGAACTCGAAATGGCGTAATGCACGTCGGAAACAATCCGCTTGTTTTGGTCGAATTCGCATCGAACGATGAAAAGCATCCGCTTCTCATTTGCGGGGATGAAGCTGCGAAAATCCTTCGTGCGGCGAAGCTGAAAGGATTGGACCTCGAAAAAGTAAAAGAATGACGGCACTCGATTGCGGATGAATTGGGCGTTGTTGCCAAAAAGTCGGACGAAGCTCGAATTGGCTTAGCCATTGGGCAGCTCGCCGGGTGGTCTTGCCGCAACGATTGGCGGCGTTGGCGGCGAAGTGGTCGGCGGCGCGGCATCGCACAGTAATGCAACAAGCTGCGGTCATAGCCGCGCCCCGGACGCGTCCACGTGTGTCGGAGTCATCCCTCGGTAGGTGCACCTTCCGGCGTCGGGGCCGATTCTTGGGGCGCTGCGGGGCGCGTTTGCGTGTTCTCGCGAAACACGTCAATGGGGCGCAACGCAATCAAGGCCGCCTGAATTGTCGCAGGATGGTCGCGATCAACCGATGCCAGCACCTTCGTCGCATACTCCACGAGCGCTTGTCCCATTGCTCGCACGTGTTCGCCCAAATCATCACTCAGGGCGTCTTCGCGTTCGAGCATGCGGGCGACCATTGTGCCGTATGCATTGTGCTGTGTGCGGACGTTGGCCAGAAAATCTGCGCCAGCGAGGCGATCGATATCGACGGCGAGCCCTTCTTGGTCGATTCGGCGCAGATAGCTGGTGGCAATGGCGTGTTGTTCGGGATATCGTTGGGTCAGAAACGCCAGGCCCGTTTCATCGAAGAGCGCATCGAGGATTTCTTGGGCGCGTTTGGCATCTGGATACAGGTTCGGGGGCAGGAGGGTGACCATTTCGAGGCGTCCGCGCAGGGCGCTCCACGAACGATCGGCCCATTTGTCGATGCTTTGCGCGTCGTCATTGCTTTGGCCGAGGGCTTTTTTCCGAGCGACATGTGCTTTTTGGGCTTCTTCGGCAACATCGGCCAAGTGCGCGGCGCCTTTTTTGACGAATGCAGGCATGGTCGTGGGACATGCCTTGGCGATGACGTTACAAAGGGTAATGCCCCCGGCAAGCGTCATGACCGGTGGACGAATATACAAGGAGGGATCAGGAAGTGTGATCGTCATGGCTACCGATTAACATTTGTCGATGAAAATGGGCGAGGAAAATGGGGATGTCCCTGACGTCTTGTGGGCGTCAGTTTTGTGAGGTGTCTAGCCTGGAGGTGCCCCCGATCGAGCCGATCTGTCGATGGGGTGGGCCCGTGGGGGGTGTCGGGCGAGGTGACGGCTCGATTGGGTGGGTGTTTGGGGTGCGTTGGGGGAGACGATGTCTCGATTGGGTGGGCCGGTTGGGTGCGTTTATCGAGGCGATGTCTTGATTGGGCGGATCGTTTGGGTGTGTTTATCGAGGCGATGTCTTGATTGGGTGGGTCTTGTGGGGGGCTTCGCTGGGGCGGTGTCTCGATTGGGCTGTATGTCCGCGTAAAGTTTGGCGCGGTAATACTAATGCGGATCGGGGATGGGGTTGGTCCCGACAACGACGGTGCCGCCTTTGGCGATCCATTGAAAATTGTCGACAATGACCGTCGAGTCCACGCCGGAATCGCCGGTATCCCAAATGGTCCAGCGAATGGTGACGTCTTGTCCGCCTTGAACGGGTGCTTGGGATTCGAGCCAGGCGGTACCTCCGGCGCTGTTCCAGGTATTGAATCCCGTGCCGTTCATTTCGCTCGGGCCGTTTGCGCAAAGGTATTGCGGAAAAGCGGCGTTGTAGTCGCAAACATCGAAAAACGCGATATTCACGCTGACGGGGTGCTTTTGACTATCGAAGGATATGTTGCCATTAATGGCGCCGAGTGGTGCGGGATTGACCAACGTAATGAATTGGTCGTTGTACATGCCGCAAATGTTTTCCGGATACTCGAACGTGTAAAACTTGAAGCTGAATTTGTAGCCGGTGGCATTGGTCGGCGCGCGTAGGCGCACTTGAAGGCCCACGTCGTCGCTGATCGTCATAGAGACCGGACAATTGATGGGGTCCTGCGGAAAACCCATGGGGGGCACGCCCATTCCCGATCCGGAGCAAGTCACCATGTTGCAAGCGTCGGGTTGTCCGGGCAAACGAGCCCGTCCTGTGGACAAAACAAGAAGGTGGCTGCCACCTTGGGGAGCCACGTTGGGGCCGAAATTGGCCAGAAGTCCGGCCTGGAGATTGGGTGGTGCAGGCGCGCCATTGGCGCGCACGTACAAGGCTTCCCGTACGCCCCACTTGGCCTCGCCAGGATTCACGAATTGGCAAATGTCGACGGCTCGTACACCACTTTCCGCGGTGATGTCGTCGAGCATGAGGTTGTCATCGCAAAAAGGCGCAACGTTGTCGGCTGTTCCGTCGCAATCTTCGTCGGCGATTGGGGCTTGGGGATCGTTTGGGTCCGTAAGAACTTCGACAGCTCCGGGTCCGACGTTTGGATCGCAGTCGTTGCAATCGCCCTGATTTTCCGTGGTTCCATCACCATCGTTGTCGATGTTGGGATCGTTGTCGCACATGATGATCCCGCCACCGGCGCCGGAAGCGCTCGAAGAGCTCGTGACGAAATTGGTCCCCCCATCGCCACTGGAACTCGAGGCTGGCCCAAATCCACCTCCGCCTCCGGAAGTGCCGCATGCATTGGGGTCATCGGCGCAGGGGTCAGGGAGGCGCTGAGCAACGGGGCTGCACGCGATGGGTGCCAGCACTGCTGCGACAAACCCAGCCACACCAAGAAAAACCAGGTTGCTCCGCTTCATGATCCTTCTCCATCTGCGGCAACGCCAAAGAGCGCCAAAGAGCGCCAAAGAGCAAAACCAAGCGCCATCCCGGGGCACTCGGCTTGGGTGCACCGGTAAAACGATTGTATCAGCAACGAGATTGTCCCGCAGGAAGAGGATCACGCATGCAAGGCGCGGGCGGGTGGGGAAAGCATCAGTTGGGCGGGATGTCGATCGTGCCCGCCATGCCGGGCGTACCGTACCACTGCCAATTGTCGATGAGCGTGCTCGAATCGAGGTTTCCGTCGCTGGAATCGTAGGTCACGAGGCGAATGCGGAACGTGCTTCCGGGCGTGACGGCCATGGTCGTGCGGAGCCAACCTGTCGAGCCATGGGTCCATCCTGGCAATGCGTCGTCTGTGGCGAAGGGCGTACCTGCAAGGAACGTGTTGCCAAGGGCGCAAGCAAAGTCGAAGTTGCCGACGGGGCTCACGGCCGTGCAAGTGCCCGGGGGATTGCCCGGACAACCGCAGGCATTGATGAACGCGTTGTTGACGCTGATGGGATTGCCATTTCCGTCGAAAGCGATGTTTCCGTCGGTTTGTCCCTTCGGGAAAGGCTCGACGTGCGCAACGAAGAAGTCGTTGAACTCTTTGCAGATGAATCGCGACCATTCGTACGTGAAAAACTGGAAATCGAACGAAGCGCTCAAGGCGTTTGTCGGGACGTTCACTTCGATTTGGATGCCTGTCGCATCGTGGGGAAGTTTCGTCGTGACCCCCGGGCATGCGGGGCTCGGCTTGGGGAAACCATAAGGCGCATTGCTCGTGTAGCCCTTGTCGAAATTGCGGGGCACCGAGCCACCTGTCGTCGCATCGCGCGCCGTACCTGAAGAAAGCATCAACATTCGGCTGCCTTCTTGCGGTTTGTTGTTCGTGCCAAACTTGGTCAAAATGCCGTGGCCGAGGTGGAATTTCGACAGCTGCGTCGGATCCGTCGGGACATCGCTGCCATCGGCGAGCACCCACTTTGCGGACTTGACAAACTGGCACATGCCGATGGCCTTGGTGGCTTCGATGGGATCTTCGCTGTTGAACATCAGGCCCATGTCACATGGCGCGGGCGCCTCATCGATGAGCTTGTCGCAATCTTCATCCGCGGGTTTGGCGGGAAGTCCGCCATCATCCACGCCACCATCGGGTGCCCCTGTGGGCGTGGGGACTTCGACCGCGCCCGGATTCACGTTTGGATCGCAATCGTTGCAGTCCATTTCGTTTTCCGAATAGCCGTCGCCATCGTCGTCTTTATCGAGCAAACCTGGGTCGCAAAGCATGCCGCCGCCCATTCCGCTGGATGCCGACGGGAAGATGACGTCGCCCCCGGAGCCCCCGGAGCCCCCGGACCCCCCGAGGCCCCCCATGCCGCCCGCTTGAGCGCCGCTACCAAGGGGACCTTCTTTTGACGTTGCACAAGCACCGCCGCTCGCGCCGATGGCTGCCGACAATCCAACGAGAACAACCCACGCATAAGAATTGAGCCGCTTCATGCAGAGACCTCTCGAAGACGGAAAGAACGTTACGGGGTCGAGCCCGACCCTCGATGGCGACAAACCTGCCGGCTTTGGATGAAGTGAGTCATCCAAGTGTTCATTGAAGTAACGATGAGGACACCAACGAAGTGGCACGTGGTCCGAACAATGACCACGTCCGTTTCGTCAATGGCCCGAATCCAAGAGCATCAACCGTAGCCCATGGGTGACGAGGCTGTCACGGACTCGGCTCGATCCGGGCGGTGTGGGAGGAGTTGGAGGAGGGGCACGAGCGCGATGTTGTTCAGGCGTGATCGTCGGTGCTGGAAGCGGACTTCTTGCCCTTCTTCTTGCCTTTACCGTCGCCGTTGGTCGGCGTGGACGTCGTCGGGTGGAGCAAATCGTCGCGCATTTTCTCGGCGCGAATCGTCTTCTCCCAGGTGAACTCGTCCCGACCGAAGTGCCCATACGCAGCCGTGCGCTTGTAGATGGGCTTCAAAAGATCGAGTTGTTCGATGATGGCTTTGGGACGCATGTCGAAGTTTTCGAGGATGTACTTCTCGAGCACTTCGTCAGCGATGCGACCTGTGCCGAACGTGTTCACAAAGACGCCGACGGGTTGCGCAACGCCGATGGCGTACGCGATCTGCACTTCGCAACGCGAAGCGAGTTTGGCGGCGACGACGTTTTTCGCGACGTACCGTGCGTAATAACAAGCCGATCGATCGACCTTCGTGGGGTCTTTGCCGCTGAACGCGCCACCACCATGACGACCCATGCCGCCGTAGGTGTCGACGATGATCTTGCGTCCGGTCAAACCCGCATCGCCAAACGGACCACCAATGACGAAACGCCCCGTGGGGTTGACGTAGATCTTGGTGTTTTTGTCGATGAACTTTTCCGGAATGACCTTGTCGATCACGAGCGAACGCATCGCTTCGACGATGGTCTTGTGTTTGACGTCGGGACCATGTTGCGTCGACAAAACGATCGCGGCGACGCGCACGGGTATGTCATTCTCGTACTCGAACGTGACCTGGGTTTTTCCGTCCGGACGCAGCCAATCGACCTTTTTCGACTTGCGGACTTCGGCAAGTTTGCGGGCCAATCGGTGCGCGTACGCAATCGGTGCGGGCATGAGATCAGGCGTCTCATCGGTCGCGTAGCCGAACATCATGCCTTGGTCACCGGCGCCTTGCTCTTTGTGCAAGCCGGTGCCTTCGGTCACGCCCTGGGAGATGTCCGGGCTTTGTTTTTCAATCGCCGTCAATACGGCGCAAGTTTCGTAGTCGAAACCCATCGACGCGTCGGTGTACCCAATGTCTTTGATGGTGTTGCGAATGACGACGGGCATATCGACCCACGCAGTCGTGGTGATTTCCCCAGAAACGATCGCCATGCCGGTCTTGACCATCGTCTCGCATGCGACGCGCGCTGCCGCATCTTGGGCGAGGATGCCGTCGAGAATGGCATCGGAGATCTGGTCGCAAATTTTATCGGGATGGCCTTCCGTTACGGACTCTGAAGTGAACTGATACCGGCGCATGAATGCTCCTTCGGGGAACTAGCGGAGCGTACGCATACGCTGTGGACGCTGGACCGTCAACGCAAGCGACTGCAGAAAAATGAAACGCCGGACCACCACGAGGCGATCCGGCATTTCATGCACCAGGTTTGGGAGGGGACGAGATCAGCCGCCCATACCTTCGAGCCGGCTGACGAGATCAGCACTGAACGTGCCTTGACCCATTCGAGCACGCGCCTGCTTGAAGATGGACTTCCACTTGTCCTTCTCATCGGACGACAACGTGACGACCGTCATTTTGCCCTTCAAACGCCCATATGCTGCGTCGTCTTCATTGCGAATGCGGGTGGTCAGCGCAGCGGCTGCAACCTTGCCCGTGTCGACGAGAATGGCCTTCAAATCGGCCGGGAGAGAGTCGAGCTTCTTGGACGAGGCGACGAGCGAGCCGATGGCAAACCCTACGGGCTCAGAAGAGATGTGATCGAGCTTCGTCGACCATTGAAGTTGTTCGGCAGCAAGCGCCGGGGCAATCACGATGTCAACCGCGCCCGTGTTGAGGCTCGGGAGCAACTCGGGAATGTTCAGCGGAACTGCCGTGATGCCACCGATGACCTGAAAAACGAGGCCGGAGCTAGGATCGTCGCGCCACGTATAGGGCTTCTTGCCTCTCAAGTCGTCGGGGGTGTGGATTTCAAAACCCCGGGACATCACGTACGCCTTACCAACATCACCGTTGCCAAGGACCGTAAAGCCAGCATCCGATGCGCCTTTTTCAAACTCGGGTCGCAACGCTTCTCGAGCGGCGTCGAGTTTGCCCCAGGTGCTGAAGAGCCCCGGCATCTGAAGGGCGAGGTAGGGCTTGTAGATTGCGCTGAGACCAACCGCGGTGATGGCTGCTGCATCGAGCTGGCCGGCTTTCATCTTGCCGACCATCGCCTTCTCATCGCCCTGTTGCCCGTTGAAGAAGAACTGGACCTCGAGCCGCCCGCCGCTTTTCTCGGAAACCGCCTTCTCCCAGACGCTGAACACCTTGCCCCAAGGACTCGACTTCGGCGCCAAAGTGCCGATCTTGATCTTGAACTCGGCCTCCGCTTTGGCGTCTTGGGAAAAACCGATCCCCGCGAGGATCGTCAACGCACTGAGAAGCTGAATCACCGCTTTACGACGCATCATTTGAAAACCTCCATCCATCGGTTCGGGCACCTGCGCGCTCTGGGCTACCGAAAGAATTCCTTTTTGCCGCGATCGTATCAAGGAGCAAGAGCCTCCTGAACAGTCTCGCCTGACCGGTTCGGTTCACGATGCAACGCGGCATATTCGAGCTGGTGCGTCGAACGGGAACCTGAAAACGACAACACGATGCCGGACCAACGCTCATCTCGTCCACGGACAAAAGGATCGTTGGTCCGACCTCGACCTGGTCGGCACGTGAGTCGGCCGGAAATCTTACGGGGCGTGAGGGCATGAACGCCACGAGGACGGTGGACGGTACTCGGAAAGCGTTATTCACGTTGCCGCAACGCGAAAAACTCTGATGATAGGGCTCGATGATCCTTGAAGACATCCGTAGCGTCCTCAAAGCCGAAGGTTGGCCCGTCGAATTGCTCTCCGAATCGACGCTGCGCAGCCGGTTCCGCAGCCGAGATCGCATATTTCCCCTGTTCATCCATGTAGAACCCCTGTTTGTCACATTCGCTGTCATTCCCTACGCCAAACTCCCTGAAGATCCCGACACCGCAGACGAGCTCATGTCGCGCCTCCTTCGTCTGAACCGCGACATCAACCTCGCCAAGTATTCCGTCGACGACGATGGCGACGTCATCTTGAGCGCCGAGTACCGCATCGAACACCTGGATCCCAGCGAGATCCGCGATGCCGTCGATGTCCTCTCGTTCTACGCCGACAAACATCACGCCGACGTCCACGCTCTCGCCGGATCCTGAAATCGTTTCAGGTCAAACGATTATTCTTTCAGCGTTTCGATCCGCGGTTTGGGTTTTTCTTCCTGCGCCTCACGAAGCTCCGAACGTGACAAACGCACCCGCAAAACAAGATCTCCACGCACCACCGTCAAGCGCAAACCCGTCCCCACCGGACCCCGCAGCATCTCTCGAATCCGTGCGGCTTCGAACTCCCGCACATAGTGCCCGTCGATCATGACGATCTCGTCACCGGGCAAAAGCCCTGCACGTTCTCCAGCCAAACCCGGAAACAGATCCTGCACGTAGAGCGAGCCCGTTTCATTGTCGCGACTCAGATGCGCACCAATCGAACCCGGACGCTCGGCTCCACACCCCACGAAAAAAAACATCGCGAGCAGCAAACTCGAAGCTCGAAGCCAGCGCATCGTCCTCACGATAGCAAGCGCTTCTCCGAGATGCGCCTTGCCGTAGTCCAACGGCCCTGATGAGCTTTGGTCCATGGGTTTTCGGTCTCCCGTCGGTCGCGCGTTTTTCTTGGCAAACATACTTGCGCTGGGTTTGTCAGGATGTGCGATCGGCGAAAGCGAGGATCCCGGCTGCCAGTCCGATGCCGAATGCGGTAGCGATCGCGTTTGTCGCGCCGGTGCTTGTTTCCGCATCGTTGGAGACGTCGACGCTGGCGAATCCGATGCGGATTAACGATCTCGAGCCGCCCAGCGCAAACGCACGTGCCCTTCGGTGCCCCGCATACGTGCCTGACATGCGAGGCGATGCGTCGGCGGAGCATCGAAGAAAGCCAACGTTTCCAGCTCGTCATCGACCGGTGGCAACAACAGCTCTTGACCCTCGAGCACTTCCACTCGGCACAGTCCGCAGATCCCGGATCGACACGAAAATTCGACGGGCGCGCGGTACGCGTCACACACATCGATGAGCCTCTCGACTGGATCGACGTCACCTG
>DAOMZH010000360.1:0-9825 GCA_035437985.1 Polyangium sp. (in: bacteria) | reverse complement strand
CTACTGATACTCATTCGCCGCATGGGTTTCACCGTGAGGTTTCTGTATGTTCTGTCGCTACTTCCTCCTCACCCAGGCTTCTCCTGGCGCACCGATAACGTTCGTTTGCGAGAACGAAAATGGCTGCGCGCTACGGCGTACCGGGAGTCGACAACTTTGAGCGCCAAACGCATCAGCCTGATCAGACAAATTTTGTTGTAAGCCATGTATCGACGTGCGATCCTTTGGAACGTTACCGCTTTGTGATATCGGGAGCAAACTTATGGGTGTCGCAATAATTTCGTGGCGAGTAGCCGTTGCCGGGATTGCTGTCGCGTGTGTTTGTTGCAGTTCGTCATCTTCCACATCCACGACCGCTGGAAGCGGCGGAGGTAGCTCCGGCGGCGAAGCAGGTATGGGCGTAGGTGGCACCGGGGGCTCGGGCGGTGTCGCCGGCATGGGAGGCTCAACAGGTAGTGCCGGTATGGGTTCAGGCGGCACAGCGAGCTCGGGGGGCTCGGGTGGAGGCACTTGCGTACCGACTATACCAATCACTTATGCTGTCGGCGGTGGCCCTTACTCCATTGTGACTGCCGATTTTAACGGCGATGGCAACTTGGACTTGGCTACGGCAAACATTGGCAGCAACAACGTGAGTGTATTGATCAATCAAGGAAATGGATCATTTCTCACACCAACCCAATACGCTGCAGGACCGATGCCTATGGCCATTGCGGCGGCTGATTTGAATGGCGATGGCAGACCGGATTTTGCGCTGGGGTTCGACGGTGGTGGTGTTAAAGTGTTCCTCAATCAAGGTGGTGGCACATTCGCCCCCGCAGTCGCTTACAGCGCTGGCTCTAGTACCCTCGCCATAGCTCTCGCTGACGTCAATGTTGATACCTGGCCCGACGTCATTGCAGCGAACTGGAATGGCAGCGGGAGTTACAATACCGTGAGTGTTCTGCTTAATCTTGGTAATGGTTCATTTGGCAATCCGACGAGCTATAACGGGGGGTTCAACCACCGTGGTGTAGCAGTCGGTGACATCAATGGCGATACACTTCCAGACATTGTGATCGCATCCCTGTTTGACCCCGTGAACATACTCATCAATCAAGGTGGTGGCGTTTTCGGTAATGCCACTGAGATCGGTGACGTAAATAATTCTGCAACAAATGTCGTCGTGGGGGACTTGAACAATGACGGGCAGCTCGACATGGTTACAGGAAATCAAAATTGGTTGAACGTATTGCTTAACCAGGGCAGCGGAGCATTTGCGACTGCGAAGTATATCCCAACGGATGGACCAAGAGCCGTAGCATTGGCCGATTTTGATGGCGATGGTAAATTAGACATTGCCACCGGCAACGACCTGAGCAACGGCGTAACACTCATGGTCAATGAGGGCAATGGCACATTTGTCAAGAAAGCACAATACCCTCGTGGTATGGGAGAGTCAGCGATAATAGCAGCCGACTTCGATGGCAACGGCAAACCAGACATTGCCGTCGCGAATTCCACATCAAATGACGTTAGCGTGCTTTTAAATCTTTGCATCCCGTAAAAATGGAGGCCGGCAGTGGAAAACGTTCTCGAAAACCAAACATACATTTTGAGATTATATCGCGTCACTTGTGACGCGATATACCGACCACTCACCGATGCAACGGACAAAGTCGCCCAGTTCGTTGCCAACCGTGCACACGACACGTGTACACACATCGCCTTTTACGGCGCCTTCGGCGCCTTCCCAACCGCTTGATCCCCACCCGCGTTCGCCCAGTAGACGTAGTCTTCATCCAGCGCAAGGTGAACGGGCGAAGACTGGCCACCAACGACGACGGACGCGGGCCCGCCTGTTTTTGCAGCGCGCATGACGCCACCATTCTTTTCTGCGTTGATGACCCAATATACGTGGGTCGCATCCGTGGCAATGTCCCACGGACGACCGCGCAACCCGCTCGCGATTGTTTCGATGGCGCCTCCAGTAACCGGGATCCGACGTACGGCACCTGTATTGGCGTCGTCGCTTCGGTAGTTGTTGCGGTCGGTCCAGTAGAGGTGTTTGCCGTCACTCGCCAGGCCCCAGACATTACCCAACCCGGTGTTTTTCACCAGCACCGTCGCCGCGCCTCCGGCTAGGGGAGCTTTGAGGATATCACCCAACGAGACCCAATACGCATTCGTCGAGTCGACAGCAAGCACTGCAATCGAATCGAAACTGGATGCCGCGATTTCTTCGGCTTTTCCACCTGATATTGCGAGCTTCATGAGCACGGCTTTGTCGTTTCGATTGTCGCCAAAGTACAGGTGGGTCGCATCCGCCACCAGGGCCGCATCGGAAAAGACGAACACCTTGCTGATATTTTTCGGCGGCCCACCAGTGAGGAGTTGCTTCACGACCGCATCGGGGATATTTTTGTCCACATCGCCAGAAACAAGCCAAAAGAGAGCATCTTTTGTCGCAACGATACTCTGCCCGTTGTGCTGGTTCGTCGCGAGTACCGTTGATTTGCTCCCGTCGAGGGGAATGCGCACAATCTTCGTGGGTAAGTTGTCGGCGTTCCAATCATGTTCGGTCACGTAAACGGCATTGGCGTCGACTGCAATATGCTTTGGACTTCCCGTGAGCTGCGCCAATACGATTGGTGTCCGTGGCTTCTCGAGTGCAGGTGCTGGCGAATTCGGCGCCGTGGCCGTCACCACGGGTGTAGGCTCCGCCCGCTTTGAGTTACAGCCTGCAAACATGACGAGCATTACAACAACCAATGTGGCTCGAACCATCGATGCCCCCTTCGCGACTTTCAAGACCGACAACTTTTTAGAACATACGGTAACTTCGGTTGCAGGCCGACCACCCTAGTCGATCGATCCACAAAAGGGAAGGGCTCGGTCTCTCCCCCATTCCCCTTTATGCCTTCTTGAAGTCGTTGGCGAGCTTCTCCAATTCCTTGAACACGAAAAAGCTCTTTTCATCCTCGACCCCGTCGGGAAGGTGTTGAACGAATACCCAATCCTCCGGAACCTTGGTCACAGTGTGGATTCCTTCTTCCTCCACATGGCGGAATGTTCCCATGAGTCCTTTTACTTGTCGTCGGCGTGCATCGTCCCTGAAGTAGTGCGCAGGGGAATCGATCCGGATCTCGCTATGAAGTCCCTCCAACTCGGTTCGTTTCGTCAGGATATGTGCCATGACATCCTGTACCGTTGTTTCGACCCCGTCGTCATACACTAGGGCCAATTCACCGTTGAAAGGTATAGCAATGCGTTCTCCGTCCATTAGAACCAGCGTTGCATTTTCAAATTGCACGTACCGCACCGCAACTCGCAAATCGATGTACTGAATTCGGTTCTTCCAATCGTCGTTGGTCGCCGGCCTGAGCACACAGGTATCAACGCCATCCTGTCGCGCACGAAGTAGTGCGTCACGTGTAAATCCGCCGCTGGACACTAAAATACCTTTATTGGCACCAATGTCCTTTAGCTTTGCGATGAACGACTCGACGATTCCGATGTCGACCTTGTCCTCGTAATCCTTGGCCTCCACGGCGATAAAGAGTTTTGCAGAACCCCAGCGTCCACGAATGGCGACATCTACCTGTCGGCTTGTTCCACTTGCCCCACGCATTCGAGCGTTCCACTCAATGTCAGCGTCATTATCGAGCTTCTTTTGCACCGCAGCAACAAGGCGTTCAAATGGCTTTCCGGTGAGATCCTTTTGGACGACGGAGGGATCAGGCATGGGGGCCCACACTAACCACGCCCATCGAAAAGCAAAGGGGCTCCCTTTCGAGAGCCCACTTTTCCTACTGCCTATCGGGGAGGAAGGCGCCTGCGATTCCCGCCGCCCCCTCCTCCAGGCGGAACCAGCGTCCGGAGCACCGCACCACCACCAACCGCAACGCCAAAAAAGAATGCTGCCAAAATTTCCACTGCTGCACCTCCTTATTGAGTGCACCCCCATTCTGAGGGAAATTTCGGAGCACGCAATTAACACGTACGCAGCGCAGCACCAATTCAATATTTATTTGCTCGCTCGGAATTGTTGAGTGATATCGTCTCTTTGTGGGGACGGCCGAACCCCATCGAACCAGCAAAATAATCGAATTTAAATTTCCGATTTAAGGTTTGTCCGCACCTAGGCGCCTAGCATGAGCAAGCCCGTTAGGGAAGGGATCAAATAAGGGGTCGCCTCAGAAAACCCAAATGACAGCATTTTGCTGTCCGGAAAAACCAAGGTTTGTGCCACGTCCGTCGAGATGACCGAGACGGCATGTGGCTTGTTCCTCGGTCTCCTCTACGAGAAGGCTCGCGACGTGCTCGTTCGAATGACGCTCTTCCTCCGACCGCCGCGTGCGGCGCGCCAGCTCAGTTTCGTTTAACGAAACCTTCGCCCTTCCACCTCGCATACGCAAACACCGCCTTCCGCGGCCCCGGCGGACAAAGCGCCGCATCCTCATCCGGCAAAGGCTTCCGTCCTGCGTTGGGACGCAGCTCGAGCACGCCGCGTTCGTCTAGCTCCCGAAGGAGTGCGTGCACGCGCTCGAGGCGGCACCAGATGTTCAACCGCACGCACGACGGCTGGGAGCACATCAACCTGACGGGCGACTACCTGTGGCGCGGCGACAAACCAGGAGTTGGCAAATTCAGGCCGCTACAACGACGGCAAACCCCTTAGCGTACGATTTTCTCCGTTTTCTCACGCGACCCCGGCCTGCGAAATAAAGTTTCGCGATTTTCTAGCGGGCATCTCCGTTCCTTTGGTAGGGTCTATTTCGTCACCAAAGGAAAGTCATGAAACAGAATCTCATTCTCTCGCTGTCTACCGTTCTTTTTGCCGTTGTTGCTTGGTTCGGCTTCTCACAACTTGGCCGATTCCTCGAAAAGCGCGAAGCGTATCAGGAGAAGCTGAGTGTGGCTCAAGCTTCGTTGGTTCTCAATACGGAACGTGATCGGTTCGTTTCTCAGGACAAGCTTCTCTGTACGTTCAACGGTTCTTCAGTGGTCGGGAGCGGGGAGACCATTGCCAAGCTCGTGACGGGAGACCCCGACGAATGTCGCAATGCGCTGGTTGCGGCAAAGATTCTTAGTAAGAGCGGGGAAGGGGACAAGGCCAATTATACTTTCGATAGCTCAACTCTTCGTTGGTGGAAAATGAATAATGGGGAGGCAGCCATTGAATGTGGCACGGTTTCCGCTGCTACTGTCACGGATGTTTTCACGCAAGAAAACAAGCTGACTGGCGGCACGACTACGGCGGTCAGGTATAGCGTCGACCAAAAGGTCGACCCGGTTTTCGCAGTACTTGACACCGCTTGTCCCGGTGTGATTGTTCCGGTGACCGATACCGTTGTTTATGTCAGTGATAAGTTCTCGAAGAACGACGCGGGGGAGTGGCGCCTATTCGATGACAAGCTTCCATTTGGTCATAAGGGGAAGCCTTTTTCTACACTCAGCAAAAAACAGTAAAGCCCCTTCCGCTGTTGACTCCGGAGCAGCTCACAGGCAAGCACCACGTCACCGCTTCGGCGTCGTTCTTCTCGGCCGTCCCGACGGCCAGGCCCCCGACTGGCTCGCACTTTCCCAGGTATATACGTCAGGTCGACGAGCTCCTTGCTGCCCACGGTGGCTCCGGGGTTCAGGTTTGAGCACGCGTACTTTTCCGAGTTGATGGGTGCCCACACAATTTTCGCCGCGGAGGTCCGAGCCTCCGGTGTATCGCTTCTCAAAAACGAAGGTTTGTGAGAAAGAATTTGACGCACCGCGTGCAGTACGTGATTTCAACACCTTACGATTCTCGAAAATAGTTCTTGAAACTAAATTCTCGATTCGTACCATCGCGACGAGTTTCGAGAAGAATTTCGCCCATGATACGGCCCATGACGCTCGGCGTAACGTATGCGCAGCGCGTCGAACAAATGCGACACTGACTTGGCGCGTCAACGCGCTCGTTGGAGATGACCCATGTTGATCGGTTATGCACGTGTCTCGACCCAAGACCAGAATCTCGAATTGCAACGGGACGCATTGACCAAAGCGGGGTGTACTAAAGTTTTTGAAGACAAACTGAGCGGCGCCCGAACCGACCGTCCTGGTTTGTCCAAGATTCTCGAAATGCTCCGCAAGGGCGATACCCTCGTCGTGTGGAAGCTCGATCGATTAGGCCGCAGCGTCAAGCAATTGATCGATTTGGTCGCCGAATTGCATAAACAAGGTATCCAATTCAAAAGCCTCACCGACGCAATCGATACTGGCACGACGTCAGGGCGATTCTTTTTTCACGTTATGGCCAGCCTCGCCGAAATGGAGCGCGAGCTGAATGTCGAGCGCACCCAGGCTGGGTTGGAGCTCGCTCGACAGCTCGGACGCAAAGGCGGACGAAAACCCAAAATGACCGGCAGCAAAATCGAGTCGGCCAAGAAGCTCCTCGCCAGCGGCATTCCGCCCAGGGATGTCGCCAAAGACCTCGGCGTGTCGGTTCCGACGCTGTACCGGTGGATTCCCGCGGCTGCGCGGGTGTAGCGTTCTCATTGCTTCGCAAACATCGCCAATCGACGCTCGCACCGCTTCAGGAATTCCGGTTCGTCATCATCATCGCCGCGGTGCAAACGAAAAACACGAATTACCCATTCCGACAGTTCCCTTGCGCGCTCCACATTGCGTTCCCCGACATGCGCGTCGGCGGCCGTGTCGAGCGGCGTGCACAGGCGCATGCTGTCCGAGCCAAACTCAGACACGACAATTGCCAGTGCCTCTTCGCTGTACTGCACTGCGTGTGCGAAGTCCCGACGTCGTAAAGCCAAGCCGGCAAGAAATTCGCGGGGCACAGCCCGCCGCGAATCGCCTGGATCGAAATAAATATCCGTGAGCGCGAGCTGCCGTTGAAATGCCGCCTCTGCACCGTCAAGATCGCCAACTTGCAGGAGCTCTCCGCCGAGGTCTTCGAGCACATCGAGGAGCCTATAGTCTGTCTCGCCGAACGTTCGGGAAAGAAAATCCGCGGCTTCCCGCAAGAGTTTGACCGCGAGTTCGGGCGTTTCTTCGTACACCGCCGCTTTGGCGCATTGCACGAGCACCTTGCCCTTCCTCTCCGGGTCTGCATCGAGCGCTTTCTCCACCAGCTCCATGGCCGCTCGAAAGGACACGCGTGCTCCATCGAAGTCTTCCACGCTGAGCTGAATGTCGCCAAAAAGCATCAGATCGTCGTACATGTCGGATGGGTTTTCCTTGACGTACTTCGAGCGAACCGCAACCGCCTGCTCGGCCCATTCGAACGCCGCATCGTGATCGAAACGCCGGTGCGCAACGCTTGCGAGCAGCGCCAAACACGTCGCAACTTCGACGTGCTCTGCGCCAAACCTCTCGCGGGCGAGCTCGAGCGCGCGTCGGCCATGCCTTTCAGCATCGTCGAACGCCTCATTCAACTCGTGCCGGCGTACGAGGCTTTGCAGGACTTGCAAGTGCCTCTGGTGATTACCATCGGGCGCACGTTCATATATCGCGGCGGCCCTCTCCAAAAGTACAATCGCTTCATCGAGGGCTTCCTCGGAGAAGAACAGCGTTCCAGCCAAATTTGCCAAACTCCCGGCCACCTCGTGGTGCTCTGGCCCGTGGCATTCTTCGCCAAAGGCGACTGCTCGGCGTGCAAAACCTTCGGCATGTTCACGTTGACGATCCGTCCAATAAGCACGCGAAAGGACTTGCAAGACGTGTCCGTACCTCGGTGGCCGCGGACCATCGCCGACTTCAAGAATCCTTCGGGCTTTATCGAACGTTTCGATCACCTTATGATTTTGCTGTCGATGCGCGTAAAAAACGCCCATGGAGATGAGTTTGTCCACGACCAGAGGGTGGGAGTGTCCGTACTTTGTCTCGAGAATCGACACGGCGCGTGTGTGCGCTCGCTCCGCATCATCGAACTCACCGCGATGAAGCAAAATATGGCCGAGTGTCGACAGAGACTCCGCTGTCGATGCCGGCTCGTTGTGAAAATCATCGCGGATGGCCAGCGCGATACGGCACATTTTTTCCGCCTCGACAAACTCGCCTCGAGCGTCGAGCGCTTGGGCAAGAATGTCTGCGGCTTCGGCAAAGGTATTCAGGTCGCGGCTCGCAACGGGGATCGATTCAAGGATCGATAACGAGCGGCGCGCCAATTCTTCGGCGCGATCGGCCGTTTTTTGGGCCATGTGAAACTCGGCCAATTGGTTCAAGATCAAAGCAGTTGGCGATGGGCTGGCATTCAGACGAGCCTTACGCGCGGGCAAGAGTTTTTCCAGCACTTCACTCGCTTCGTCCCTCAACCAGAGCCGCAGAATGCTTTCCCCGAGTTTCTCGAGGATCTCGCGTTGCTTCTCGCTGGTGCTCGCGAGGTGGGCAGCGTGAATTTCGAGCCATCGTTCTGCGAGTGGGACAAGGAGCTCATATTGCCCGTTCGCATACGCGGCGTTGATTTGGACTTCGATTTGCCAGGCTTCGAGCGCCTCTGCGTCGCTGACGTTTTTCCCCGTGTTCCCCATGCGAGTGAGCATACCGCATTTCGTGATTCGCGTGGCAAACGTTGTTTGGTACGCAGGCGCCTCTGGTCCTTCTCCCATACGTCCGTGGTCGGGTACATTTGTCCACGGACATGACATGTCACCTGTCAATGAGCCGATTGACGCGGGTACATCTGTACGCGATGCGTTAGCTTGGCGGGCCGACGTCACCCAACACCTCATTCCTCTTTCTCCGGCGCGAGAACGTTGCGCATCAATCGGAATAAAGCCAAAATTGCTCGATTTCGCCGCCCTTGAAGACAATTTGACAAGCATGAGATGCGAAGAGCATCCCAGACGATGGTACAAGGTGATGCTCCTCGCAAACATCAATCATGCCACGTTGGCCATTTTCCACGGTGCCATTCACAGGTCGTTCGTGACAGTTGATATGAATCGCGCTGTCTCGGCCAGGCGAACCAGAAGACCCAGGCTCTGGCGACGTGGGATGCACTTGCCATGCGAAGCCAAGTAGCTCGGCCTGCTGCTGGACCGCGCTGATTGGCATCCGAGGGTGCAAGTCTGCGCAAAGGCGTCCTGCCGGCGAGAATACAGGGAGAGTTGCGATGAATGCATAGAGGAGACAGCCTACAATGATGGCGACCAGAGTCCCTAGCACGAGCAGGCGTCGGGACGTACGGCTTACAGATGGCTGCATCGACATGAGGAAGCGCATAGCACAGCTGGATGTCGACGATGCAGGGCACATCCAAAAAGAGCGATTCGGCAACGTCGAAACGCGCTTGACCACAAAAGTCGGTCAAGTGACGTGGATGGGGGCGACATGGATCCGAAAAGCGCCGCTTGCGATGCCATCAGGAGCAGCGGCTTGGATTAGAAAAGCGCGGAAGGGTGGATCCGAAGAAGGGTCTTTGATTCGCATGCTTGTACTGTTGTTTTCGCCGCGAACAATGGCATCGAGCGAAATATCCCGGTCGAGTCGTTTTTCCCGAATACGCGCACCAAGGCGCTTTGCAAACTCGTCTGGAGTCTTCCGTGTCGGCACTGTTCCCCACGTCGTGCGCGTACATCCGTACACGCACGTAGACCTATGTTTTCAGCTTATCGGATGCTAGTGCGTACATCCGTCCACGCAAGGGGCGTCCAAGAATGTGGCGCTGAAGATTGGGCTATGATGCAAGCAAGGGACGGGCTGCGTGCCGCTCGGTTCATCTTGGCCGTTTGGTCACTTCGACGCCATGCGAGCGCTCGTGTCCAAGACCATCGCGCGGCATACGCACCGTGGTGTTCCGACCCTTGGTGGCATTGATCGAAGCGTGTCCGTGAACGGGTACATTCGTCCACG
>DAOMZH010000359.1:0-9833 GCA_035437985.1 Polyangium sp. (in: bacteria) | reverse complement strand
TCAGCTCACGGGTGGTTGTGACGAAGCCACGCATTACGTGCAAATGGCGACGGTCGGGGCATTTTCGATGCAAACGGGCTCGATTGGCAAAGTCGAGGGGGTTGTCGAAATGTTCGGACGTGGCGCCAAGGGTGGCAGCACGTCGGAACGCAAAGCAATGACGACCGATGGATCGCTCGATGATTGCCGCGCTGCCAAATCGGACTCTGATTCACCACCCTCCGAATGCGCGGCCCCCTTGCGCATCGAGCTGATTCCACTTGGAAAAAGTGACGATGAAAGTGGGGCGAAGAATGATGGCAAGAAGGACGATAAGAAGGACGACAAGAAGAATGACAAGAAGGCGGGAACTGCCGCGAAAAACCCCTGCCCTCCGGGGTTTGCCCTAGACGACGGCATCTGCGTCCGCGATGCGAAGGTGGCGTTCGTCTGTGAAGCAAAGAATGAAGTGCAATGCAAGGAGCAATGCGACAAAGGTAGCCTCGAGTCGTGCTTCAACTACGGCACGATCTTGGCCAAAGGGAAAAATCGTGAGGCATCCATTCCTGTATTTCGGAAAGCGTGCGACGGAGGACTGGCAGATGGCTGCGCTTCGCTTGGCATACGCTTGATGCCTGATGACGAAGAGCCAGATTTCGCCGCCAAAACCAAGGTCGCTCTGGGCTACCTGAAGAAGGCATGTGATGCTGGTGCTGGTCGAGGATGCGAGAACGCCGGTGATATGTACACCGAAAAATACTACAAGATCCTGGATATTGCGGCGGGCGTAAAGGCCTACAATCGCGGATGCGATCTTGGGAATGCGATGTCGTGTTGGAGTTTGGCGCAGATGTACTTCAAGGGGAAGGATATCCCCAAAGATGGCAAGAAAGGCGTCGCTCTTTTGACCAAAGCGTGTCTCGGCGGTAGCGCCGATGAATGCGACGAGTTGGCGAAGGTGTACACCAATGGTATCGACGACGTTCCTGCCGATCCACAAGTCGCCGTTCGTGTGGCCCGACGCACATGCGAAATCGATGTGGATTATTGTTATTCGTCGTATAAATATGCCAAAAAGGCGGGCGACTTGAAAGCGGCGTTCGCGTTTGCGACACGCGGCTGCAACGCAAAGGACGAAGAAGCATGCAGCCAATTGGCGTTTGCTTATGACAATGGCGAAGGAACGTCTCCCGATCCCGCCAAAGCCGAAGCTGCCCATCGTATCGCCTGCAACAACGGCGACGGAGAAGAAAAGTCCTGCAAGAAACTCGGCATCAAGATGAAAGATTGAAGCTGCCCCGGGGCAGTTTGAAGTGACAATCTTTCACGACGCGAGCGCGATGCATCCACAAGATGCGTCGCGCTTTCGTTTTGGGGAGCGGTTTGGCGAATGGAACGCGCAGGCGGTGGGTTTGTTCTGCCGAACGACTACTTGATGACGCTGCCCGTGGGCGGTGGCTCGATGATGATGATTCCCGGCGGATAATAGGCAGGTTCGTCCGCGATGTTGGGATCGATGTCGGCAATGAGGGCCGCAGGACCCACCGTCTCCGCTTCCTTGCTCACGCAGGTATTTGCCTCGCTCACGATTTGCTCGGAGCGTTGCCGAAGCACGTTGAGAACCGTCATCTCTCGCGTGGCCAGATCCAGGTCGTTTTTCTTGACCGCATCGTCGTAGAATCCCTTGTGATCGCGGGCATTCCGTAAAGCAACGTCGATCTGATTGAGTTTGTCGTCCAAACACAATGTCTTGATGACGTCGCGTTGTTTACGCGCTTCTTCCAGCATGCGTCGCACGGTCGAGCGGGCGCTATCCATGCGATCCAAAATCTCGGCCGCGGCAAACACCTGATCCGTACCGGACGAACCTTGGGCCGTCGGCGCTGAAGGCGCCGGAGCAACGATTTGCGCCGAAGAAACGTGCTGCACGATGACCAACGCCAACGTGACCAGGACCGGAAAACCGAACATTCGTTGTCGCCGCATCGAGGACCTCCCCTGCGAACCGAGCACGAAATGCAAGATACAGGAAAATGTGCCGATACGCCACAGCAACAGCGCGATGTTCGGCGAACGAATTGTTCAATCTTGAGGCTTGATTGATGAGAGGCAGGAACGAAACGAGGCGCGATCAGCGGCCGCCGTTGAGCGGAGTGCCCGTGACTTCGACCACCGCGTAATCGGGGTACGAGCTGTCGAAGCCCGCGCGCATGTACAAATCGCAGCGATATTCCGATTGCGGAGCACGATCGTCATAACGACGCACAATGCTGCCACCCGAGGGGAAGCTGATTCGAAGCCAGCAACCTTTTGTCGCGCCGAGGGCCGTCTTGGCCGCATCGGTCAGGGCACACGAGACCCCTTTCTCGAGGTCATGGTACGCGCCTTGGCCTTTGGCCGTGTACGAGTCCATGTAGGGATCACCAGGATAACCGTATTGCGTAAGCTTCATCTTGATGGCAGCCATCGTCGACGCTCCTTCTCGATCCAAAGATCCGAAATCGAGTACATCGGCCATTTCCGGGCGTCAACCATCATCGTCATCCGATTTGTTTTTAATGCGCAATCCGTCCATGCCTAACGCAATGCGTAGCGATTCTGTGCACCAAGCGTCAGAAATGACCCAGGAAAATGCACCGTGGGAGGATGATTGCAGTGTTGGGGAATCAGGGGGCGTGGCCGGCGGGTGTTGACCCACCGGTTTGTCATGGATGATGACTCAGTCCCTGCGGTACATCGTCACGACGCACGCACCACCTAGACCCAGGTTGTGCTGCAGCGCGACTTTCGCGCCTTCCACTTGCCGAGCTTCAGCTGTGCCGCGCAATTGCCATACGAGCTCGGTGCATTGCGCCAAACCCGTCGCGCCGAGGGGGTGACCTTTCGAGAGCAGACCACCTGAGGGGTTCGTCACGTACTTACCACCGTAGGTGTTTTGCCCGTCCCAGATGAACTTCTCGGCTTCGCCTTCTTTGCAAAGGCTCAGCGCTTCGTAGGTCAGCACTTCGTTGGCCGTGAAGCAATCATGCAATTCGACGACTTGTACGTCCTCCGGCCCGAGGCCCGATTGCGCATAAACCTTGTCGGCTGCAGCTTTGGCCATGTCGAAGCCGACCATTTTGATCATGCTCTCGCCGAAGCTCGAGGCGTAATCGGTCGTCATGGATTGCGCGGCGATGTACACGGGATTGGAGATGTTGTGTTTCTTGGCGAATTCGTCCGAGCAAAGCACGGCCGCTGCAGCGCCGCACGTGGGCGGGCAGCATTGGAAACGCGTGAGCGGATCGAAGACCTCGGGCGAAGCCATGACCTGTTCGAGCGACAGGACTTCATTAAAGAGCGCGTATGGATTTTTGCTCGCATGTTTACGGGCTTTTTCCGCGACTTTGCCGAATGTTTCGCGCTTGGCGCCATACTTCCAGCGGTATTCGCGTCCGGCCCCGCCAAACATCTGCGCCGTGGGCGGCGATTGATTGAATCCTTGCACGCGTTGCATGACGTCCGCGTGTTTGTCCACGGGGCTCGGACGATCACCCCATTTCGATCCCAATGCGCCTTTTTCCATTTGCTCGAAGCCGACCACCAAGACGCATTCGGCTAAGCCCCCTTCAATGGCTTGCCGGCCCAAATACAGCGCCGTGGAACCGGTCGAGCAATTGTTGTTCACATTGATGACGGGGATGCCGGTCAAACCCACTTCATAAACCGCGCGTTGACCGCAGGTGCTATCGCCGAAGACGTATCCCGCATAAGCTTGCTCGATGGCGCCGTATTCGACGCCTGCATCAGCGAGTGCCGTTTTGGCTGCCTTGGCCGCCATGACGTTGTAGTCTTCGCTCGCTCCAGGCTTCTGGAACTTCACCATCCCGACGCCGATGACATTAACTCTTCTGCCCATTTCAAGCTCCTCCAGTTTCCGTTCCGTCGCCTAGGCGGATTGTCCGAGCAAACCCTTCAGGACTCCCAATCGATTCGAGGCAATGCGCACATCGCCATCCACGCGCATTCTACCCGTTTGGAATAGACGCGCATTGTTTTCCGTGCCGTTCACGAGGGCCACGAGATCCTCGGTCGACATCGTAATGACGGCCGCAGCATCTTTGCCCTGACCCGAGCCGACTGTCGAATTGCCACCGGCAAAATCCAGGTGCCATTCGCTGTCTGGACCCGTGAGGCGGAAATTGACCACGGCATCGACCTCTTTGGCCAACTCCGGCGATTTGGCCACGCGTTCCTTCAGCGCATCGAATACCGCCGCGGCTCCTGGACCACTGCTTACCGGAGCTGCCGCAGCTTTCGGGGCTTCGGCCTTCGGGGCTGCACCGCTTGCAGCTTTGCCTTTGTGAGCAGCAATCGCGGCCTTGGCTTGCTCGGGATCAATCTTCTTCATGAAGCTGAGCTTTTGCGAAGCCATCAAATTGCCCGTAATCTTCAGCTTGCCGCCAAAGTAGAGCTGCTGCGGATCGGCTTTGCCGGAGGCCATCGCGATCCAATCTTCGACCGTGATTTCGAGCTGCGTGTCGGATTTCTCCGCTCCGGGCCCCTCGAAAACCGCGCCTTTGCCATTCTTCAAATCGATCGTCCAGACGCTGTCCGGGTTTTTCAGATCGAACTGGAAAACGGTCTTGACCTTGTCGACGAGCTGCGGGTTTTTCTCGACATAATCACGAATGCCAATGAAGATGTCCGCCGCCAACGACCCGGGTGTATCGCCAGCTGGCGCCGCGGCTGCGGCTGGCGCTGCAACAGCCGGAGCTGCCCCGCCTTGGGCTTTCTTGTGCGCCGCAATCGCCGCTTTGGCTTGTTCCGGGTCGATCTTCTTCATGAAGTTCAACTTCTGCGACAACATCAAATTGCCGCCGATCTTGAGCTTCTGCTCGAAGTAGAGCTTCTGCGGATCCGCTCCACCACTGGCCATCGCGAGCCAATCGCTCGCCTCGATCTCGAGCGTCGTGTCGGGTTTGTCCTTCCCAGGTCCCTCGAACACCGCGCCTTTGCCGTTCTTGAGGTCGATCGTCCAGGTGCTCTTCGGGTTTTTCAGATCGAACTGGAAGATGCCTTTGACCTTTTCAACGAGCTGCGGGTTTTTCTCGACGTAATCGCGAATGCCGATAAACACATCGGCGCTCGGATCTTCTGCTGGACCCGCTGCGGCCACAGGCGCTGCAGCTGCTGCCGCAGGAGCTGCCTTCGCTTTCGGTTGCGGAATTTCCGTCCACAGCTCGATGGCGGCGTTCGAGATGACGACCTTGTCGCGTTCCTTGATCTTGCAGCGGAAAACGATGCGCGTATCGCTTTCTTTCCACATCTCGGTGATCACCGTTTCGCCAGGAAAAACACTGTCGGCAAACCGCGCCTTGATGCTCTTGAACTTGCGGGCATCGCCATTGGCAAACGAACGAATCACGTGCCGCGCAGCGTAGCCAAATGTGCAGAGGCCATGCAGGATGGGTTTGGCAAAACCAAACGCCGACGCAAACGCCGGATCAGCATGCAGTGGATTCCAATCGCCATTCAAACGATACAAAAGCGCTTGGTTTTCCGGGATCTTTTGCTCGATCGTCGCATCGGCCGCGCGCTCGGGCGGAGTATTCACGTCCGACGACGGACCCCTTTCCCCACCCCAACCACCAGCTCCGCGAATGACCGCCGTGCTCTCATTGATGACGAGCAGCTCGCCGTTCTCGTCGTAGCTCTTGACTTCCGTGACGACGAGCGCGTTTTTGCCCTTGTCGAAGATGTCCTTGATTCTCGCTTTGTTCGTGAGTTTCGCGCTGGGAGGAAGCGGACGCGTGAGCTCCATGTATTGCTCACCGTGCAGCAATCGATCGAGACCGTAGTTCATGCCGGGCGCGGTTTTGCCTTGGCGCGCGAGGTCGAGGACGGCGCGGAGCCCAGGCACCACACCATAGGTCGGAAGCGGGACAAACCCTTGCCCGTGCATCTCGTACGTATGCCGCAGATCCGTGTCATCCAGCGGGTTTTCCGCAGCGCCAACGCTGAGTCCATAGATGGCGAGGTCGCGCTCTTCGTAGTTTGTCCGGACGTCGGGGAATTGATATCCGAGGGCTTGATCGACATCGATGAATTCGTTGCCGCCTTTGGCCGGACCTGCTTGCACGTTGGCCACGACGGGACCCATCGACTTGTTGATTTCTTCCGGATGCGTCGACTTTTCGAAGCCCGTGATCGTGCCCCAGTCACGTTGAATGTCTTCGATGCGGATCTGTTTGCCGAGACGAACAGTTTTTCCTTCCGAACGTTCCCAGCGGAGTTTGGCGAAGAAGCCGCCGCCGACTTCATAGAGACCGCCGGTGTCGTTATTGCTTTCGTGGCACAGGTAGGCAACGAGAGGACTGACGGCTTCGGGCTTGAGGGCCTCCATGAGTTCGGGAGGAAAAACCGTTTCGGTCATGCGCGAAGCGGCGATGGGGGCGATCGTGTTGACGACGATGTTGCGCTTTTTGCCTTCGAGGGCGAGGGTGTTGGAAAAACCAACCATGCCTAGTTTGGCCATGGAATAGTTGGCTTGCCCGAAGTTGCCGTAAATGCCGGCCGCGGAAGACGTGAAGACGATGCGCCCGTACCCCTGATCGCGCATGTAGGGCCACGCCGCATGGGTGCAGCGGAAACTGCCGAGCACGTGGACGCGATAGATGAGGTCCCAATCGTCTTGGGTCATCTTTTGGAACGTCACATCGCGCAAGATGCCCGCGTTGTTGATCAGGATGTCGATCCGTCCAAACGCATCGATCGCTGTCTTGATGATTTCTGCCCCGTCCTCGACGGAGTTGTAGTTCGCAACCGCTTCGCCGCCCGCAGCCTTGATTTCTGCAACGACCTTGTCGGCAGCTTCAGAGCCCTGGCCGCCACCATGTCGTCCGCCACCTAGATCGTTGACGACGACTTTGGCCCCACGACTGGCCAAAAGGAGCGCATGGGACCGACCAAGTCCGTTCCCTGCACCCGTGACGACTGCAACCTTCCCATCGTATCGAAGCTCGTTCGCCATCAGCCATTCCCTCGTACTGCGAAGTTTCGCATGCGAACTATCTCATTCGAGGGCGGATGTCGAGAGAGAAATGAGGGGTGGGTTATTCCATCTTTTCGAGGGCCCCGGGGACGAGTAGTCCGCGGCCGGCGAAACCGGTCATGCCGTCGAGGGTCATGGCGAAGGAGTCGAACAGGTGCTTGTCGCCTCGTAGTGACCACAAGACTTGCGCGTTTGTCCAAGCAGAATCGCGGGCCCTGCGAACACTCCACATGGCCATGAGGTTATCGACGTGGCCCATGCCGCGCTCGAGTTTTCCGAGCATTCCGGTGAGGAGGACGGGGGTGGATGTTTTTTCGGTTTCTTCGAGGATTTTGTTAACGATGAGGAAGTCGTTGTGAAATGGGCCGCTGGTGGTGGGTGAAGTTTCGACTTCGCGGCAGGTATCGATGACGGCGAAAGCCAGGTCGTGGTTGATGTGGGCATTCATTCCGGCAAGAGCGAATTGGAGTCGCGAGACGCCTGGGCGTTGTCGATAGTGCAAGAGTGGTCGCCATGCTTTGGGGCACGCGCCGCCTTTCGCGTTGAGCACGATGGCGTTGAAGTATCGCTGGGCGAAAAGTACGTCGAGTCGATTGACATGATGGGCATTGATGAAGCGTCCCGATGTGCCAGCGGAGGCGACGGCCTGGGTGACCATGTTGTAGAGCCTGTTGAACCACTTGAGCCCATCGGAATCTGGCAATGTGGCATCGATGTGATTCATGAGGGCTATGACGTCCTCGATCGAATGCGGCGGGTTTGTCTCGATGTGGTTTGCCAAGGGTAAGTCGGCGGAGGGGTCCGTACGACCCAGCAGCTTGTCGATCACGTTGAACATGGGTGTGGATGGTAGAGCGCTGTTTGACGTGGGCCAACTGTTCGGAAGCGAAACGGTTTGGCAAGTAACGCTACACGAGTGTCGGTCGGAGCAGACACCTCGAATTTGTCTTTGCCTCGCTGTTTTTTCTCGACAGAACCTGGCTCAGTCACGTTACGATAGGAATCTGGTCCCATTTCGCCCGTGGGGTTTGGGGTGAAGGACGCTGTAGTCGATCCGAATCCCCAAATGTTCAACCTGGAGAACGAAAGAATGATCCGTCGTGCTCGCTACTTGTCGATCCTTCCCTTTGCCCTGCTCGCGACGAATGACGCGCGAGCTACAGACCTCGACGCTTTCCATGCGTACGCGCAGGAAAAACCGGTCACGAAATTGACCACACCCGCTGGTGCTCGCGGGTTTGTCGCATCAACCGATGACAAACGTGGCACCCCAACGTTCTTTTGGGCCCAAAAAGGTCAATCGCTTCCGGCGAGTTTGGCCCGGGCGAGCCTCGAACAACAAGCCCGACATCACCTGAACACACACGCAGATCTGTACGGCTTGACGAAGAAGTCATTGCAGACGGCGAAGCTGGTCATGACGCACGACCCGGGTCGTGGTGGACGGATCGCGGTGTTTCGTCAATACCTTGCCGGCGTCGAAATTCTCGACAGCGACATGAAGGTCCTGATGGATCGTCAGGGCAAACTCGTGGCGTTGGGTGGAGCGCTCCAGCCTGGCGCGTCGGTGGGTGCGGAGAAGAAGTGGGGCGATTTTTCGTTGACCGCTGGTGATGCAGTCGGCAAAGCGCTTCAGGATCTTTATGGGGTCAAACTGCCGTCATCGAGCTTCACGACGGCGGCAGCGAAAAAATCTGGCTACGATCTGTTGTCGCTTGGAGCGCCCTTCCAAGCTGGGACTACGTCGCATGCATTCGTCGCGCCCGCTCGCGCCAAGAAGGTGTACTTCCCGATGCCGCAGGGGTTGGTCCCGGCGTATTATGTCGAAGTCGAAGTCACGTCGGACAATGCGACGCCGGATTCGTACGCGTATGTCATTGCGGCGAACGATGGTCGTTTGCTTCGGCGGGTGAGTTTGACCGAGTACGATACGTATCAGTATCGCGTGTGGGCTGAGACGACGGCACCTTATACGCCGCAAGATGGCCCGATCACGGACTTCACGCCGCATCCGACAGGCATGCAAGACGAGTCGGTCCCTGGTTTCACGACTCCAAACCTCATCTCGATGGAAGGGTTCAACACGAATCCGATGGGCATGGCGGATCCGTGGCTAGCGGCGGGGGCGACGGAGACGAACGGCAACAATATCGATGCCTACACGGATCACACGGACTGTTCGCCGCCGGCGGCTGGTCAGCCCGCGACGGCGTGTACGGCAGCTGTGGCCGCAATGAACGATGGGTTTACCCAAGGCGTGGATTTTAGGGCGAGCACGACGGCGCCAGGCGTCTTCGATCGCACCTACGACACTGCAATCAGCCCTGTCGCATCGCAAGCGCAAAGTATGGCTGCGGTGACCCAGCTGTTCTACACGACAAACTGGCTGCACGATTATTGGTACGATTCGGGATTCAACGAGGCGGCTGGTAATGCGCAAGCGAGCAACTACGGCCGAGGTGGTGCCGAAGGTGACGTTCTGCTTGCACAGGCACAAGACAAGGCGCTCGGATTGGGCACGACGCTCATTGGCGCGCAACGCAACAATGCGAACATGTCGACGCCTCGTGACGGAACGTCGCCGCGCATGCAGATGTACTTGTGGTCGAATGACGAAGGCATTTTCGATGTCGGCGCACCGGTGAATAGGACGTATCCAACGGGTACGGCTAGCTTCGGGCCGCGCAACTTCGAACTGCTCGCGCAGACCCTCGTGCTGGGCAATGACGGTGTTGTCGAACCTCCAACGGCACCTGGTGGTGCCTCGGGTACCCTCACCGATGGTTGCAGTGCATTGCCGGGTACCGTAGCGGGCAAGATT
>DAOMZH010000358.1:1219-9833 GCA_035437985.1 Polyangium sp. (in: bacteria) | reverse complement strand
TTCGCGTGGGTCCTAGGCTCTGAACCTTACCAACCCCTTGGGCTTTTGGAGCCCGCCATGTTGGTCTTGGCTGCCGGTGGTCCATCCCTGGATTTTCCGGCAATTCACCCGATTCTCACCCGTCGCTCACGCGCACGGGGGGCCTTCGTTGTCAAGCCATGACCGCATTCCTTCACGATTTACTATGACGCTGCAACCTCCTGTCGAGCGTATACGCGCGTTCGTACCTGCTCTCGAAGTAGCTGTATACCACAAGTGGTTTGATGTTGGCAATGGCTGCCCCGATGACCGGACCGATGATGTTTGGCCCGCGGTAAAATAGGTGCAAGTGTGAATAGTTTCGATCGTCGACACATTGCGCGACCGCTTGATACACCTTGTTGGCTGTTTCCGACCATGCGTCCGGGATCGATTCAACATACTCCTTCAACGACACGTCTGCAATGATATCGGCACTGGACAGTCCCAAGCGTGCGAGCCACGGTTCCACGCTGGACCGAAGGGACGAACCACCGATCGAAATGAGAATGATTCCGTCCTTCAGTTCCGTGTTCGTCGGAATGGGCGGCGATGGTTTCGCGGGTGGCGCTTGTGGGTGATACGCCGGAATGGTGACTTTTACTTCCGTCGCATCGATTTCGTATTCAGGTGCGCGTTCGGCTGTCGCTTTGGTTTTTTCGAAAATCGTTGGAATGCCTTGTCCTTCGGCTTGAACGCCGAGACGCATTCGTTCGAGAAAGCTCGCGAGGCCCTTGTTCCGCCAATGAGCACCAACGGACACTCCGGCGCGTATCTTGTCAGCGTCGGCTTGCCGGAGTAATCCACCCGGACTAACGACCTCTATGCGATCTGCAAAAACTGTCACGCGAATGGGATCGTGATTTTCATAGTCACGATGCGCAAATGCATTCATGACGACTTCTTGTACTGCGGTCTCTGAATATTGTTGTCGATTCTGTCGAATCTCCAATGCGCTTCGGCTCTTATCCATGAAAATGCCCATTTGGGCTTTGAGCTTATCCATTACGTCATGGATGACCTTGACCAATGGACCCGTAAGCTTATGTTTGACGCTATACGGGGTCGTCCGAGCCGTTCCAGGGTATACCGAGACAATCGCAAATGCCCCAGGGAAAAATTGTGTTGGCATATGACCAAAAAGAAGCATTGCGAGGTTCGTTGGAATGACGGCCTTTTGTCCTGGCGCAATTTCTTGAGAAACGCAGAGCGGTGGAGAACTCGCGTCCATTGGTTCTCCAGGCTTGAAATAATCATCGACGGGTCGTCGCAGCTCGACCTCGCGATGAAAATCCTCAAATGCTGCCTTGTGGATGTCCGATAAGTCGGCGTATTGGAGAACCGCACGCTTGTAAGCTGGTCGATCCAAAACAGGCGGAATTTCTCCTTTTCGCAAGCGGAGTTGGCGCAACGCCTCACGCTTGATCTCGCGCGTCGAACTATCGCGCCGCCCCCAAACTTTACTGCCTTCTTTCGTTTGGTGCTCGTGCACGTGATCCGATGCCGCAACGAAAAAGATCACCACGGCTCGTCCCGGCTCGTCTTGCATCGGCACTTCGCGCACCGTCACAGTGAGCGGTGGCGAGACGTCGTTGGCACACGATTCGAGAACTTTTTGTTTCAGCCCTGTTCGTTCGCCCTGACTGAGTCCCACGACGTTCGGCCGGACAACCCCATGCTCGTCTTTTTGTTCTTCGACGCCACAAATGACATGTCCGCCGCGCCCTTGGTCATTTTCATCATTCGCAAAAGCGACGAGCGTCTTGACGATGGCCAAACGATCGCCTGCTTCTTTCCACTCCACCCAAGCACTCTCGGCCTGGAGCAATTCTTCGAGGGACGCTACCGCGGGGTCCATGGCGCGACGGAGTATGGCGCAATCCGTGCGCTTGGGAAATGAAATTGCACTCCTGTTCAATGGCTGAGCCACTCGACAAACCCTACCCCTGGTTCGGCATTCTGCTACGCTCCGCCTCGTCATGACGAATCACGCGCCCACTGCTCTCACCGCCGTCATCCTCGCCGCTGGCCAAGGAACACGCATGAAAAGCGCCTTGCCCAAAGTGCTGCATGAAATCTGCGGCAAACCCATGGTCGATTACGTCGTCGACGCCGCCCTCGAAGCAGGATGCCAAGATGTCGTCGTCGTCGTCGGATACGGCCGAGACGAACTCGCCGCGCACCTCGGACGAACCTATGGCCCGCGAGTTCGTATCGCCGTGCAGGAAAACCAACGCGGAACCGGCGACGCCGTACGGGCAGCTTTGCCGCTGATCGAAGCTCGCGCCGAACACGTCCTCATTCTTTGTGGCGATACGCCCCTTGTCGATGCAACTGAATTGTCCCGCCTCCAAGCTGTTTGTCTGGGAACAACGCCGCTGGCCATGCTCACGGCAAAAGCTCCGGATCCCACGGGATATGGCCGCGTGCTCCGGGATGATTCGGGGCGCATTTTGCAGATTCGAGAACATCGGGATGCAACCGACGACGAGCGGCTCGTCAACGAAGTCAATGTGGGCATTTATGTGGCGCGATTCGATTTTTTGCGCGAAGCCGTGGCCAAGCTTCAGCCCAACAACGCCCAAGGCGAACTCTACTTGACCGATATCGTCACGCAGGCAGCGGAAATGGATGAAGTCGCCTTCATTCGCACGGAGAGCACGGCGGCGCTCGTGGGCGTGAACGATCGCGCGCAACTCTCCGCGGCCGAAGAGGTCATGTATTCGCGAATTGCCGACAAAGCGCGGCGGGCTGGCGCCACGATTCGGGCGAGTGCCCGGATCGATGCCCAGGTGGTCGTCGAAAACGATGCCGTCATCGAACACCATGTGGTTTTACGCGGTAAAACACGTATCGGGGAAGGCGCCAAAATCGACGTAGGTTCGGTCCTCACCGATGTCGTCGTCGCGCCCCGGGCCATGGTCAAACCATATTCGGTGTGCACGTCTTCGACCATTGGCGAGCAAGCGCAGATCGGTCCATTTTCCCATATCCGTCCCGATAGCCAAATCGAAGCGGAAGCACATATCGGCAATTTCGTCGAAACCAAAAAGACCATCGTCCGCCGCGGCGCAAAAGCCAATCATTTGGCATACCTTGGGGATGGAGATATTGGTGAAGGCGCAAATGTCGGCGCCGGGACGATTTTTTGCAATTACGACGGCTTCAAAAAACACAAGACGGAAATTGGCCAAGGTGCTTTCATTGGCAGCGACACGCAGCTCATTGCGCCCGTGCGTATCGGCGTGGGCGCGTATGTGGCGACAGGTACGACCGTGACCAAAGACGTGCCCGACGACGCATTGGCCATCTCGCGCGTCCGGCAAGAAAACAAAGAAGGTTATGCCTCGCGACTCAAATCGCGGTTGGCAGCCAGTTCGTCAAAGAAAACGGAATCGAGTGGCTGAGAGATTCACTCGGCGTCGCCAATGGAATCGGCGTAGGACGCGCCCAGGTCGTTGATATCGATACGCGGGACGGAGTGTCCCATACGCACACGTTTCGTTTCGAGGTAGGCTCCGCTATACGAGTTTATCCCGACAAGCGCGGGTGCCCGGCGTTCGACGAGGATTCCCAAATCTCGCAAAGCCTGGATCTTCATCGGATTGTTGGTCATCAGTTCAATCGAGGCCACACCGAGGTGTTCGAGGACACTTGCTGCCGCTGTGTAGTCGCGAGCGTCATCGGGCAAACCCAAGAGCCGATTGGCATCGACAGTGTCGTGACCCCGCGCTTGCAAACCATACGCCCGAATCTTGTTCGACAAACCAATTCCGCGTCCTTCTTGGCGCAGATACACCACGACGCCATAACCACGTCGCGCAATTTCTTCTTGTGCAGCTTCGAGTTGTCCCTTGCAATCACACTTGAGCGAGCCAAACACCTCGCTCGTGAGACACTCGGAATGAACACGCACAAATACTGAAGACTTTCCGCGAACATCACCCATCACCAGCGCTACGTGATCGGGCGAAAGACCACTATCTTCCAACTGTTTGCCGCTGCGAAACACCATCATTTCAAAAAGCCCGAATTTGGTGGGCACTGGGGCTTGGGCAAGGATTTCGAACCGAGGCCGGATCACCGTGTCAGGGACGTGCATCTCGAATTGCTCTCCTCTTCTTCTCTCTTCCGTTGGCAACCTATCGAGTATAGGACCGGACCATGCCCAGCGCTAGGGATCAACGCGAGCTTTCAACAAGGTAGTAGCGTAAAGCCCCCCAACTGACAAGAGGGGCACGTCGTTCCGGTTGACAAACACGCACAAACTGAACGAGAACGTGGAAAGAAATGTCTCCCGACGCTCCCCCTCAACCTCTCGACCCCAATCACACTTCAGCACGAAATAAGAAAAATCATAAGCTCCCATTGACTGTCCTCGCACTTGGTTGGGTCTCGCTACTCACCGATGCAGCTTCAGACATGATCCATCCGCTCGTGCCCCAGCTCTTGCAGTCCATTGGCGCCGGTGCGTCCTGGCTTGGCTGGTTCGAGGGCGTAGCGGAGGTCGTCAGTACGGCAATGAAGCTGATTTCGGGACGCATGAGCGACCAGCCGCACACGCGTAAACCGCTCATTGCCCTCGGTTATGGAATTGCCGCATTGTCCAGACCTCTGTTGGCCATTGCAACAACCCCGATTCATGCGGTATTGATTCGCGCGATCGACCGCGTGGGCAAAGGATTACGAGGTCCTCCGCGGGATGCAATGGTGGCCAATGCCGTGCCCAAAGAAAATCGCGGACATGCATTCGGATTTCATCGCATGATGGATAACTTTGGCGGAGCGCTCGGGCCCATCTTGGCATTTGCCCTTTTGTGGCTTGTCGGTTTGCCCTTGCGAACCGTGTTTGCCTTGGCCGCAATCCCGGGGCTCATGGCCGTCTTGGTGGTCTTGCTTTTCGTCAGAGATCCAGCCTATTCTTCAAAAAATTCAGTAGAGACGAACGAAGTCGACAAGACCGAGGTTCGTCCTGAACCAACCACTCCAGAAAAACTCCGTTTGTCCAGTGCGGCAAAGCGTTATCTGGTGGCATTATGCGTTTTTTCTTTGGCTGGCGCGGGTGATTTGTTTTTATTGCGCCGTTTGTCCGATGTCGGTCTGCAATCCGCATTCGTTCCATTGGCCTGGGTTTTCTTACAATTCGCCAAAGGGTTGCTCAATGTGCCGGGGGGTCGAGCCTCTGACAAATATGGGCGCAAACCAGTGCTCGTCTTATCGTGGATCCTGTACGGAGCGACGTACGTAGGGTTTGGTTTGGCCAATTCATGGATCGGAGCGTGTATTTGGCTCGGCCTTTATGCCGTTCATTACGGTCTGGCCGAAGGTGGGCAACGAGCGACCATGGCGGAGTTCGTCCCCAACAACATGCGCGGCAGGGCGTATGGGATTCAATTGGCGACCGAGGGGGTTGCCCTGCTCATTGCAAACGTGGCGTTTGGTTATGTATACGAGCGTTTGGGGGCATCGACTGCATTCGTCGGAGCGGGCGCCATTGCGGCGGTCGGGGCTTTGCTGCTCGTGCTGCTCGTACCAGCGCCGCGCGAATCGGCGGCGTGAAAACCATCAATTCCAGTTTACTGTCGGCAACCCGCGGGCCGAGGTCCGGTCATCGACGATTTCCCGCAAGGTAATCGTGATGTGCCAGATATGATCGCTGTTGTCGACCGCTTTGCCATCGACGCGAATGGGTTCACTTCGGGCCGCTTCCACCGCTCGAATCACTGCACTGTCCAGGTAGGGCAAACCCTTCAGAATCTTGCAATTCGTGTTTCGCCCATCCGCCCGAATCGTGCACATCACGCTGGTTTCACCCTGAATCTTCGCCTGCATTGCGGCATGCGGATACTTGATGTTCAAGCCATAAAGCTTGTCCGGACGAATCACGCGCACATGACGCGTGGGCGGGCTCGCAGGCCCCGAATTCTGAATGGCTTCCGATTGCGGCACCGGATTGGTGACGGGCGGAGGCGCAGGTTTGGCCGGTTCAGGCGACGGGAACCATGATTCCTCGGGCTTTTGCGTCGCTTGCTGCGCAATGAGCGTCGGTTGTCGCGGCGCAACTTTCGGCGCAATCGGCTGCGGAGCCACGGGCTCGGGCCGAATCGATTCTCGGTCCCCCGTAATCGGAATACTCGGCTCTTCCGTATCGTTCGCCATATCCGGCGACGAAGCAGCAGCATGGGTTTCCGCTTGCACCTCGAATTGCGGCCCCGGCGACACGCCAGCGAACGAGGCAACGGCCATCGCCGCCGCACCCGCCATTGCGGTCCAGACAAACGGTCGCCTCCAAGCACCGAGCGAAAAACTCGAGCGGGACGAATCTTTCTTGGCCGCAGCTTGCAACACCTGCAATTGCCATCCCGAAGGCGGCACGACATCCGGTTGTCCCGAGGGCAACGCGGCGAGCAGCGTATCGTATTTCTGACGCGCAACTTCGCACGTCGGACATTCATCGAAATGCATGTCGAGAGCCAATCCGCGCTCGATCCGCAAAATCCCTTCGCGTTCGAAGCGGTCGCAAGATTCCATGGTATTCATCGCAAATCGACTCCTTTGTTCTCGAGGCATCGGCGCAAGAGCGGCATGGCGCGCGCGACGCGGGCTTGGAGCGTGGCGGGTTTTTCCTGGCAAATCTGGGCCATCTGTTCGTAGGAAAAACCCTCTTGGTATCTCAAAATGACCGCAATCCGCACATGAGGTTCGAGCTTCTCGAGGCAACCATCGAGCGCTTCGACGACATTTTTCGCAACAACGCGGTCTTCACCCGACGGAGCAGGATCAACTTCGTCATGAGTCTCCGTTCCTAACTTGAAACGATGAAACCAACGACGATTCACCTTGCACGCATCGAGGCATCGATGATTGGCAATGCCGTAGAGCCAAGTTCGCAAACTGGAACCCCCAGAATACGAACCAAAACTCTCGAATGCCTGAATGAACACGAGCTGGTGGACATCGTCAGCGGCTGTCCGATTCCGCAGAATCTTGTAACAATACCGATGAATGTCCGCACCATAAGCACTCATCAAGATGACGAGCGCCGCTCGCCGATCTCCTCGTTCGAGTGCCTGTAACGCCTGTTCGTCAGGCCGAACTTTTCGCGGAGGCGCTTCTTCGACAGCGTCCCAGTGTTGTACTCGTCCTGCAGCGATCACGTGTGTCATGATCTGCCCTCGAAAAGCTTAGGCGACGAAGGGGGGTCGGAGACAACAAGAATTTTGCACTTTCTTGTAAGTCATGAAATTTAGACGATTTTTTTCTGGATTGTCCGACCTGTCTTCCGCTCCCTGTCCGTAGCACCCGATCTGGAGTATGTCATCGCGTCGTCGCGCCTTTCGTGACCGTTACCGCCGAAGACCATGCAGCACACACCGACGTTACTCGTGTTCGTCGCGACGTATGTTCTGATCGCATTTCGACGTCTCTCGCTTTTGCCGATTGGTCGACCTGCGGGAGCTTTGGCGGGGGCGTGCGCGATGGTCGTCATTGCGACGATCGAGCCGCGCTGGGGCATTGACGTTCCGGGCGCGTTTGCCGCGGTCGAACCGAATACGATTGGGCTCTTGTTTGGGATGATGCTCATTTCGGGAGCGTTTGCCGAGGCAGGTTTTTTCGATTATGCGGCGAAGCTTTTGGTTTCTCGAAATTGGTCTCCGGTCGGTCTGCTTTATGGGACGACGATCGGCGCAGGTATTCTTTCGGCATTGCTCGTCAATGATCCGGTGTGTGTTCTGGGCGCGCCCGTCGTGGATGCAATGGCGCGTCGTGCAGGTGTCGATCGCGTGCCGTATTTGTTTGGCTTGGCCATGGGCGCGAATGCGGGCAGTGCCATGACCTTGGCGGGTAATCCGCAAAATATGCTCGTTGCCCATTTGTCGGGTTTGTCGTACCGCGACTATCTATTTCGCGGCGGACCCGCCGGATTTTTGGCTCTGCTCGTGACGGCCGGCATACTGCATATCTTGTTCCGAAAACGAATCGCGGTTCGTCAGGAGGTAACAATTGCGAAGGAACCAGACGTAAGTTTGTCCAAAAAGGACGTTTGGGTCGCCACAGCCATCATGATCGGTGTTTCGATAGCCTTTTTGGCTGGCGCGAATCTCGCGTTTGCGGCGCTCACGGGGTCTGCGGTTTTGTTATTGGTGCGGCGCCGAGATCCCGCGCCGCTCTTTTCCAGTGTCACCTGGACCGTGCTCGTGTTTTTCGCGGCCCTGTTCGTCGTGGCCGCGGCATTTCAACGCACGGGATTGGCCGAAGCGGCTCTTTCGGCGACGAAACCTTTTATTCCCGCAAATCAAAATGCGGCGACTGCGGTCCTTGCCGGTATTCTCACGTTGGGTTGCCAAGTCGTGAGCAACGTGCCGTTCATCTTGCTCGCGCAACCCTTCATTCAATCATTACCCGATCCAACCTTGGCTTGGACCACCACCGCCTTGGCCACGACTCTAGCGGGCAATCTGACCTTGCTCGGATCCGTTGCGAACATCATCGTGATTGAAACAGCAAAAGCCGAAGACGAAATTGGGTTCGTCGCGTACGTCAAGGCGGGGGTTCCCGTGACGATCGCGTCAATGGTCGTGGGCATTGGGTATTT
>DAOMZH010000358.1:0-1119 GCA_035437985.1 Polyangium sp. (in: bacteria) | reverse complement strand
TTGACACCTGAAACCCATACAATTCATCGAGCAGCATTGGTTGTCCGATGTGCAACCCTGACCATCGGCTGTGCACGCAGCGCCGCAAACACCATTCTTGCAGTTTTGCGAGCAACAATCAGCGTTTGTCGTGCACATACCCGTGTCTGGGGTGCATGCCGGCACGGCTTCGCATTTGCCATTTGTACACGTACCGGAGCAACACGAAAAATCCGAGAAGCAGTCTTGCCCATTGCCGCGACAACCAAACCCTCCGCAATTGCCGCCGTTGCATTGCATCTCGCAACAATCCGCAGCGGCAGTACACATTTCACCATTGGCTTTACACGTCGGGCCGCCGCAAACGCCATTGTTACATTGTTGGGAACAACATTCGGCCAAGTTTTTACAAGCCGCACCATCGGCACTGCACATCGGCGCTGTTCCGCAAACTCCTTTGCCGCATTGTTTGCTACAGCATTCCTCGTTCGTCGTGCATGCCGACCCGTCGACAGTGCAATTGTTCGAACCACCGCCGGTATTCGCGCCTCCGGTATTCGCACCGCCGGTATTCGCGCCGCCCGTGTTCGCGCCGCCTTGGCCTTCGCCACCTGCACCGGACGAACTCGCGGAGCTCGAACCATTGCTGATCGTCCCAATATCGATATTGTCGCCGCCGCATCCGGCAAAGCCAAATGACAGCACGACAAACGTCGTCAAACCGGAAGCAACGAGCCAAGAAGTCAGGCGAATGGGTCTAATCATCGTTGATATCTCCAAGCAATTTGATTTACGGTCATTCGAGTAACGCGGTCACAGCGGATCACCTGGACCTACCGGCCTTGGAGGTCCGCCGTAAGCCGCAGCCGGTGGTTTTTTCTGAATGGGCACAGTCGTCGTTGGCGGGGGCAAACCATAAGCAGGGGCGGTCCTGGTCGTCGGAACAGCTTGCGTCGTCGTTGTCGTTGGCAATGGTTTCGTCGGTGTTTGCTCAACCGATGCCGATGGCGCAGCCTCAGGTGCCGTTGCCGTCACTGACGGCGTAGGGTTTGGCGCGGCCACTTCTCGTGGAGGCGTAGGGTTTGGCGCAGCTTGCGAGGCCTCCGTTTTGCGAGCGTCTGGCGCAACGTCCGTCCCCGG
>DAOMZH010000357.1:0-9858 GCA_035437985.1 Polyangium sp. (in: bacteria) | reverse complement strand
TTCCTGAAGCCCCAGCTTCTTGTGCGCCTCCGGCATGATGAGATCGAGGAACGTCAGGTGATCCCGGAACGCAAAAACACTCTCCGGCTCGGCCACTTGCGCATCCGCCCCAAAGCCTGCCCGAAACAACGACTCGGCCATGGGCGTCACGTACTCGTGGGAAAAACGCACGTTTGTCCGCACAAACAAGGCATCACCCGGACGCACCGCCGGCACGCCAATTTTGCCCGTCTTTGCATCAACGATCGCGTGCGCCGCAATGATCTTTTCGCACAACGTCATGGGCCGTGGCGCTGTCGTGATTTCTGGCGGCGACACTTCTCCTGCGAGACGCGCCTTGTTGTATGAAAACAGCCCTCCGTACTCCACTACGTCCCGGCTGATCGGATCGAGCCCCTTGGTGAACTCGCTGATCGAAATCTCTTCGTTGTTTCGAATCCGATCCAAGATCGAAAAATCCGTCGTCGTCAGCAGCCCAATGTTCTGACAGTTTTGCCCGTAGATTTTCTCGATGTTCTTGGCCACGACAATCTGAATTCCCGCCTCGCGCTCCGAGTACGGCGCAGTTTCTCGCGACGAACCACAACCCTTCGATCGCCCGCTGACGATCACCCCAAACCCGCCGCTCTTGATGGCATCCCGCTCGATGTGTCCACCTCGCAGCCCTACCAAGCAGTACCGCGCGAGCGTCTCGTCGTAGTAGTAACAGACCCATCCTGGCGTCAGTTCGTCAGTCGAGATGTTGTTGATGAGCGGCAATTCTTCGGGTTTGTCCGGGAGCGACCCACCTGCGAGTTGTTTGCGAAGCAAGTCGGCATCTTCGGTCAGGAAAAGAATTCGGCCTTGGGCACGGACGGACGTGCGGCGCGCGATGGGCATGTTTCCTCTTGAAACCATGGACTCGAACACAGGTGTCGAGTCATCTTTCTGCGGGAGTGATCTAGTCGTTTCCCGTTCCGGATCCAAACGAAGCTTTTGCGCGTTTTCTATTTTGCCGAACGCCCTGACGCACTGTCACACCGCGTCGTGAATCTCTGTTTGGAATTGTTACGGCAGCGAACAATTTTCATATGCGTTGATCATTCTGCTTCTGCGAGCTTTGTTCGTTCCGTGGTCAAACCTCGCGAATCTTTCCTGCAACGCGTGGTTTCTCGCTGATGAGTCCTGGCTTGCGAGCAAAAAATGCTAGTGTCCCGCGCGCTGCACGTAGGGTTGCAGATCCGTTCGCATCTCCGCATGACTCGTTCCTCCCACTCATTCGCTGCAGTTCTTGGCGCTGGTCTCACGGGCTTGTCGACGTCACATCATCTTGGTCGCGCGGGAGTCGAACATCGTTTGTTCGAACGGCTTGGATTTGCGGGAGGGCACGCGATCACGATCGAAGAGGACGGTTATCGTTTCGATCGTACGGGTCATCTTTTGCATCTTCGCGACGCGGACTTGCGCGCGTTTGCCCTCGGATTTTTGGGCGACGACATTTTGGAAGTCGACCGCCGTTCGCTCATTTGGTCGCATGGCACTTACACGCGGTATCCGTTTCAAGCGAACACGTTTGGCTTGCCGCCCGACGTGGCTTACGAATGTTTGACGGGGTTTGTCAAAGCGCACTTTGCCGCGAAAAACACCGCCCCGCAAAACTTCGAAGAGTTTTGTTTGCAGCATTTTGGCGAAGGAATCAGCAAGCATTTCATGATTCCCTACAACACTCGGCTTTGGGGAGTTTCCCCGAAAGACATCACGGCCGATTGGTGTTCCCGGTTCGTCCCCCTCCCGAAACTCGAAGACGTATTGGCTGGTGCCGTTGGAAAAACGGCGCCCGAGCTTGGTTACAATACGCGATTTTCATATCCGCGCCTCGGGATTGGCGAATTGCCCAAAGCAATGGCGAAGTCATTGCCTGTCGAATTGGAATTGAATCGAGCGCCGCTATCGATTGATCCGTGGAAAAACCAAATCATATTCGAAGGCGAAACGGTTTCTTATGATGTTCTCGTGTCGACGATGCCGCTGAATGTTTTGATTGGTTCATTGCGCGACGTTCCGTCCAACGTCCTCGAAGCCTCCCGACGCTTACGTTGCACCCATTTGTATTACCTCGACGTGGCCCTCGATGGCCCATGCGGCAAGCCACTTCATTGGGTTTACGTTCCTGAAGAAAAATATCCCTTTTATCGCGTCGGATGTTATTCCAATTTTTCGCCGGCCATGGCCCCTGCAGGCAAAGCCAATTTGTATGTGGAACTATCGGATCGGAATGAGCCGAATCTGGATGAACTTTTGCCGCGGGTAGCGAATGGTCTTCAGGAAATGGGGTTGATTGATTCGCCGAGCCAAATAAAATTCGCCCGTTTGCGCCGCATCGACCATGCGTATGTCATTTTCGATCACGCGTACTTTTCTTCGTTGGAAATCATTCTTCCGTTTTTGGAGAAAAACCATATCGTCACTACGGGGCGGTATGGTGGTTGGAATTATTCCTCGATGGAGGATGCTTTGCGCTTTGGTCGCGACGCGGCCCGCTACGTAGAGAGTCTTTTTGTCCGCACCTCCTGCCCCGGAAATTGATCCATGGCCGAGAATCATCAGGAAAAAAACCCGCACATTTCGATCGTCATTCCGATTTACAACGAGGAGGCGATATTGCATGCCGCCGTTGTGGATTTGCGGGAGCGATTGCGTCCGTTTGGCTGGGATTACGAAATCGTCCTCGCGGAAAATGGTTCGCGCGACGGAACATTGACCATTGCGGCCGAGCTGGCGGCAAAATTCCCCGAGGTTCATTATTTCTCATTTGGAATGCCCAATTATGGTGGAGCATTACGCAAAGGGATCTTGGAAGTCGCCCGGGGCAAAATTGTTCTTTGCGACGAAATTGATTTATGCGATGCCGATTTTCATCGTCGCGCTGTCGAGATACTTTCGTCGGGAAAAACCGATTTGGTGATTGGTTCGAAACTCGTTTCGGGAGCCGATGATCATCGCCCCATGGCCCGCCATGCGGCCAGCCTTTTTTACAATGGCCTCTTGCGCATGACGCTCGGATTCGAAGGCACCGATACGCACGGATTAAAAGCATTCGTTCGCGAGCCGCTTTTGCCCATTGCTCGAGCTTGCGTCGTCGACAAAGACGTATTTGCCAGCGAATTCGAGATCCGCGCTTATCGAGCCGGTTTGTCGATTCGTGAGATACCCGTGCGCGTGATGGAAAAACGCCCGCCATCGATCAATTTGGTCAAACGCGTTCCCAATGTGCTCAAGAACCTCGTCAAATTGACGTGGGCCATTCGAATCAAAGGCTGAACAGCGCTACGCTGGTGCTTTGCTCTGCTCGTGCTAATAACCGCCCGCATGCAGCGCCCTCTTGCTCCTTCCCAGCGACAAACACCCGGTCGTGACGACGTCGACGTGGATGTCGTCGTCATTGGTGGCGGAGTCAATGGCACGGGCGTCGCCCGAGATGCCGCTATTCGCGGCCTCAAAGTAGCCCTTTTCGAACGTAACGACCTCGCGTTCGGCGCGAGCGGCAACAACAGCGGCATGATCCACGGCGGCCCCCGCTACATGCTCAACGACCCCAACGTCACGGCCACGTCATGCCGCGACTCCGGGTACATCCAAGCAATCGCGCCGCACCTGCTTTTTCGCGTGCCTTTTCTCATGCCGACCGAAAACAAAGGTCAGGCCAAAATCATGTACGCCCTCACCGACGCGTTTTTCGAGGCGTACGACCGATATCAGCCCCTCAAACGCGGCAAAAAACACGCGATGCTCAGTGTCGAGGAATTGCAAAAACTCGAACCCGGCATCCGTGGCGACATGATCGGCGGATTCAGTTTCGACGAATGGGGAATCGATGGCGTTCGCTTGTGCACCGCCAATGTCGTCGACGCCCATGAACGAGGCGCCCGCATGTTCGTCGGCTCGACCGTCGAGAGAATCCAACGGCGCGAAGATACAGGCGAAGTCGTCGCCGTGCATTATCGCGATCGAGTGACCGGACAAACCGGAATCCTTCGCACCCATACCGTCGTCAACGCCACCGGCGCCTGGGCCCCCATCACCGCCTCACTCGGCGGAATCGCTCCGATTCGCGCCCGAGTTCGTCCGGGCAAAGGCATTCACATCATCTACGACCGCCGCTTGGTCAACTATGCGATCACCTCGCGCACCATCGACGGCCGCCAAATCTTCATTGCCCCTTGGCAAAATACGAGCGTCATCGGCACCACCGACGACGACTATTACGGCGACCTCGACGACGTTCGTGCCACCAGCGAAGAAGTCCGGTACCTCGTTCAAGGCATCGCTCGCGTGTTTCCCGCCATTCGCACCGCCCGCGCCATCGGCACCTATGCCGGTGTTCGTCCCACCCTGCATGCCTACGGCCCGCTCGAAGACGCGTTGTCGCGTGAACACGACATCGTTGACCACGCAGCTCATGGAGCGCCCGGCGTTTATTCGATGATCGGCGGCAAACTCGCCAGTTACCGCATCTTCGCCGAAGAAATGACCGACGTCCTCGCCGCCCGTTTTGGTTTGTCCGCTCGATCCTCCACCCACGAAAAACCGCTCCCCGGAGGCGACTTTCTGGTCGACGCTCAAGCTCTCGCCAAGCAGATGGAAATCGAAACCATCGCTGCAAAACGGCTCACCTTCCGCCATGGATCCCGCGCGTTGCGCATCGCCGAGCGGGTGCGCGAGCGCCCCCGTGAAGCTTGCACCGTCTGCGTTTGCGAACCCGTCATCGAAGCCGAGGTTCGTCATGCCGTACAGCACGAGTGGGCCCGATCGGTGGACGATGTCTCTCGGCGCACGCGTCTCGGCCTAGGAGCTTGCGGCGGGATGCGTTGCGCGGCGCGATGTGGCCAAATCGTCGCCCAAGAGCTGGGTTTGTCGCCGCAAGAGGGCTTGAAACAAGCGGCACGTTTTCTGGTCAAACGATCCCAAACGCGCGCTGTAGCGCTGGGTCCCGAGCAAGCGCGTCAAGAAGCGTTGGCCATTGCCGCTGTTCGGGCCGAGCTGGGGATCGAAGCAGGTTCTGAAGGGCTCTCCGACGAGAAAGGCGACGCGTCTTGAAAACCCACGTCGTCATCATCGGCGCCGGTATCGCAGGTTTGTCTGCGGCTTATGCGGCCCGCGCGCGAGCCACGAGTGTCACGATCGTGTCCGCAGGTGCGGGAGCGAGCGCGCTGGGTGGCGGAGCCGTCGACGATCTGCCTTGGGAAGCGTGGTACGCCGCGGCGCGTACGCTGGGCGAAGTGCCAAAACTTCGTTCGATTCCGGAACAAGTGCGGTCCTTTTCTGATGCCCTCGGCCTCTGGGACCTGCCCGTGATCGACAAGCCTGCGCCGATCGTCGCGACGGCAGCAGGTCGTCTTCGACCCGCTCGCGGTCGAGATCGGGGCCTGCTCGATCTGGGTTCGTTACGTCAAACCACTGTGCTCGTGCCGCGATTGCCCCGAGCAAACTGGGACGCGGACACGTTGTGCGCGACGCTCGAGAGTGAGTGGCTCGCGCGCGAAGCAGGTTTGCGATTCGTACCGGTAGATGCGCCGGTGTTTCGTTTTACGGAGGAGACGCGTATTGCCGATGCGGATCTCGCCATGCGTCATGACGAACCCGCGCGTCTTGGTTGGCTGGCCGATCGCTTGCGAGAAATGCTCGATGTGGCGCGTCGTTCGACACCCGCGTCAGCCATTCTTCTTGGGTCGTGGCTGGGTGTGGATCGCGAACGATCAACGGAGTTATCCGCCAAGGTTGGCGTGCCGGTTGGCGAGATTCTCGTTGGCGTGGGCTCGTCGGCAGGGTTGCGTTTCGAGGCGGCGGCAAAGCGACTCGTGAATCGTTTGTCCGTGAAGTTTGTCGAGAGCCGTGTGCATGAGCTGCGCCGCGAAGGAGACAAGATCGAAGTCGTTCTTTCGGGCACCGAGTTTCTCTCGGCCGATGCGCTCGTGATTGCCACAGGAGGCGTTGCTTCGGGTGGCCTTCTGTACTCGCCGCCAGATCTTCTCGCGGGTGAACACATGCCGTCACAAATCGATCCGGCGTTTGTGTTTGGAATTCCAACCACGGGTCTGTCCGTTGCGTTGCGGGTAGGAAACGAACGTATCGACGCGGGTTCGTCCGTTTTTGGTCCAGCGCTCGACACGACCGCATGGCCGCACAACGCGCGTCAATCCATGCTCGAATCGGTGGGTATCGACGCGGTAGATGGTCGAGTTTGTCCGGGCGTCGTAGCGGCGGGTGATGTCGTGGCGGGCAAACGGCGCACGGTCCTCGAAGTTGTGGCTTCGGGTCTTCGCGCGGGCCAAATGGTTTGAGAGTCAATCAATTTTGTGGCGGCTTGATTCCGGCGCGTTCGAGCAAGAGCTTGTAGCCCGTCGCGAACGTGAAATCGGTCGTTTTTGACACGTCTTCTGGAGCGTCACGTCCGGGACCGGAATCCGTTTCCGGAGCTTTGATCACCTGGCTCGGGGCTGTGCCGGTGGTGCTGCGCGACGCACTCGGTTCTGCGGCGAGGTGATTGTCCATGTCGCTCTCGTGGAAGACTTCTCCCTGCTGGCGAGGTTTGGCTGGTTGAATCAAGACGTCGGGGATGATGCCTTGGGCTTGGATCGATCGTCCATTTGGCGTGTAGTACCGCATGGTCGTCAGACGCATTCCGGCTCCGGAGGGCAAGTCGTAAATCGTCTGGACAGACCCTTTGCCAAAGCTTTGTGCTCCAACGATGAGCGCGCGTTTGTTGTCTTGAAGAGCTCCAGACAAGAGTTCGGAAGCGCTGGCGGAGTATTCGCTGATGAGCACGACGATGGGCAGGGAAGCGAGAGCTCCGCCGGAGGATGCTTTGATGTCTTCGAAGATTTGGCCGCGGTGACGGGATGAATAAATCCCCCCGGAATCGAGCATTTCATCGGCGATTGCGGTGGCTTCGTCGACGAGCCCTCCGGGGTTGTGGCGCAGATCGAGAAGGATGCCGCGTAGTGGACGCGCAGATTCAGCGCGCATTTTTCCGATGGCTTTTAGGAGGTCGTCGTGTGTGCGTTCTTGAAACTGGCGAATGCGGACATACGCAACGTCGGTGTCGAACCGTTTGCTGACGATGGCCGAGACTTGGATCTCTTCGCGAATGAGGTCGACTTGGATGGGTTCGGGATGTCCGTCGCGACGTAACGTGATGTGGACGTGCGTCTTGATGGGACCGCGCATGAGCGAGATGATTTTTTCAGCGCTTTGACCTCGAACGGGTTTGCCCTCGATGGCGATGATTTCGTCTCCGGGTTTGATGCCCGCGCGATCGGCTGGTGAACCTTCCATGGGCGAGAGGACGGTCACGCGTTCGTCGCGGAAATCCACCTCGATGCCGATGCCGGCAAATTTTCCGGACGTATCACTGAGAAACTCGGCGTATTCCCGCGCATCCATATACGCGGAGTGGGCGTCGAGTTCCGAGACGAGTCCTTTGATGGAGCCGTCGATGAGTTTGGTTCGTTCGACGGGATCGACGTGAAAACGTTCAACGAGAGTGAGGGCGAAGGCGAGTTGGTCGAGGGGGTTGTAGGGACTTTGGGACTGCGTCGTTGCGTGTACGGTTTGGTTCGAGATCGCGCCACCGATGAAGGCGGCGAGGACGAGGCCAGTGGTGCGGAGCCATCCGTTCGTGCGCATGTCTCGACAATAGCAGCCGGGATGAAAGATCCACGGGTTTGACCAGGGAGGGTAGTATCGCGAGCGGGATCACGTGAATAGGCAAAACGCTGCTTTGCTTTCGAGTCGCTCCAAAGCTTTCGATGGTTCCTTTGTCCAAGGGGCCATGTTCGGCTATCTTCCCGCGCCTGAACGTGGCTCTGGGCGCATTCTTTGGAGATCTGCGAAGACCCGGACCGTGCCTCGCATGGTTCACGGTCTTTTCAGACGACCTTCCATTCGCCACGGCCCTTGGGCAAGTCTCCTCAATTCGCAACTCGTCGGCGCGTTTTTGGACGCACGCGACGGGGCAAAGGCGGGCGGTGGTGCCCAAGGCGATTTCCTCTCGAATCACGGACCAGCGAGCCGGCCAAGATGGGCAAACCGACCGATCGTGAGCTCGTGGAGCAGGCACGTGCCGGCGACGCACAAGCGTTTGGAACGCTCGTTCAGCGTCACCAGCGACGTATATTTCGCCTCGCGTTCCATCTCGTGCGCTCAGGCGCGGAGGCCGAGGACGTGACGCAAGAGACCTTCGTCCGAGCCTACCAGGCGCTCGATCGTTTTGACGGTCGGAGCGAGCCTTTTACCTGGTTGTACCGGATCGCAGTGAATCTTTCGCTGAACGTCATTCGAGCCCGTAAACCGCGGCGCGATGCGATGCCGACGGACGATCCGCGCATCGAACCGCTTCTCATGGAGAATCGCCCGACACACGGTTCCGATCCGGCGCGTAGCGCGCAGGATCGCGAGCTGGCCAGGACATTGTGTGACGGCATCGATCAGCTTTCGGACACGCTTCGCACGACGCTCGTTCTCGTCTGTATCGACGGAATGGGTCATGAAGAAGCGGCCAAAGTGCTCGATTGTCCGGAAGGAACAGTGGCTTGGCGCGTGCACGAAGCGCGGCGCAAGCTGCGTGAACATTTGGAAAAACATGGGTTTGGAGGGGACGCCTCATGAGCCCCCAGGCGAATTTGCAACTCGGTGCGCAGGCCGAAGCGATGCTTGCGTCGTGGCCAGCACCGTCCAGTGACGACGCAGCGTGGGAAAACCGCGCCGCGAAAATCGTTGCAGCAGCAACCAATGCGCCGCGTGCGGATGACGCGGAAATCGCGGCCTTGTTTGCAAGACCCGCGCTCGAACCCGAGCCCGGGGAAGTAGAAAATTCGGCTGCACCCGTCGCCAGTGCGCGGAGTGCATCAGGAGAAAAGGCCATGTCTGATTCGAACTCCAGTTCGCCAAGTAAAACGGCGAATTCTACGCCTGCTCCCGCAACGGGCGCCGTTTCGAAACGGCCCTCGTTGAAAGAGCTCGCGGCTCGAGCCAGCCAAGCCAATGCTGGAGCACCGTCGATGCGCCCGAATGCGCCCGCAACGGTTCCTCCGCCTGCTGCAGAGTCGACTGCCCAGGACAAACAAAATCGACCCTCGTCGCCAGCGCCGGTTGTCGTGGCGAAAGCATCCGTGCCACCTGCACGACCCGTCGAAGCAACGAAGGATGATTCGGGTCGAGTCGATCTGAATGCGATCAACAAGGCTGCGACACCCGAGCAAGTTGCGGCGGCGGAAGCGGCAAAACCAGCCGTACACGACCTGGTTGCCGATGCTGGCGAGGACAAACCCGAGCCGGCAAACGACACGACCGAAGGTGCGAAGGTCAAGAGCATCGCGGAAGCGCGCACGAAGAAAGCCAAGAAGAAGGGCGAAGCGGCCAAGACAAACGAGGCCGTAAAAGCCACGGAAGCTGTGCCAGTTGCCGCAGTTGCGAAGAAGGACGAATCGGAAGGTGGTGGCAAGTGGGTCGCTATTTTGGCGATTCTCGGCATCGCAGCTGGTGGCTTCTTTTTCTTGCGCAACAAGTCAGAGCCGCAGAAGCCGGTGGCGGCAGTCGTTCAGGAAAAACCTGAAGCGGCGCAGCCTGCGGTTGATCAACAAAAGATCGCCGAAGCGCCGAAACCGACGTCCACGGGCTTGTCGATCGATTCGTTGCCCACCGCAGCACCTGCGGAATCTGTGAAAGCCGTTCCAGGACCGAAGGTTGCTGCGGCAAACACAGCCGAAGAGGCTCCTCCGCCACTTCCGACAGCGGAACTTCCGGTGGCGACGGCTTTGCCCACGGCGACGGCGCCAAACGGCAAACCTGGTGATTTGTCGAGCGCCATGGCTGAAGCCG
>DAOMZH010000356.1:0-9860 GCA_035437985.1 Polyangium sp. (in: bacteria) | reverse complement strand
CATGCGGAAACAGTATTTGCTGTATGTAATGGCGGGATCCCTGATTGTGCTTGATATGGCGGGAATTGCTGCGTGTTCCTCTAGCCGTTCAAATGCCAATGGACGGCACGCCCAATTGCCGCACGCTCGGGTCGACGCTGGAGACGCGGGTAACGAGATGGATGCCTGTGTTGCAAACCATCCGACTGATTTTTGGATGATATGTAGCTCGGACGGTGATTCTGTGGGCAGGGCGCACGAGCCGCTACCACCCAGAAACTCCGAAATCGCGGAAAAGGAATGGGGGCTGACGCTCACACCAGAAGAAAAGTACATGGCGGATGGGTGTCCACCACAGGCATGGTCCAAAAACGTACCCGATCGCGATTGCATAAAGGACGACCAATGCGGCGATGGAATTTGTGACCGCGGGCATTGCTCGGCGATTTATACGTGTCTCCGGTCTCCCGGAGCACGGTGCAATGACAATGCACATTGCAAAGGTTTATGCATGGATGGGCGTTGTCGGTCGTGCGTATTGGATGACGATTGTCAGGGGAAAACTGGGAATCCCTATGCAGTATGTGACGCGCCTGGGCGGTTTCCACCAGGTCGCGGTTGTTCGTTCCATGGCTCCATGCCGCCCCCTGAAGAAGTCAAAGCCATGTGCGACGCCGCTCCTGCCAACAAAAAGCCGCCCTATTGCAAGAGTCCGTAAGCAATCATTTCCTGCCAGATTGACCATTGGGCGCGATTGTTCGAGCGCACCACGACAAACGGCGGCGCCGATGACGAAACCATTTTCGATAGCCTTGGCCGGCCCATTCGCACCTTTTCGCATGGGGCGACGCGCTGACCATTGATCTCATTTTTCTCCGCAAATACGGTCCGATGGGCGACACTCGATTCTATGTTTCCGCGCCATGGTTCGTCCTGACGCAACGCATTGGGTCAAAACCCGCCGCTACACATAACGAAGTTACTCGCGCTGCCGCGCTCGAACTGCGCCGATCAATCATGCTTTGTTATCGAAATTTGCTGTCGATTTCACGGGAGAAGCCATTTCTCGCAAAACACCCATGACGATAGTCCGAAACGGCCGTCGAGGACTTTGCTATCAATAGCAGCGGGTTATGTGATGGTCACCTATTTGCGGAACGCTGTATTTAGTCTCGACCGGCTCGCGCTAGACAAACAGAACGCACCTCCTCGGCTCCTGATCGAATAAGTGCGTCCCGACAAGCCAATAGCGTCGCCCCGGTCGTGAGCACATCGTCGACGAGCAATATCGCTCGGCCCTCGACCGCGGGCCTGTCGCGGACTTCAAATGCTTCAGCCATGTTCACCAGCCGTTCTGCTCGTCCTAAGCGCGCTTGCTGCGCCGTCTGTCGCTGACGTTCGAGGGCCCTTGGCGCAAATGGCACGTCGAGTTGATCCGCGACCGCTCGAGCCAAAAGCGCCGCTTGGTTGTACCCACGTTCGGCGAGTCGCCGCGGATGTAGTGGAACAGGAACGACCACGTCCGTGTGAATGCCCGCATCCACCACGGCTCGACGCAGCAAATGCCCCAGCGGTCGCGCCAAATCCGCTCGCTCTTCGTATTTGAACCGCCGCAAAGCAATCGCTACGGCTCCGCCAAAATGTGCAAACGCCAGGGAATCGTCGTCGGTCATTGGGCAACGTTCCACAGTTTCGGCGCACGAGGGGCAAAACACACGTTGGGACAAGACCGGTTGATCACATGCCGCGCAGGCCGGAGGACTCAGTGCGTCGAAGAAAACCGCAACGGCCGAACGAACCAGACTGGTGAGGGTCGAGAAAGTACGAGTTGTCTCCATCAATGATCCATCGTCACGAGCGGGTCGGAAGTTGCGTGGAAAAACAACAAAAATTGTCCTTTCGTCTCAAATGATGAGTACGATTCTCGTGAAGTGGCCGTCGGACACCAACCCGGAGAACACCGAGCGTGCTTCGGTAAAAACGCGTCTAGGGGGCGTGCTTGAGCCAGTCCGACATGTGGCGGTGGGCCGACGAGCAAGGGGAACAACGGCTCGTTGCGGCCGATGAGTTACGCACGGCGATCGTGAGCGGGGTGCTCCCGCCGACGACGCTTGTGTGGCGCGAGGGAATGACCGCTTGGGTTCCGGCCAGTACCGTCCCGGAATTCTCGGGTTCGGGATCCTCGGGCGAAGAGAATCGCGCTGCTGAAAAGCCGCCCGCTGCTCCGACAAACCCTGCGGCCGTTGGTCCCGCGAGATCCACGCTGCAAGGCATGCAGGCTCGCGAACTACACGCGGCGGTCAAAACTGAACCGAAAGACGCAGCGAAGGACAAGCGGTCACCAAGTGTCGGGCCACCTCGGCCAGCCACCGGCTCCGTCAAACCTCCGACGGTCAAGACGCTGCGCCCCAATTATGGACCGGCAATCCCCGCTGCTCCGCGTTTGCCCGCCGAAGCAGCCGCCGTCAAACCCGCACCAGCCCCGCGGCCGGTCGTTGCCCCTCGAGCACCGGCGGTTGCGGCTCCAGTCAAAGTTGCGACGCCTGCGCCGCCGCCACGAGCTCCGTCGACGACGGCCATCGACAAGGATTGGTCGATCACCGACGACGAGACGACGAACGTACCTGGTAAAACCGCAGCACCTGCGCGTCCTGAACCACCACCTGAAGCTGCACCTGTCGTTTCGAATGTGCAGCAAGACGCGCCGAGCCCAGGAGCTCCGCAAACTCCTGCGCAACAGCCCTCACGCGGCAGCGTCGTCCGCACGGCCCCTCCGCCGAGCCCGCATGCCGAACGTCGACCAACGGAAGAAACAACCGAATCGACGACCTTCCAATTCGCGAAAAACACGCTGAGCCTGCGCGCGGTAAAACTCCCTGCTGCAAGTGGCAAAGCCGCGGAAGAGGCACAGGTCGATGAGCAAAAGCGAGCACCAGCGGCCGCAGATGCGACTGGTGCGCACTCGCCACCGGGGTTGATGGAATCGTACGGGAAACAGCCCGGCCAACCTTATCGAGCGGGTGCAGATGATCCACCGCCCACAGCTCCTTCGGCGGATCTCGGACTCGTGTCGGATGACGGCGTTCCGGCGTATGCGAACACGACCGTGCGGATCGATTCACTGCCCCAGCCGCCGAAAATGCGCGAGCCGACGATGACGGCGATGTTGCCGATGGAGTTTCACGACGGCGCGCAGCAGGAAGACGCGATCGAAAAAGCGCTGCACGAGGTGAGTCAAACGGTCCGGATGGACACGGCCTTCTTGAGCAAAGTTCGCCCTTCGGGTCGCGACCTCAACAACACGTCGCGCATCGAACCGGATGACACCGAAGTGCTTCAGGCGCAGCTGCAACTCAAGGAGCACCTGGCAGCACCTTCATCGCCAGGCGCTGTGCAGAATGGCCTACCGCTCGGACAACTCATGGGTTTGCCGCAGGGAGCGCCGCAAGTAGCCAACCCTGGACACAGTTTTGCGCCTGCAGGTTCTAGCCCTGGACCCATTCCACTCAATGCCTTGCTGATGAGCGGCGCGATGCTCATCACGATGGTCATTGGCGCGTTTTTCGTCGGACGCTGCTCGGTCAAACCGTCGACTTCCAATGTCCCCACAGCTCGCGCAGGGTTTGGCACGGCCACCCGGGCCATTCAAGCGAGCCTTCCTGGTCCACCCAAACCATGTTGGGTCCTCAAACAACCTTCGCGCTGGGCCCCGGTTGTCTCAAAAAACGTAACTTTCGAGTTGCTCACGCTCGCGTCGGGCAAGATCACGGTTGGTTACGCCAAAAGCGATGACGAAGCGGTGGGGATTCAGGTCACGCCGGCGACAGGTCAAGTCGAAGAGGACTATGTCGACAAGGCCAAGTCGGAGATTGCGCGCGTCACGCCGCTAATCAAAGGGTTTTACCCTTCGACGATCGAAGCACCAGGCAGCCTGAAAGCGCTGGTTCCGGTGCCCGTCGAAAAATCGTTTTACCTGGGTTATTCCGACAAACATGTCGCTTGGGCCGAGCAAGAGAGCGGTGCGGCGAATCGGATCTGGCCCCTCGCCGATGCGGAGAACTACGGAAACATCCACACGTTCGTCGTGGATACGCGCGGCATCATGATCGCGTTGCGGGCGGGTTCGTCCAAACAGAGGAAGGTGTTTGCCGGTCTGCTCGGTTTGGATCGTAAACCCATCGGCAATTTGGCGACGGTGGTGGGTTCTGGCGGCATCTCGGGCGAACCGATGCTGGGCTCGAATGGTCGCGAAGTCGCGATTGTGTTCGGGGATCAAGCTGGTGAGCAAAGTGCGTGGAAGATGCGTCTTGGGCATGCGGCGGTGGGTAAAGTTCCCGGGGCAACGACCGTGTTCGAAACGCCCGCGGGTGGTCCTGGAGGCGATGCCAATTATCCCGCGATTGGAGGACTGGCGGATGGTCGCTGGGTCCTCGTGTGGACCGAAGGTTCGTCCAGTACCAAATCCGTACGTGCTCAAACGTTATCCCCCACGTTCACGCCGGTTGGGGATCCCATCGTGCTTTCGCCGCCTGCGGGCAACTATGGTTCCAGCATGGTGGGCGTGGTGGGCAACTACGTGACGGTGGTCTTCATCTTGAAGGGCAAGTCGAACAACGAGCTTTGGGGAAGTGTTCTTCAGTGCGGCTAGCGTTCCTTGGACCGTCCTTGTCGCGCGGCTGTGCGGCGCTTAAGCTCCGGCCACGCATGCGCTCGATCAAACCCGCACTCGCTTCTCTCGGCTGCACCATCGCCGTGCTCGTCTCGGGTTCGTCGGCGTTCGCGCAGGCCACACCTCTGCCCGAATCGATTCCGATTGGCAGTTTTACCTTTCGGCCTTCGGTCGAGCTGCGTTTGCGTGGCGAATATCGAGAAGCGCCGTTCGACATCGGGGGCGCATATTTCACGCGCGCGGCGGTGCTCGAGGATGCGTACCAGTCAAACCTTCCGCCACGTTTTGACGGCCTGACGTACCTGACACCGCTGTATCCGAATCAATGGGCCGCGACATCGCGAGCTCGCATTGGCCTTGGCGTGGATCGCGGGGCGATCACGGCCGCGTTCGTTTTGCAAGACACGCGAACGTTTGCCGGGGCAAACACATCCGGGTTCGGCGTATACCAAAACAGTTTTCCGAGCGGTCTTGGGCTTTTCGAGGGCTACATCGACGTGCATGCGAAGCAGCGCAAGGTGTGGTTCCGGGTCGGAAGGCAACGGATCGTGTGGGGCGATGGGCGTTTGATTGGCGAAGGTGATTGGACCCAAACGCCCCAAACCTTCGACGCGGCGCGCTTGGGTTTGTCCATCAAACGGTTCGACATCGATGCCTTCGCCGCGTTCATCGGAAATGGAATTGGTTTGGGACTTGGTGGTTTGGGTGGAGCTGCGGGAGGAAATGCGACTGGCGAGTCCACGTCGGTTGCTGCCACCACGGGCAGTCAGCTCTACGGTTTGCGTTTTGCCTGGCACGCGATGCCTTTGCTCCACGCCGAAATCGGCGCCATCGCCCGCATCGTTCGACCTCCAACGTCTTTTGACCTGACCCCGAGCGATACGTTTGACGTGTCCGCACGTTTGTCCGGGGACAAGCGCGGCGTTCACTACTCGGTCGAAGGCGCGTATGAACTCGGACGGGTCTCCAGTTTTGGTACGAACCGCGATCTGCGGGCTTATGCGCTGGCCGGTCGGGCCACGTGGGAAACAGCGCTTCCGTGGCACATGACATTTGGTGCAGAGGCTGCGTATGCCTCTGGTGACAATGGCAGCACGGATCCTGGAGCTGTGCAGACGCGATTTGATCCCATCGCCCCTGACAAACGCCCTGGCCACAACCTCATGGGCCTGTATTCGTGGTCCAACTTGATCTTGGCCGGTGGGGACATCACGGTTCGTCCGACAGAACCTTTGGCGATCAACGTGGGGTATCGCTTCGTTGGTCTTGCCAATCCTCAGGGTCGCTGGACGTCGGCGTCACTCACCCCGATTGGGGCATCGGCCAAAAACACGTCGCATGTGTTGGGTCATCAGATCGACGCGAGCATCAGCCTGCACATCTGGGAGCCGCTTACGATCGACGCGGGGTATGGGCTGTTCCTGACGGGCGAAGGGGCCAAGAACATCCTCGAGGCTTCCAGTCGCGGCAGGCTTGGCATGCAGCATTTTGGGTACTTGCAAGCGACGGTGAAGGCGCCGTAGCAGTCGAATCGGTTCCGGGTCTCGACTTGAACACTCGCTTCGCGCGCTAACAAGCGCGCTACGCGAGGCTTTTGTTTGTGATGGGGGCTCGCCGTCGGGTCTCACAATCTCTTTGGCTTCGCCAAAGAGACTGACCCGACGGCTCTGCTCCCATGCCCCCGGAGGGACAAACCGAGGCGATGTCATTTTGAAGAATTGAGGCGTTTGCTCGAAAACCGGGCAAACGCCGGTCTTTCAACAAGGGCGGCCGTTCCGCAACTTCAAGAACTACAAACTAAAAACCGGGCGCTGGTTCTTGACCAGGCCCGGTTTTCATTTGTCTCCCAAATACTCAAGTGCTCGGGGCAGGCTTCGGAGCACCGAAGATGCTGGTTTGTCGGCGCTTCTCTTTCGCCGCCTTCTCGCGCTCGGCATACGTCGGAATGATGACGCGTTGCCGCTCGGGAAGTTCACGACCTTCGAAGACCGCCTTGATCTCTTCAGCATCGAGCGCCTCGCGTCCGATCAGCGCCTTGGCGATCGCTTCAACCCGATCGCGTTTGTCCACGATCGTGTTCTTCACGATTGTGTACTGCTCTTCGATGATGCGCCGAACCTCGTCGTCGATCCGCCGCGCCGTTTCTTCCGAATAATCCTGGCTGCGCTGCGTGTAGTCACGACCAAGGAAAACCGAGCCTTCTTCGCTGCCATACGCCAGCGGTCCGAGCTTGCTCATCCCGTACTCGCACACCATCGCCCGCGCGATCGCCGTGAGTTGCCGAATGTCGTTCGACGCGCCCGTCGTGAGTTTGCCGAAGAAGATCTCTTCTGCAATGCGTCCACCAAGAGCCGACTGAATCTGCGCCTCGAATTGTTCCTTCGTTCGGCTCAGAACGTCGCCTCGCGGCAAGGGCATCGTCACGCCCAAGGTTCGTCCGCGCGGAATGATCGTGACCTTGTGGACCGGATCATGATCCTGGTTCGCGATCATCATCACGGCATGACCCGCTTCATGAATGGCCGTGTTCCACTTCTCTTCTTCGGAGATGATCATCGAGCGGCGTTCAGAGCCCATCAGGACCTTGTCCTTGGCCATCTCGAAATCAATCATCGAAACCGAATCTTTGTCCTGCCGAGCCGCCAAAAGCGCCGCTTCGTTGACCAGGTTTTCGAGGTCTGCCCCGACAAACCCAGGTGTGCCTCGCGCAATGGTTTCGAGCGAAACGTCATTACCGAGCGGAACTTTCTTCGTGTGCACGTCGAGAATGCCTTCACGACCACGCACGTCCGGACGATTCACCGTGATGCGCCGATCGAATCGACCAGGACGCAAGATCGCCGGGTCGAGAACATCGGGACGGTTCGTCGCGGCAATGATGATCACGCCTTCATTGGACTCGAAGCCATCCATTTCGACGAGCAGCTGATTGAGCGTTTGCTCGCGTTCGTCATGACCACCGCCAAGACCCGCACCGCGATGCCGACCCACGGCATCGATTTCATCAATGAAGATGATGCAGGGCGCGTGCTTTTTGCCCTGCTCGAACAAATCGCGAACCCGGCTGGCCCCAACACCGACGAACATTTCGACGAAGTCCGAGCCCGAGATCGAGAAGAACGGAACGCCTGCTTCGCCGGCAATGGCCTTGGCGAGAAGGGTTTTTCCGGTCCCTGGCGGACCCATCATCAACACGCCCTTGGGAATACGCCCACCGAGCTTTTGGAACTTCTTCGGATCCTTCAGGAACGCGATGATTTCCTCGAGTTCGTCCTTCGCTTCGTCGATTCCAGCGACATCGGCAAAGGTGATTTTGTTCTGCGACTCGGACAGAAGCCGGGCGCGCGATTTGCCAAAGCTCATCGCTTTTCCGCCGCCTGCTTGGAGTTGACGCATGAACAGGTAAAACATCACCAAAAGAAAAACCATCGGGAGAATCGTCACGAGCGCGCCCGACCAGAACGGCGACGAATCCTCCTTCTCGAATTTCACGTTGACCTTGTGATCGTAGAGATCCTTGGCGATTCCATCCGCCGCGGCAGGTCCCGTCGTGACCTTGCGTTCGGTCTTCTTGCCGACCGGATCCTTCTCCACATAGGAGTATTCGCGGTCTTTGATGGTGACAGATTCGACGTACGGCTCTTTCTCACGATCCGCGTGGACCTTGGCCATGAAGTCACTAAACGCGACTTGTGTGGCCGGAGTACGTTCGGGGAAAAATACGCCCCAGATCACGACGAACATCATGATCAGCAGAACCCAAAGCAGCAGCGTCTTATGCGATTGCTTCACGAATACCCTCAGGAGACTCGCCCCAGAGTGGGAACGAATAGATTGCGTCCAAATGTAACGCCTATCGAGACCAGCATGCCATGCGCATCCATGCCCGTCGACGAAAGCTCAACGACTCGATGCGAAGCGTCAGAACGTCGAGAACGTCCGCCGCCCCAAACCGATTCAGCTCCTGTCCGTAAGAACGATTTTTCCTTTTGCAAAGGCCACGTCGACGTCTCGACCCCCCTTCTTACGAATCTTTACAATTCGTTCACCTGATCTTCGCGCACGCTCGATCATGCTGCGCTGCGCCCGACCCAACTCATCGAGCGGACCTTCGTCCGGACAGACCTCGGCCAGCATGTCCGCAAGGGCACACAAATGGTCGACAATGCTCGGCGAAAGATCCTCGAGCAGCGGCACCAATTCGCGACGAATCCGTACCCTTGTAAAACGAGGATCACCATTCGACGGATCTTCCGCACACACCAAATCATGGCGATTCACGTGCGCTTGCACATCAATCCTTCGCGCGTGAATCATCGGACGCACCAAATCGATGGCCCTCTCTTGGCCTTCCACCGTCACTGGACCTGGAGCTCGCGACGCCATGACCGCCAACCCCCGCGGACCAGCCCCTCGCAATAGCCGTAAAAGCACGGTTTCCGCGCGATCGTCCGCCGTATGCCCCGTCGCGATCACCGCCGCTCCTGCCCGAATCGCCGCTTCTTGCAGCGCCCGATGCCGAGCTTCCCGCGCCCGCGCCTGCACGTTCGACCTGGGCATCACGTGAACTCGTGTGACCTCAAACGAAATATCGAGCTTCACACACAACGCCGCCACGAGTTCGAGCTCCTGCGCTGCTTCCGAACGCAAACCATGATCGACTCCATGCGCCACCACCACCTGCCCCAAGGTTTTTCGCAGCATACCGAGAACATGCAAAAGTGCCGTCGAATCGGGGCCTCCTGAACACGCCACCAGAACGGTTTGTCCACGCGCGAAAAGTTTGTCATCCCGCACCGCTCGTTCCACGAGACGACGGAGCGATGGAGGATGCGAGCGACCATCGCGCCCGGACAAATCTGCACCAGACAAACTTTGCTTTGTGCTCAACGGAGTTCGAACGCTTTGCAGAAAATGACTTCCGACGCTTGATCCAAATCCGCGACGCGATGCATGGAGTGCGGATATTCGAGCGAACAACGATCGTTCTCGGGATCGTACTGCGCACAATCGTCGCACGTGAACACCAGCCGATACCGGCGAGCTTCTTGGCGAAGACGATCATCGACGCTGTGGATCATGCCGACCGAGAATAGCGCAGTCAGTCGCGCCGAGCCCGTGAACGAACAAGCCGCACGATTGTCTCGACATGACTCGTTTGCGGGAAGAGCTCGACCGTCTCGACGTGCGTCAAGGCAAACCCACTACGCAC
>DAOMZH010000355.1:0-9881 GCA_035437985.1 Polyangium sp. (in: bacteria) | reverse complement strand
CGGCGCAACCGTGGATGGCGGAACGCAAGGCGGCGAGTACGTCGCGTACAACCTCTTCACGCATGTGCCAAGGTTTGTCGTGTACAAGGTCGACCCCGCGCGCAATTTGTGTTTTCGCATTTGGCTTGTGGGATTCAGTAATCCGGGAACGCTGACCATTGACGTGACGGCTCCCTGGGTCGCCGATCGTGCCGAAGTGACAAACAACGTTGCGGATTGCACGGTGACGATGGGTTTTCCTCCCCAACCCCAAGTGTTTGCAAATGGTACGTCCGGAATGGGCACGATTACGGTGCACGGCGGATTCCCCTGTACTGTGGATGTTCACGCGACGATTTCATTCGAGAATATCGGCACCTGGGTTCCCGCGAGCGAATCATTCGATGTCGACGGATTAAACGTGGATGGAGGTTGCGGTTGATGAATCATCAGGAATCGGGAGGTTGAGCGTGGAGTCCGATGCCGATTCGGAGAGCAAAGGAATTCATCCCGTCGATCTCGTCTTGATGCTCGTGTCGATATCCTTGGCGGCAACGATTGTGCTTCTCGATCGGTTTGCCATTCCGGCGTATGTCAAGACGTACCAGGACTTTGGCGCAGCATTGCCCCTCGTGACGCGTGCCGTGTTGTCCCACGTAGCTCCGCTGAGCCTTGCGGCATTGACGGTTATCGTTGGCGCTGCGGGTATGGTCGTGGGCGCGCGGGGCGCACGTTCCGCAGCCTTGGGCCTAGGTTTGGCCGGGATAGTCATCGGAATTGGTAGCGTCGCCTTCTGCTTTTATGCGCTGTACGCGCCGATATTCGAGTTTGCAGGGAAAATCAACAAGCTCTAGGCAAAGAGACCAAGAGTACACGACGAATCGATCCAGCTGTTTGTCCAGGAGTCCAGGAAAAACATGACGACCGTGAGTTCTCGACCCGACGAAGCCAATGTGACGGTACCCGACCAAAAAGGTGATCCCGAGCAAGTTTGGTTGGAAACGGTCTACCGTCGCGGGGAAAAACAGCTCACGCCGCGGGCCGTCGTTGCCGGGATGCTCATAGGGGGCATCATGTGTTTGTCGAACCTCTACGTCTTTTTCAAGACGGGCTGGAGTCTCGGCGTTACGCTCACGGCCTGTATTTTGGCCTTTGCTATTTTCGAGTTGTTACGAACCTTGCGTTTGTCGGGGAGCGAATTCACAATTCTCGAAAACAACGCCATGGGCTCGGTGGCTTCGGCCGCTGGTTATATGACCGGTGGCGGAAATATGGCGGCGTTCGGCGCGTTGCTCATGATGACGACGACGCGACCGAGCGTTGGGTGGATGATGTTGTGGTTTGGCGTCATTGCGGCCATGGGGGTGTGCGCAGCCATTCCGATCAAGCGACAACTCATCAATCGAGAAGGTTTGGCGTTCCCAACCGGCACGGCAACGGCGGAAACGCTCAAGTCGATGCATGAAGCGACGCATCACGCCGACTCGAAAGATGGCGCCAAGGCGGGCGGAGGCAAGGACAAAGCAAAGCTACTGGGTTATGCAGGGATCATCGGCGCATTGCTTGCGTTTTTCCGGGACGCAAAAGCCGCTTGGATTCCGTTCAACATCCCCGCGTCCATTCCCCTGCCGTTCATGATTGCTGGACGCGCCGCCAAAGACTGGACCATTACGCTGAAAAGCGAACTCATCCTCATTGGCGCTGGTGCGCTGATGAGTTTGCGCACGGGCTGGTCGCTTTTGTGTGCCGCAATTGGCTGTTATGCGGTTTTGGCTCCGCGTCTTTTCGCCGAAGGTAAAATCAAGGATGTAACCTACAAGGCGATTGTGGAATGGACGTTATGGCCCGGGGCGGCGATTCTCGTCGCTTCTGGCCTTACGAGTTTTCTCCTCGATTACAAAAGCATTGTGCGTTCCTTCAGTGGTTTGTCCGCGATATTCGCGAAGAAAAAGCCAGCCGACGAGGATCCGTTGGCCGAGGTCGAATGTCCCGATTGGTGGTTTCCTGTTGGGTTTGGCCTGCTCGCCCCCATCGTCGTGACGCTCATGGCGTTTTTATTCAAAATCCCGCTCTGGGCGGGCCTCGTAGCTGTCCCCTTGGCGGTGGTCATGGGGTTTGTCGCGGCGCGCGTGACGGGGGAGACGGACGTCACCCCGACGAAAGCGTTGGGTCCCGTGACGCAAGCCATTTATGGGCTGCTCACGCCGGGCAATATGACGGGCAACATCATGAGCGGCAATGTGACTGGGGGCATTGGTTTGCACGCGGCGGATTTATTAACCGACTTGAAAAGTGGCTATTTGCTTGGTGCAAGCCCACGACAACAATTCAAGGGTCAGCTATTCGGGGTCGTGGCCGGAGCGCTCGTCGTCGTTCCCGCGTTTTGGCTCATCATCCCCGATCCCTCCGTGCTCGGTTCCGAAGAATGGCCGGCTCCTTCGTGCCTCGTGTGGGCCGGAGTTTCGAAGGCTTTCGCCGAGGGCGTAAAAGGTTTGCCGGCGGGAGCGAATGTGGCGATTGGCATTGGTGCGGCTCTTGGGTTCGTCTTGGCTCTGGCAGAACGCTTCGCCCCGAAAAAAGCAATGCCCTTCATTCCGTCGCCGGCTGGTTTGGGCATCGCGCTCGTCATTCCTGCGAGCAATGCGATTGCCATGTTCATCGGCTCGCTCATTGCGGCGTTGCTCCGCAAATTTCGCCCGGTACTGGGGGAAAAGTACACCATTCCCGTTTCGTCGGGATTCATTGCTGGCGAGAGCTTGATGGGAATCGTGATTGCGTTGCTCGTCGTGGCGGGCGTGTTCAAGAAGTGATTCGCACTCGTCCGTCATTTCGTTTATCGTGCTTGGCGAGGCTCGATTTCACGGCATTCGCGGTACCCCGAACTCGCCCGCTGCGCGGGCTCAAACAGCGGGGCCCCACCGCGGTGCCGTGAAATCAAGCACTCCCCAAGCGGCGTGTCACAAGATTTGGCGGAGTCGTGTTAGGGCATCAAGGCAATATCGGCTAGATCATTGCCGAAGGTTGTCATGCGCTGCACCTTGAGACGATCGGTCGCGATCGAATAAACCAAGTCATCCAAGAAGACGCTGCGCTTGACCATTGAATTGGCCTGAGCCCACCACGTACTACAACTCGCGCCCCGTTTGCCGTGGTCTACGCCGCCGAGTTTGGTAAAACCTTTATCCAAATCGACGTTGTACACCAATAGCCCGCTGAAGGCGAGCGTCGTGCCATACACGCCATCCGTGCCGCCTTCGCACACGGTCATCGGAATGGCGAGCAGCCCACGATCGCCAAAATAATTGAACGCCAAATGGTTTGTCGCCGCTTCGGAACTCGACCCGCGCGTGCCGATTTTTTCTTTGTGAATCAGTTGCGGATCGGTCGGATTGGAGACGTCGAACATCTGCAAGATCACGCCATCGAAATAGGCGAAATTCCCGTGATCATTGGCATCGAACCCGATGGACAAGAGATGATCCGGGTCGATCCGATGAATGTACGTGGAAAAACCCGGAATCTTCAGCTCACCCAAAATGGCGGGCGATTGTGGATTGTACAAGTCCATGACGAACAAGGGGTCGGTCTTTTTGAACGTCACCACATATCCCCGATCTTCGTCGAAGCGCACGGCGCGAATGTCTTCTCCTGGGGCAATGTTATCAATGGCGCCGACGCGCACGAGATTGCCATTCTTGCCCGGAGCCAGAATCGACAACACGCTATGCACTTTCGGATCGGGTACGCGTCCGCGTGAGGTCGCGACGCGCAGGTAACCATACCATTCATCCATGGCGAATTGATTGAGCACGTGTCCCGGGACGAGGCCGCTGCCCATGTATTGCGTGGCCTTGGGTGATTCGCCAATACGGAACGCGTGAATTTCGCTCACCTCGTCAACGGACGGATAAAATGAATACCAGCGGCCTTTCGACGCGTTTTTTTGATGCACGACGGAGAGGTACAACGTATTCGCTGACGCAAATACGGCTCCAGGACGGCTTTGAATCGTTGCCGTCACTGCGGGCGTGTTATCGTCGAACATGTCGAAAGACGATACCGTGGTAAATGCCTGGCCGTCTTTGATGGCCGTTTCCATTAATCCGCCACACATGGGCGTCTCGGTGCCCTTTTCTTTGACGGTCGGAAACCAGACGTTTTGCCGAATCTTTTGTTCGTTTTGGATTTTGAGATTCGCAAATTCCTTGCGCACGAAGGCTTCCTTGTTGCCACACGTATCCATATTTTCGGGCCACGTGTTGTAACTCGTAGCTTGAGCATCGTTATCGGCGACGACCGTGTGGATCGCGTGCCCAATACGCCGTGCGGCCATCAGCGAACCGGAAAAATCGATTTGCCGGACTTGCTTGGGAGCTGCTCGATCGGAAATGTCGAAAACCGTAATGCGCGTGGCCGTGCCGTCACCAGCAAATTGGCAATCGTACGCATACGTGCACGGGCGCCCGCGGTTGCCGCTCGCCGTGTACACCACGGCGCGATCACCTTCAATGAACATCTCGCGCACGTCTCCGGGCATTCGCGTGACGGAAATGACCTTGGGATTGAGCGCCTCGACGATGCGCAGAGCGCCATTCATGGAGAGATACACATAACGACCGTCTGTCTTGACAATATCGGCTTCATCGACGCCGACCACCTGATTGTTCGTACCGGACGCACTCTCGGCAGCTTTTGGTTTGCCGTCGCTGCTTTCTTTGGGTTTGCCAGGTTGGGCCGGACGATCGGCTGGCGCCCGCGGTGCGGATGCCGGTGGGGCGCTGGAAGGTTTGGTCAATATTGGGCCAGCGTCGCTTTTTACGGACGGCGCGCGTGGTGCGCTTGATGCACCCAGCATCACGTCCCCAGGCAAACCGGCCAGGCCCGCACCAACGCTATATGCGCGGCTTGGATAACGCCCATTGTTGCGCAAAAGTTCGCGCTCTTCTTCGGCTCGATAACGAGATTCCCGCCAGCAATCCGGTTGCGATTCGCGCCACGATTCGAACGAGGCATCGACCTCGGCGCGCATTTGTTTGATGCGTGCATCCGCCAATTTTTGCGCTGTTTGTTGATAGTTCGCGCAACTCGACGCAATGAGCCGCGCTTCACCGAGGTTTGTCTCGGCTGGTTCGCCGGGCATGGGCGAACTGATCACGGGCGGAGGCGGGCGTGGAGGGGACACTTTTCGCGGTGGGGGCGGCGGAGTTGTCGCAACGGCGAGTGGTGCGACGGTGACTTTTGGAGGAGGTGGGGCCGCGATTTTTGGGGCGGGTGGAGGTTGTGCAGTGCAGCTCGCAGCAGCGGCGAAAGCAGAAGCGAGGACAAACGGAATGGCGGAAAGACGGCGGTGTTCCATAACGGCAAACCTGTCCCAAGATGATACGCAATTGGCGCGACGTGCGACATGGAACGTGAGAGGTGGACGAAAGTTTCAGGGATGATGCAGGTTCTTGAAAAAATTTTTTCCGGCGTGATCTATTGTGGTATTCAACGCCGCATGAAACACGAGCCGGCAGATGAGGCTCGACGTCGACTTCCCTTGGTCGACGATGGCCCGCAAATAGCTCCAACGCGTTATTCGCCGGACGTTCTTGCAGGTATTGCTTTGGGCGAAGCATGCGCGCTCGCGCCGCTTGTGGCTCGCGATGTGCTTGGCGCCATTGCGGCTGCGGAACAAGCGTCTATGCGCGCCGAGCAACTTGTGGCTGCGGCAATGCACCATGAGCCGCCGGAAATGCCCATTGCGTGTCGTCGCGGTTGTTCGACGTGTTGTCAAGCCAAGGTGCTGGTCGTTGCGCCCGAGGTTTTGCGCATTGGTGATTTCTTGCGGCGCACGAGAACAGAGGAACAATTGGCAACGCTCCTCGAACGTATTCGCGAAATCGATTCCCAAACGCGAGGTTTGTCTCGGGCTGCACGAGCCGACGCGCACCTTCCATGTCCTTTGCTCGACGGTGAGGGCGGATGCAGCATTCACGACGTGCGCCCATTGGTTTGTCGTTCTTGGACTTCGTACGATGTTCACGCGTGCCAGACGTATTGGCAAGCGCCCGCGGGACGAAAAACGCCTCCCCAATGGCCTGCCGGATATGAATTGGCGCAAGCGATATTGGCAGGACTTGGCAAAGCGAGCCTCGATCGCGGGCTCGATGGTATGCCCTTGGAATTCATTGCCGCATTGCGAATCGTGCTCGAAAGGCCGAACGCGGGTGAACGTTGGCGCCAAAAATTGCCCGTCTTCATGTCGGCCCGGGATCAGGAGTGGTTTGACGAGCACGGTCGCGGCTGAGTTTTCTCGTTGCAATTCGGGACCGAACTCCGCTAGGCTGATTTGGTTCGACGAAAAAAGCCGGATCAGGAGGGTAGCGGATGGTGATCGTGGCCTTGTTCCTGTTCGCGTTTGGCGTGTATTGGTACGTCCTACGTTGGCATCGGAAGGTAATACCGGAGGACGATCGTCAATTCGGGGCACGCGTCGGACGTTCGCTGCATGCCGCGGTTCCTCTGCCCGGTGTGGCAGGACAACCTCCGCCCGATTTCATGTTCGAGCCGTACAAAGAATCGGTAGGTCCCGAGGAAAGTCATACGCTCGTGTTGGATGAAAAAGGGCACCCGCTTCTCGCGAAAAACCCGCTGGACTCGACGCTCGGGCCGTACCGCGACCCAGATGTTGCCGCCAAGCCGAGCGACAAAGGGAAGAAGAAAAGGAAAAAGAAGGCGCCGACTGCGCAGCCTCCGTATTGACCTTGGTTTGTCCGAATGGCTCAATTCGCGCGCATTACGTCCGGCCCGGGCCTTTGCCAATGAGCCGACGTAGTGCTTCGGCCAGCGTCGGGAAGCTTCTCCATGACGCGCCGGTGAGATCCAGCTCCACCATTGTTTTGGCGACGTTTGGCCGAATTCCGGAAACGAGTCCGGTAGCTCCCAACAAGCGAACGCTGCGCATGATATCGAAAAGATTTTGCGCCGTCGACGTATCCACGACATTCGCTCCGGTCAAGTCGAGAATCACGGAACTACATTGTCGATTCACCACTTCTGTCAACAATTGGTCCATCAATCGACCAGCTCGATCACCATTCAAAGATCCAATGATGGGCACGACGAGTACTCCCTGCCAAACCTCGATGATGGGGCTCGTGAGCACGGCAATCGCCTCTTGTTGCGTGCGAATGGTCTCCAATTGCTCTTCGATTCGGCGCTGTGCCGCGGACCGCTCCGTCAGGTTTTCAGCAATGCCATACACCCGGGTAACTTTTTGCCCCAATGCATCCATCACGGGCATGATGGTGCTGAACCACGTCATATCTCCAATGCGTACTTCCCGCGCGATGGTCTCACCCTGGAGCGCTCGCTCGATGTGTTGATATGTTTCCGAATTTGGTGGATACACTTGCAATAGGTTTTTCCCGACGAGATCGCCGGATTTCAGTCCAAAATGACGCAATCCTTTTCCAACTGATAGTGTACACGTTCCATTGGGTTCCATCGCCCATACGGTCACGGGCATTTCCGCAACCGCTGCCAGAAGAGCTTGGGCCTGCGTCATTTCGAGAGCCGATTCCGTACTTCCCCAAGCAAATCCAACCATTGCCGTGACGTCTCCATTACGGTCCCGAACGGGATCGCAACACCGCAGCCAACGTCGAAGGTCATCCGTCTGTTCACTGAGCACTCGTTCTTTGCGCACGAGCGTTTTTTCCAAATCGTCACGAACAGACGATCCATCCGGATAAATCTGGAATGCGTTTAGACCGACGATTTGTCCCGGCTTGATGCCCCAATGCACCAACCCCTTGCCCTCGGAAACCAAGAGCGTGCCGTCTTTTGCAATCGCCCATGTCGTAGAATCGAGTTCTTCGGATATTTTGCCCGCAATCATTCCCGCAAGCGAAAGAGGTTCGGCCAAAAGTGGTTCGAGGGCCGGGGGTATTTCCGCGCCTGCCCGTCCATCCAGCCGCACGCATACATAATGCTCGCCAAGGCGCCACGCGGTCCATTGCATTCGCATACCCGCATTCACGCCTACCGCGGGACGCGCGACAAACTTGCCCGAGGATCTCAAAGCTGGCGCAAGTTTGTCATGGTCAGATATTTCGAGGCACGAAGGCCACGACGTTGCTTCGCCGAATCGTTCTCGAAATCTGCCGTTGGTCCAGACAATCGTGTCCCCCTCCAACACGGCGCAGGCATCCGGGCTACTGTCGAAAAAAAGAGAAAAATCAGGGAGTTGCCTGGTTGTAGTTACGGACATCGCTCACGAATACCAAAGACGAGCGCGCCCTACAAGTATGCTTGCGCGGTATTCTTCAATCGAGGACGTTCAGGGGAGCAATATGAGATCGATGCGTCCGAGTTCTTCGTTCACGGAACCAACAGTGGCGCGAATTCGATCTCCTACTGCAAATCGATGTCCCGTGCCGACGAGTGCCTGCGCTCCGATGTCTGTGTGAAATGGTCCGCCCGGAAGTGATTCAATTGCAATCGAGCCAGTTGCCCCTGTTCCAGCAATCTGTACGACCAATCCAAACGGTTTCAGGGCGACGACGTTTCCAAAGACTTCTTCGCCCAATCGATCTGCATAGATGCGCGCGACCAACATGCGATAACGCTCAGCCTCCGCTTTGCCTGCCGCGGTACTCGAACGATCGCAATCGGCTGCGAGCACGGCCAATTCTGCGCGCAGCTCGTCATATTCACGCTGTCCCTCGAGATATCGCTTGATGATGCGATGCACGACGAGATCCGCATAACGACGAATCGGCGACGTGAAGTGCAAATAGAGCGGCGCGCCCAAACCGAAATGCAGCCCGGGATCGGGCGTATATCGCGCCGGACCCAGGGCTTGACCGAGCACTGTCCGAATCGCGGGTTCGAATCGTCCGTCTTTGAACTGAGCCTCGAATGCCGCCAGCGCCCGCGGCGTCAATCGCGTACCAAATCCCGCTTCGAATCCAAAGTTATGCGCCACTTTTGCCAAGGTCGCGACTCGTTCGGTAGAGGGTTCGTCATGGACACGGTATATCCCGGGCAAACCCCGGGCCACGAGCCAACTCGCTACCGCTTCATTCGCCGCAACCATCAACCGCTCCACCAAGCGATGGGCCGATGTATCTCGTTGCGCCGCGATCGCCGTTGGTCGTCCTGTTCGCGCATCGACTTCGATACGCGCTTCCTCGCGGGCCAAGTTCACTCCACCGCGGGTTTGTCTCACGGAACTCAAACGAGCTGCCGCCGTACGTAGCCAACGGAGTGTCGATTCGACGGCCGCAGGAACGCCCGGCGAATGTCCCTCCATGAGATATTCGTCGACCGCCTCGTACGTCAGCCGCGCGTGAGAACGCAGAAGGCTCTCGTAAATGTCCACCGACGTGATGCGTCCCTCCGGATCGACACGCAGCTCCACAGTCAACGCTGGTCGATCTTTTCCTTCGAGCAAGCTCGCTGCTTCCGCGGACAAACTCTCCGGAAGCATCGGCAATACGCGGCCTGCCAAGTACACACTCGTGCCTCGCAAACGAGCTTCGCGATCGAGCGTCGAGCGATCCGGGACAAACGCATCGACGTCGGCGATGGACACGAGCACCCGCAGCGCACCATCACCATCGGCGGGATACGCCGACAGAGCATCGTCGATGTCGCGCGTCGATGCTGCATCGATCGTGACCGTGTGTAGTTGCCGCAAATCTCGGCGCAGCTGCATCGAAACTGGTCGTTTTGCCGCTTCTTCTGCCGCGGTTTCGACTTCGGCATTAAACACGGCGCGCAAACCATGGCGCGCGATGCAACGTTCGATTCCGATATCGGAATCAGCAGGCACGACGCGCGAAACAACCAGTCGATCCCCCGCAACCTCGGCCACGACGTAGGTTCCCTCGGACAAACGGCTCGCTCCGTCCAGA
>DAOMZH010000354.1:0-9911 GCA_035437985.1 Polyangium sp. (in: bacteria) | reverse complement strand
CGCCATGGGCTCTGGTAGGTCTGGCGATTTTCGAGGTGTGTTATTTGGGGCTACTCGCCAAGTCGTCGGTGCCCGAGCGGTTGCGGTGGATGAGCGCGAGTCTCTTTGGTTTGGTGCATGGGTTTGGATTTGCGGGATTGCTGAAACAAATCGATCTGCCGCCGGGTCATCGGGCGGCCCCACTTGCCTCGTTCAACATTGGACTCGAACTGGCGCAAATTGCCGTGGTTTGTTGCGCATGGCCGCTCCTCGAGCGCCTACGAAAACGTTATACCGAGAAAAACGTAATTGTTTGGGGATCGGCGGTGACGTTAGCGATTGGCACCTATGCGTGCATCACCCGAATTTGGGGGTGATACGTCAGGATTTCGGCTGGGCCGTGAAATCGTAGGAAGTTCGTCCACTTTCATCCTGCATGGTCCGACGCGCGCTGCATTGGTTACCGCGTCTTCTGCGACGCCACCTTCCCCTCCAGCGCTCGAAACAATTCGGGATCAACAGCTGCCCGGGCGCCATCCAAAAGCGCGTCGACCTGACGAAGTTGCTCGCGCGTGGGGGCCTGGTACCAATCGACAAACCCACGCAAACACCGCCATAGTTCGCGCTCTAGGTCCGCGGCAAGAGGCCCGTTACACGCCGGCGCAATGCGGAGCAAGAACTCGAGAGCCATCCAGCGTTGGAGTTTCGCTCCGATTCTCAAAGCATCGCGCCGCAGGGACAAACGTTGCTCGGCGTGGAACCACCTTTCGAATACAATCAAGTCGACGATATGCACTCGGTTTTCGATTTGCCGTCCAGCTTCGCGCGCCACGAGCTTGTGTGGGTCGTGTAAGATCTTGACGAGCCATTGCCAATCATTTTGCGGGCGCAGTTTTCCAGTGGTGAAGACCGCAGCCCGACGCACATGCGGAGACGGATGCTCGAGAAATGCTGCAATCGCCGCTTCGTCGCCGGCTTTGCCGTGTTCACCGATTCCCGTGACGATGGCGGTCAGGCCGGAATCAGCGGCTGTCGGCAAAACTCGAAGGTAATAGCTCCGAACATCGAATTGTTTTTTCCCAAGATAATAGGCCGCCAGAAAACGCACGTTCGGATCGGGATCGTGCAAAAATGGAGTCAACTCCGAGGTCTGCACAGGGCCTAGTTTCGTGGCTATGGCAAATACGGCTTCGTAACGAACAGGCGCGAATGAATCATTCACCATGAGGTCAACGAGTGTTCGTAATGGTTCGCCGGACAAACGCCGGGTAATTTCTCGGGCGGCCCAGCTTCGAAGGCGCGCATCAAGTGACGAAATGGTTCGCTCGAGAAAAACGAAAGGCTCTTCGGCGTGCGCTTCGACGGTGCGTCTGAGCAAACTCAGCACCCGAGAAAATGACGAACCATCGGCTGCTCGGTCGAGAATCCACTCGAACGGACACATGGCAATGACGCTCTCGAGTGCATTCCGTAGTTCATCGTGATCCCCGCGCCCCCATTGGCTGATCCGATCTACGATTACGATGTTGTCGAGCACTTCATTCGCCCGCTTTTCATCTCCTCGTTGGGCATGAAAAGCCCGATCGAGCACGGCTCTGAGCGCACTAGCTCGGACCGGACGAACCCAATCATTTGTCCTCACGAGCAAAAAAGCCATAACCACGCGCCCGTTGAATTGCGATAATCGGTCGACACACGCGTGTCGCACATAACCGCTCGGATGAACACTCGCCATACACAGAGGACCGAGAGAATCGTCGCCAAAAACAGCAAGCTTGTGGATATCATCCGGGCGCAGCGCCGCCCATTGATCCTGCCAACGACTACGCCACATTCCCATCGTTCGGCAATGGGTGGACAGGTGCAAAATGGCAGTTGCGTCGAGTTTTTCGAGGACCCTGCCGACCGTACGAGCAGCGGCCCGGGCAACGATTGCATTGGGTACGAGCGCGAGCGGAGCGACCATGAATGCCACCTCGGGATGAGCATGCTCAGCGACTTGCTCGATGGCGTGAGCCCATTGCTCGGGAGCATTGGCGTCGGGCCAAGAGAGCAATGCAACGAGGGCCGACGCTAGAGCAGGCGATGGGGGGCGAAGCATTTGACGAGCTTACCACGCACGTGCCGTTGTTGGAAACAAGAAATTGCTCCGAAACACTTTCAGCGTGCGCCGGAGTAACTTCGTGTTATATGAATTTCAGCCCATGAGTTCGTCTCGAAAACAGGGGGCGGCCGCTGCGGAATCCCCCGCCACTCGCTGGCTTCGTCGAGCCATCACCATTCCCGTGATGTTTTTCCTAACCGCAGCCTCCACCATTATGGTGCCGGCACTGTTGCCCTTTGTGTCGATTGCCGACCTCGTGCTTCGGCGCAAGTTTGGCCTCACGCGGACAGCACTATTTTTGCTGGCTTTTCTGTGGTGTGAAACGTTGGGCATCTTGTTTGCTTTCGTCCTTTGGATTGTTTTTCTCGGCCGTTCATCACCCGAACAACGACGTAATTTTGTCCGGGCAAACTCACGTTTTCAGGCCATTTGGGTACAAACGATTTTTTCCTCCGCCCGCGTTCTTTTTCGGATGCGTCTAACTGTCGAGGGTAACGCACCGCCCCCCGGACAACGTCCGCTGCTCGTATTCGTGCGGCATGCCAGCACCGTGGATACCGGTCTGCCCATTGTCCTCTTGTCATATCCTTTGCGATATCAATTGCGCTTCGTGCTCAAACGCGAGCTTCTGTTTGATCCTTGTGTGGATATCGTCGGGCAGCGGATTCCAAATCGATTCGTTCGTCGCGGCGAACGCAACACGGACGAAGTAGATCGGGTGCTTGGTCTTTATGAAAACTTGCACGATGACGACGCGATCATCATTTTTCCCGAGGGAACGCGTTTTTCCCGTCGAAAACGAGAAGACTTACTTGCGCAATTGCAAGCGCGAGGCCCATCGCCAGCTCTCGAACTAGCCGAGAAGCTGAAACACACGCTTTCACCACTACGCAAAGGAGCATTGGCGTTGCTCGCGAAAAACCCGGGATGCGATCTTGTGATCATTGCGCATCGGGGGCTCGAGCGTGCAAGCTCGTTTGCCGCATTTACCAGGGGGACCCTGGTTGGCGCGGAGCTCGCGGTGCGGATTGTTCACGTCCGTCATGACGAACTCACGCAGGCGGGTGAAGAACAGCGGGAATTGTTGACCAAGTTGTGGATTGACGTGGATCGATTTGCGGCGGGGGAGATTTGACGAGCTGAGCGGCGTTCGTCGGGGCATCCGGATCGGACGAAGAGGTCTTGCTTTGGCAAAGCGTTATCGGAGGCTTGACAAGTTCCTTGAAAATTCTATCGGCATGGACTAGAAGCCGCGAATGCGAAACAACGCGGAACGGAAGAAGTAGGTAACGGCAATGCTGGACGTCATGAGGGATGCGCGAAATCAGGCGAGATTCGAGGAGATGTTTGGTCCGATCAAACGTATTGGTGCGGCAAACAATGCGTTTCGCCAATGCCGGATGCCCGGAGAAAACTATTACACGCCAAATATGGAAGCAACACCTCGGATGTTTGGAGCGCGACTGTATACGACCGGTTTTCATCCCGCCAAATCGGATGGCAGTGATATCGATGATTGGGGCGCAGTTGCCGAAGCTGTCACCTTTGCCCGCGCCCTCGCTCTCGTGCTCAAGGGCGTCATGATCACCTCCGATACTGATTGCCCATATTTCCCTTTTGTTTTTCCAAAAAAACTCGATGGCTCAATTGCCAAACACGTGCATATGGGTCTGCTGTGCAAAACGAAAAGTGCCCGTGATTTCGAGGTCGAAAAAGCGAAAAATCCCGAATTGTTTTTCTGGGACGAAGACGATGAGCCATCCGATTATTATTCACCCAAGGAAGTGGTGAAGTGCAAAAAGGCCGCGGCTTTGCTGAAAGCCCTGATCAGCCCGGTGAAAGTCAGCATGCCGGATTCTTTCATCACCTACCCCATTTTCCTAGGTGGTTTCACCGCGGCGGGGCTGTTCACGGGTGTGTGCGGCATTCGCGTGGACACTTGACGCACACGACCAGCGCTTTTTTCTCGAGCGTGTCGATTTTCTTTGTCCCCCTAGCGCCCATTGCAGTAGGGTAGCGTCAATGGTTGCGTATTCCAATCGACATTGCTCGGGATGTTACGTTCTGCTGCTGACGGCGACGCTCGCCGCGACCGGATGCAGCCATGACAAACCCCCAGCAACGCGCATCCTCCGTAGTGCAACGCTCGAACGTAATCCCAATCCAACCGTCAGTCTCGCGGCCATCGCCCACGTTTTGACGAACGAGCCCGCGAAAGTAACTCTGGACATTACCGGCGCGAGCGTTCCGACGCACGTCGAGTTTCCGGAATTGCGGTCAGTGCACGAGCTTCCGGTCCTCGGTCTGGTTCCCGGTAAAATCAACTCGATTACGATTACCGTCGAAACTTCGGCGAAGGTGAAAGAAACCAAGACCATTCCGTTCGTCACCGAGCGTTTGCCCCCGGAATTTCCGCCCTTGGAATTGACCGTGACCGACTCTGCGGCAATGGAGCCCGGCCTGACGCTATTCAACGTTTTTCAATGGGAATCCCAGGTCCCCGGGCTCGTCGCGACCCGAGGTTGGCTGATTGCCGTCAATTCTGCAGGAGAAGTCGTTTGGTTTCAACACCCTGATTCCGTGCCTGGGGACGCGCGACAATTACCCAATGGTCACATACTCTACGAATACGACCAAACCGGGTTTGTCGAGGTTGACCTCTTGGGAAATGATGTCCACCGGTGGCATGCCACGGGCCTTGGAAAACCAGCCCCCACGGGCGCGACGCTCGTCGACACACACACGATGCACCACGACCTCCAAGAATTACCCAATGGACACTTATTGTCGCTCTCGACGTCGATGATTCCAGCCCCGAATTATCCCACCAGCGAACGAGATCCCAAAGCTCCGCCCGCCGACACGAGCGTGATCGTTGATAAAGTCAATGAATTCGACCGCCAAGGCACCATCGTTCGCGAATGGTTTCTCGACGATATGATCGACTCGTATCGGGTTGCTTATGATTCCCTGACGCCATTTTGGGATTTGGTCTACCACGAGCCAGCCAATACGACGAAGGACTGGTCGCACGCCAATGCTTTGGTATATTCGGAAAGTGATGACGCAATCATCGTTTCGTTACGCAACCAAGACGCACTGATCAAGTTTCGCCGGGAAACCGGTAGTCTCGTGTGGATTCTTGGTACGCCGGCCAATTGGAAGTCTCCATGGAAGGAGTATTTGCTGAAAGCGCCAGCGGACATGCCTTGGTTTTTTCATCAACACGCGCCGAAGGTTTTGTCAGATGGACGGATCCTGCTCTTCGACAGTGGCAACTTCCGCGCTTCGCCACCGGACAATAAATTGCCGGCCAAGGACAATCATAGCCGAGTCGTCGAATATCGCGTGGACGAAGCGCGAGGAACCGTCGAACAAACCTGGGCCTATGGCGGACCCGATACGGAAATCTTTTATTCACCGTTCCTCGGCGATGCGGATTCCCTCCCCAAAACCGGCAATGTCCTGATCACGGACGGCGGACGGGTGACCGACGATAAAGGCGTGGCCAGTGACGAAATTTTTTCAGGATACAAATCGGCGCGTATTTTCGAGGTCACGCGCGAGGTCAAACCGCGGAAAGTATTCGAGATCCAAATCAAGCCAGCCACACCCGTCGGATCTCCAGGATGGTCCGTGTATCGAGCTGCAAGGATTCCTGGGCTCTATCGTTGATCAAGGTCGTTAAATCAAGTAGCCGATCAAATCTGGATCCGCTCCTGTTTAATGAGTTCTTCGAGCGCGTTCTCCATGATATGGCGGGCATGCGCCGTGGCCAAGTACAAGCGATTGTGCAATTCGGCGTCGGCCTTGTTCCGGCTTTGACAAGCTTGTGAATACCGTTCGAATGCTTGAAGGCTCGTCACCAAATCCGACAAATGATTGGGACACTCGCAATCGACGCTACTCGTGATTTCTGCCAATTTGCCCAATTGATGCGGGGTAAAACGCATGGGATGAACGACCGCCGATGGTGCAAGCGCCGGTGTTGTCGAACGTGCTGACGACGGGGTCGGCGTCGACATCGGCGGCTTGGAAAGGACATCCCGAACAATGACGCTCATCATTTGAGCTCGAAGGAACTCCAATCGAATTGGCGCGCGCAAAGGGCGCATGTTGGACGCGGTCAGCGCCGCGAGGTCCTCTCGACGCGCAAAGGTATAAACAGCAATCAAGAGTTCTGCTTGCGTATCTCGCAATAGCTGCTGAGGTCCATCGGGCAATGAACCAGGCATCAACTCAATGTTGGCAATGAGCACCTGGGGACGAGTGATTTTGGCGTTACGCACGAGTTCTTGAAGCTCTTGTCCTGCCCAGACGACTTCTACATCGCCAAGGGCTCCGGGTCGTTCACGGAGCTGCAAAGGCAATCGTTCATCGAGAATCGCGACTTTTACCATGGTTTTGCTTTCGAAGGACGAGGTTCACACCGCCCAGGGGTTGCAGTGCAGTGGTGGATCTAGTCGTTTCAGATTCATATGCAAGGGGCCAATCCCCTCGCAACCATATTTTGTCCTCCAATCATCCTTGCGCTGCATGCGTCAATAATTCGACGACACCCCGCGCTCCATCGACGCGCACGCGATCCCCCGTGTGCAGGCGCATCATCGCATTACCACACCCCACGACGGCAGGAATACCCAATTCGCGAGCCACGATGGCCGCGTGCGACAATGGGGCCCCGACGTCCGTAACAACTGCTGCGACCCGCGGAAACAACGGAGTCCAGCCAATATTCGTGACGGTTGTAACGAGAATTTCTCCCGTTTGCAATGCATCGCCCTCTTCCGGCGCCGCCAAAACACGGACAATTCCTTCGACAATCCCCATTGCTCCGGGAACACCCGTAATGGCTTCACTCGCCGCAGGTGCAGTTGCTGTCGCATCGAAAAGATCGCTACGCCGTGCGGGATCCTTGGCCCACGCCAACGGCTCGAATGCCCCGCGAATGAGCGTTGGATAGGGTGGCAATTGAGAATATGCCTCGTACGTTGCGCGGCGCTGCGGCACATGCTTCAACGCTTCGAGCTTGCCGCTGAGGACTTCAAGGACCTCGTCCATTGTCAAGAAAAACAAGTTTGCCCCTTGACCCGATATTTCCCCGGCACGGAGCAGAAATGCACGGGCCACTCCAAAACAACGAATCATTTCCGAACGAGCCGATTCGCGGCCCCGAGCCACCGCCGCCCACCGGTCGACATTCCGACGCAACTTGGCAATCTCTTTGGGAAATCGCGATTCGAGTCGTTGCCACGCCGCCTGTCGATCCGCTTCCTTTTTCGCCAGCAAGGTAGCCGGATCCATCTTGGCTTGGGCCAGTCCGGCCAACTGTTTGTCAATCCAATTGGGGTCTTCAGACGGGCGTGGCCTTGAAATCTCGAATTCATCGGCACAACGATGGCCGTACATTCGGCCGTATTCCTCACGCGTCATCTCCCCTCGCGCAACTTTCATCAATCCGAGCAGCGGCCCGAGACTTGCGAGTTCTGCACCGCCATTTTGCATTCCGGTGAGCAGTGTATTCGCATCGGCTTCGCCCACCCGCGTACGCAGGTCGTCGCGCATTTCAATGAGCGCCGAGCTATCCTGCTTTGATGCCGCCTGCAGCATTTGACACGATTTTTCAAAGAACGCGCCTATCCGCTCCTTCCATAAGCGCACCAATGTGGCGCCGTCGGTTGCTTCACGACTGGCATTCTCGAGTTCCTCGGCCTTTTGCCCCGCCGAGCGCAGGAATTCGGGCAATTCTTTTTGATGCGCGCGCAAACGCCCCTTGGCCTTGAACGCCTGCGGCACGATCTCTTTGATCATTCTCCACAAGGACAGTTTCGGCACGGGCAACTCGACCCCGTCGGGCACTTTGCCGAACACCATTTCCATAGCTACGGCGTTTTTCTTTCTCAACCCTACAGCGCCCGCCATTGCCGCCATGACGCTCAGGTTCATGTAAAACCTACCCCCGATATTTCCGTAAAGCGGGTGCCCGACGATGTATTGCGCAAACATTGCCTCCATCATGAATCGTTGCACAATCGACCACGTGCAGGGCGTCATTACGTTCGGAATGGCTTCCCCGAGATTGGCACTCGTCCACAAGTAATCGCCGCCGAGGCTATCGTTCCACGACAATAATTCAATGGGCTCCGCCGGCAAACCGGTAATGGGCCGCGCTTGGACGATAAAGAACTTCCCTTGCGCCCGCGCCCATTCGACATCCACAGGCACCTTCCATACCGCCTCGATATTCATTCCAATTTTCGCAAGTTCAATGACTTCATTCGTTTCGAGCACCGGAATGTTTTGCTTTTCATCCGCCACGTCGATCGATTGCGTGCCCCCTGCCGCCAGTGCCGTCATGATCTTTTTGGACGCAATGTTTTGCTTCGTCACGATCATTTTCACCTTGTCGACAGTGCTCGTGTCTGGAGATACTTCCCCGCCCACGATCGCTTCTCCAAGGCCAAATGCCGCATTGATTTGCACCTGTCCCCGCGCGCCGGAAACAGGATCCGCCGTAAAAAGGATACCTGCGGATTCAGCCAATACGAGTTTTTGCACGACGACCGCCATGGCCACCTTGGTGTGGTCAATACCGTTTCGATGACGATATTGGATTGCTCTTGCCGTCCACAACGACGCCCAACAGGCTTTGATGGCCTGAAGCAAGGCTTCGTCTCCCGCGATATTCAAAAACGATTGCTGCTGCCCGGCAAAAGACATCCCCGGCAAATCTTCGGCGGTCGCCGACGAACGCACCGCGACGGCCACGTGGTCCCCAAGCGCCGCATATGCACGACGCACCGCTTGCGCCACGTCCTCAGGCAGGTTTTGCTTGGAAAACCATCCGGCAATTTTCTTTTCGAACGCTTCCCACGCAGCCGGAGAATCGTCACTTTTTTCCGCAAGCAGCGTTATGATCTTGGAGGTCAAATCATTCGTCTCGACAAACTTCTCGTAGACGTTCGTGGGCACATGAAATCCTGGTGGAACCGGAAACCCGTGGCGAACGAGTTTGGCAAGGGCTTCCCCCTTGCCCCCCACCCGGGCTAGAATTGCATCGTCATGATCGAGAGACAAAACGAGGGAGTTCATACGCGCGACATGCTGGGGGCACTCACGCTGGAAGTCAATGGGGCGGCCATTTTCCGGCGTTGAATTGGCGTTACGGCGCGCCTACGCGAAACCGTACGTGCATTCCCCGCAAGGTGTCGACGACGAGTGTTCGACCGTCGGGCGAAATCCAGAGCTGCTTCGCGGAATCGAGGGGCAAATGTGCCTTGCCCACGATTACTCGTTTCCAGGGATCGGCCATGACGACATTGCCTTCGTTATCGGCGAGAACCAATCGATTACCTCGCGGTGAAAAGACGACGGCGACGGTTTTTCCCTCATGCATTCCCTCAATGAATCGCGTTTCATCGTGATCGAGCGCAATCAGCATCGCCCGGTGCTTCTCGGCCCCGGCAGCAACCCAATTTTCATCCGGCGACAACGCCTTCGGATTGCTCATGCACCCAGGAAAACGATCGTCGACATTCCGTGGATTTCGCACGTCCCAAATCGAAAATGCGCATTTGTCCCCGAGCGTCGTCGACATCGCCAGACGAGTACCATTTCGCCCGGCAAGAACGCCATGAACATTCGCCGCCCGAATTCCATCATGCCCGCGTACCTCATAGGTATAGCCACCCCCAGTGGGCGGCGTGTAGTACAATAGCCGTGGCATTCCGCCTTTGGCCAATTCTTCGCCCGTCGTGGCATTGTAGCGCCGCAAATCGGGATGACTCCCACCCTGGAAAAACACTTGGTTTGCCAGAGGAAGTATTTG
>DAOMZH010000353.1:0-9928 GCA_035437985.1 Polyangium sp. (in: bacteria) | reverse complement strand
CGATGCGCCGACCGTCGCGGAGGAACGTGGCAGGGGACGAGACAAACGCGAGCGTCGTGGTGGCGGGCACCCGTTCCGCCAGGACAATCCGGGCAGCGCGATCGATGGCGGCTTGGTCAGCCCCCGGAGCGATGGTTGCAGACTGAAAGGACCCGACGTCGAGGACCGCGGTTGGAGGTGCAGCAATTGCTACAGGACCGACCAAGGACAACAACACGGTAGCTGATGAAACGAGGAGAAGGCGCATGATGAACCCCTTATGGACAAGGTTTAAAGTGCGGCGCGAGACAGTCGCGCCGAGGACGAACGTACAGAGGTCACAAGAATATCCAGGGTGTCATCCAACATGCAAGGTGCCATCAAAAGGTGCCAGCCACTTTTGTTGCTGGAATCTGAAGTCTCAGGGACACGGACTTCGCCCAATCGTAAACGAGTACACAAACCATCACGGGTGTTCATACTCGTCGCGGGAGCGGCAGTGAACCCATCGGAACTGCCCGGTCGTCAAACCGCGTCATATTGAAATGCGGATAACCGTATTCGGTTCAGCGTGCGGCTTAGAAGAACGCGTCGGGCACACGTCTCCGCCGAGCATGAACTCAACACGAATAATCATGCGAGTCTGCTTACGCGCGTTTGCGACACGCGGCCATTCTAGGTTAGCAACGATACCAGCGCCGCTGCTCGTTCTAGATTCTGGCGGGTTGGATGTAATACTGGATTGGCATCCGGATCCCTCGCATAGTGTGCTAACGGAAATCTCGATGGAGGGAATGCCCCTGGTGGAAACTCGACATTCGTATTCCCCTTACGATACTCGATTGAGGCCGTCTTGTATGCCAAACGGAATTCTCGGTACCCTTGTTTGTAGAGTTTCCTGAGCAAAGGGTTTGTTGTGTGACACAGCGGTTGCGGGGATCGTTTTCGCGGATTGCGCTTTGCAGACTCCGGGCGGTCAGTCGGAAGGACCGCGCGAAGAACGAGTTGTGTTCGAACCGAAAGAGACGAATCCTGTTCTCGCTCGTATTTCGAGATGGAAGATGATTTGGTTTTTGCCTTGATGATTTTATTTATTAATCGACGACGCTCCTTCTCCCCAAGGCCTTGAAGCTGCGGCAGCAATTCGTGCCGCAGCTCCACGGTCGACAAAAATGCCGCGATATTGTCCGGACGGCCCTTCTTGTGCCAGGATGTCCTGTCGAAACAAAGAAATCGTTGTACTTGGCCGCTCGTAAAAAATGTAGCGCTAGACAAACCGGGCCAATTGTCAACGGCGCTTGCAATACCCGCATTCATCGGATTGGCGAGGATGTAGCCAAGTTTCTCGAGTTCTTCGGTCTCGTCGAGTACTTGCGCCACCGCAGCTCTGCGGGCCCAAAGTTGATGCTGCCGGCCAAGATATCGATTGACATTGGCCGCAATTTGCCCATTCAGGTAACACATGAAGTCAGCAAAGTTTTGCATTGGCGCTTGCAATAGCAAGTGCGCATGATTTCCCATCCAGACAACCCCAAATAGCTTCACCCCATACCTATGAATGGCCCGCGCCATTACGCTGCCAATGATATTCGGAATTGAATCGGTAAACGTCTCGTAAGACACTTCGACACACGGTTGGTCGGGGTGTTGCTCGTATCGCGCAATCTCATCGGTCAGCTCCGCAGTTGTCTCGACACACTCGCGGCCTAGGAGATTCATCTCACGGCGAGTTTCGAGGTCCACTGGCCCCTCGTCGGCTCGATGCCACGAATTGGGACAAGCAAACGGATCGAGGGCGTACCGTTGCTCAACCGTGCGAACGGTTACGAAATAGATTTCGGTGGAGAAAAAACGACGAAGGCGGCGCATACCCTTCCATCGTCACGAGCGGTTCCGAAGTTGCGTGGTTTGGATGAAATTTTTCCGAAAAGTGGTTCACTACGCATATGTAACCTTAGTCACATCTTTCAAAAGTGGTTAGCACCTTCGGAAACGGACGACCGAGGACGTGACTTCGCTCACGTTTTCTGAAAGTGGTTGGCACCTTCAGAAACGGCACCTCAGTTGACGTTGCAGATCACCTTGTTCTCCGCAGCGTCCTTGTTGTTGCCGTCGTTGCATTCCGCAATGGTATTCCCAGGATCAACCACGGCGTACAGCAACACCAACAGACCCGGCGGGAAATTCGAGATGCTCGGGTTCAGCATTACGTTTTCCCCTGGGTTCAGCGGTCCGGCAATGACTTCTTCATGCACCACCGTACCGCCTGCATTCGGATCCCCCGCGTAATAGCGAACCACGATGTTGCTTGCTGGTGCCGAGCCCTCGTTGTACACCGTCGTGGCGACTGTCGGCTTGGGGCATCCACCTTGTGACGCTACACCGAGATCCACCCGCAAATCCGCTTGCATCGTCCCCGCCATCACGGGCGCAGTGAGCTCGTTGTTCGTCTCGATGCATTCGCGTTGCGCATTGGTATCATCCACGACCACGCGTACGTTCGCGGGCAAGACCATTGGTGAATTGTTGACCGAATCGTAGCTCACCGTAATCAGAATCGAATCCCCAGGATCTAGATTCGATTGCAACACTGCTCGGAGCGGCGTTTGCATCATATCGGCATAAAGCGGCTCGTTTGGCATCCCACCGGCCCATTCGCCGTAAAAACCAATCACGACCCCTGGACCCACGCGTTCGTCGCCATCATTGCGAATTTCGACTGTAATGTCGAGTTTCTTGGACAATTGTCCGCAAAGCGCGTCAGGCGACGACAATTGAATGCCCGCCGGCCGCAAATCCGGGGCCACTCCGTACGAACGCGGATTCGATCGATACGTGTTGTATTGCCGCCCATTGTAGGGTTTCCAGCTCTCCGGCTCCCGCACCGGAATTCCCCCGCTTTCGAGCACGTTCGTCACGTGGTACGCGTGTTGATTCCAAATACGTCGCGCGCTGACCCACGTATCGCTCGCATCTCCCCACACCGCAATCCCGTCAGGATAATTCGATCCCGCCGTACAACTGCCCGCGTCGTTATTCGAGCAAAACACGATTTCGGCATTTCCGTCATTGTCGACATCGGCGATGACTGGGTTTTCCGTACGTGTACGGCTCGGCGAATGCTCCTTGAAGAGCACTTGGCCATTCGTTCCATCGTAAATGCGGAACCAGCATTCGTCATTGTAGACGACTTCGGCGGCGCCATCGCCATTAAAGTCGAAAACGCTCGACGAAGTCACCCGACTCGAATCGTCTTCTGTAATGCGCAGCCAGCCATTGTGCAAACAGGTGCATTCACCTTTGATCTTGTTGCAAACCGCGCCAGCATTGCAATCGGCGTCTTGCATGCACATCATCCCTGGATCTCGTGCCGTATTGCCTTGATTGCCCATGACCGTGTCGTTGAATGCATTCGGCCACGCCGGACAACTCGTCGAAGGATCTTGCAAATCGATCATCGTATACCGCAATCCGAATGCCGTTCCGACCTCGGGAAAACCATCGCCATCGAAATCGTCGACGTTGGGAGCACCGCCGCTTTGGCCGACGTTCAGGTTGATGTATCGACGTTCCGTACCGGTTTGGCCATTATAAATGGCCAAAAAGCCGTTGGAAATGAGAATGACTTCCGGCTTGCCGTCGAGCGGATTTTGCGGCCCTGGAGCAATGGTTTCGTCCATACCGAGAATATCGGCGACCGCGCAATAACCTTCACGATTCGCACTCCAAACCGGCGTGAGAAAACCCTTGCAGAAGTCCGACGTATCTCCCATCATGCAATCGGCTCGTTTCGTCACACCCGCCGGAGGTATCGGGAATGCATACACCGCCGATCCAGCAACGATTTCTTGCGCGCTGTCGCCCACGAGGTTCGCAATGCAGGAAATAGGCCCTTGACCATTGTTGCCGTTGATCGTCCCTTGTCCCGTGAACGTGTCCTGAAGAATCAGTTTATTCGTCGCCATGTCCTTCGCGAACGTGAAAGCCAATCGGCCTATGACGACCTCTGCAAACCCTTTGCCATCCAAATTGGCAATTGTCACCGCCGGCACGTTGTAACCCAACCCCGCAAACAGGTTATCCACGTTCAGAATCTGTACGCCCCTGTTGTCCAAAATCAAAAGCCCATTGGCCTCGTTTGGCACGATGATTTCCGGCACGCCATCGCCGTCGATGTCTCCCACGGCAATAGATGCTGTCGCATTTCCAGTCGCCGCGCCACACGTGTAGGCCATGTTGATATCGTCGCCTTCATGCCACACGGCAGTACCGGCATTGGCGAAATAATCTTTGCCCTTGTTCGGCCCACCGCCGTGAATCGCGCGCACGATGCCGTCCGTCGTATACACGGAATTGCAATACGACATGAACACGATTTCGGCAAAATCCAGCTCGTTGATCAGCCCGTCCCCATTGTCGTCGTCCAGATTCGCCACGACCGGCGTCATGCTGACTTGCGCCGACATCTTGAAGGGAGCGTTCACGGCCTGGTTCGCTGGTGAACCCGTACCCGTTCCGCCCCATTGAATCTCCTTCGTCGGCAATACTTGAGAAAATGGCACAGCCGGAAGTGTACACGTCGGCGCTTTCCCAGTGCCCGTACAAACGCCAACTTCACACTTCGTATTCGCCGGACAATCCCAATCGTCTTCGCACGGACAAATCGAAGTGTCCGGCCCGACGGTCGTACACATGCTCGGGTAATACGTCGTATTTCCACAGGTGAATTGCGGGGTTTGTCCGCCACCATTGGCATTACATTCGTAGACTTCCTGACCCATGCAGGTCGTCGTCCCTGCTACACAAACGTCAGCCACGCAGATCGTCCCATTGCAGTATTGCGCCGGCGTGCATTGAACGTCCGTCGTACACGAATTGTCTTGACAAATCGCGCCACCAGGCGTCATTACGCAGATCTCTGTCGCACTACACCCGAGCATCGCGCATGTATTGGGCACGCAGACGCCCATGCCCCCCTGCACTTCACAATGCTGATCCGGATCGCAAGGAACGCCCGCGCAAAGGTCGCCACCTCCACCCATACCGCCACTGCCATTCGATCCAACGAAAATTTGCCCGCCATCGCCGCCCCCCTGGCCCCCCTGGCCCCCCTCGCCCGCCGCTCCTCCATTCGCCGATCCCGCCGATCCCGACGTTTGCGTTTGATTCGTACCATCGCCGCAACCAGAAGCCCACACGAGTACCGCGCAGACTCCGACCCCAAGTAGTGAAAAGTTGGTTTTCCTCATGCGAACACGTTATCAGGTTTCGCACGCCGCGAAAAGAACCAATCTCGATCCGTCATATCTTTCGACTCGAGATTGAAAATGCACGATCACGCACACTGAGGACGGTCTTTCATGACGGCATTCGTTTTGCGTTGAAAAGTCAGCCGAGGGCGTGATACGGTCGGCGCATATGTCGAGCGACACGTACACCATTCAAGTTCTCGAAGTCAACGGCACCAAAGCTGAATTTCTCTGTACGACGGGCACGGCGGGGGGACTCAACGATTGTTCGACCACGCGTTCGTTTGCGCTCATGATCATCGAAGACGGCATGCCGTACACCCCGGATGGCAATGGCACGCCGCTGCAACGCGAACTGACGCGACTTGCGGGCCGTTATCCTGCGCCCGTGTGGGAAGCTGATTTTCACAAGGCCCACGTCGCCAAATTCATTGCCAAAGCGAGTTTGGTCAAACGTATCGGCATCATCACCGATATTCCCGCCTGGCAACACGGGCGATTCGAGCTCGAAAATGAGGACGACTACCCGCTGCATAGCTTCATTTTGCACGCGGAAGTGACCGATCCGAAATGGCTCGAAGGGATCAAGCAAGACTATGGGTATGGAACGACGGCTTTCGACGCGTGGGTTATGGATCCTAAGCGACAATCACGTAAAGAGCTGGCGATCATCGACCGAGACGCAACGAAATGGGTTCCGCCCACTGCAGGCGCCGCGAACAAGCCCGAGCCAGAACCAGTCAAGAAAGCCGTCGCGAAGAAAACCGCTGCAAAAAAGGCTCCTGCAAAAAAACTGACGACGAAGAAAACGGCCACGAAAAAAACACCCTGATCATCCACCTCACTTCATGTCCCCCGGCGATTGTTCGCCGTAGTACCCCAAGTGTCTCGTGAACGTCCGCCTTAATCATTACGTTACGGCACCGACACACCATGGCTTTTCGAACTGCTCGCGACAGCAACTTTTCGACATTTTGGTGGTCTCATCATTGCGGCATGAGCTAAGGTGCCCGAGATGTCGACCGCAAAAATTCACCAACCGTACCTCCTTGCGGCGCTGACGGTTTCTCTCGCAATGACGGCAGCCGTCATGCTCGGCCTTGCATGGAACTCGAACCAAAATGCGCATTCCCTCGAGCAGGTGGAGCATCAATATCTGCGCGTGGAAAAGTTACGCGGCACGGTCGTGCATATCGACGAAGTGCTGACCATGTCGGTGCGCATGGCCGCAGCCACAGGAAACTTGGAGTGGGAAGCCCGCTATCACCGTTATGAACCGCAACTCGACGAAGCGATTCGAGACATCCGCGAATTAGCAACCGAGGAACCTATCACGGCGGCGCTCGCCAAAACGGATGCCGCGAATACGGCGCTCGTGGCCCTGGAGCTCGAGGCGTTCAAGCTCGTTCGGGAGGGACATCGAAACGACGCCGCAAAGCTCGTTTCCGGACCGACCTACGAAGAAAAGAAACGCATCTATTCCGACGGAATGGTTGCTCTCGATGCGGCCGTGGAAGCATCGGTCAACCGCGCCGTCCAGCAGAAAATCAAAGCCGCGCGCTCGAGCTCCGCGCTCGCGCTGGGCACCCTCCCGCTCGTTGCGATTTGCTGGATCGTCGCTCTTCGCACCATGGCCAAATGGCGAAAATCGTTAATGGAAAGTCACGCCAGTATTGCCCGCCAAAGCGCGGAGCTCGAACATTTGAATGCTCATCTCGACATGCAGGTCCAGGAGCGAACAGCCCAGCTTACGCAGAGCCTCGAGGAAATGGCCGAAGCAAAACGGCGTTCGGATGATGCAGAGGTCAAGGCGCGTCTTGCCGTGGCCGAGAAAAGTCAGTTTCTTGCGAACATGAGTCACGAGATTCGGACACCGATGAACGGCGTCATTGGAATGACTGGGTTGCTCTTGGAAACCAAACTCAGCGAGGAGCAGCACGACACCGCGACTGCAATTCGACGTTCGGCCGAAGGGCTTCTTTCCATCGTTAATGACATCCTCGATTTTTCGAAGATTGAAGCAGGGAAGCTTTCCCTGGAATTGATTCCTTTTAATCTCCAGACGACGATCAAAGATATCGCGGCGCAATTTGATTATAGCGCAAAGTCGAAAGGCATAGGCCTACATGTCGACTACGAGGTTACCTCGGTTTCCCCGCGTTTGATTGGGGATCCGGGGCGAATTCGACAAGTCATCACGAATCTCTTGGGCAATGCAATCAAATTCACGAAAGAAGGCCAGGTCAGGATTTCGGTTACGACAACGGAAGCGAATGATCAGGCGACCGTGCATATTCGCATTGCGGACACCGGTGTGGGGATTGCCGAGGATAAGCTCGCGTTGCTGTTTCATCCCTTCACCCAAGCCGATGGCTCGACGACTCGCAAATACGGCGGAACGGGCCTAGGGCTCTCGATTAGCAAGCAGCTTGTGGAGCTCATGGGTGGAACGATTGGGGTGACGAGTGAATATGGGAAAGGATCGACATTTTGGTTCGAGGTCACGTTGCCGATTGACCGATCGCTCGCCATTGTATCGGGTTCGTCCGTCGCGAATACGACGCTCACCGAATTGTCACGACTTGCGCTGCGCGTATTGGTGGTGGAGGACAACATCATCAACCAAAAGGTGGCCATGATGTTGTTGAAAAAATTTGGGTGCGTGGTGGATGTCGTTGCGAATGGGCAAGAGGCGCTCGATGCGGTGGTGCGAATACCATACGAGATCATTTTCATGGATTGCCACATGCCGGAAATGGACGGCTTTGAAGCGACGCGGGCAATCCGGGCGCGAAAGCTGACGGAAGCGCCCATCATTGCCATGACTGCTGCTGTATTGGATGAGGAGCGGCAAGCTTGCCTCGATGCGGGCATGGACGATTTCATTGGCAAACCGGTTCTCATGAATACGCTGGAGCGGATGCTGAGCAAATGGATGCACGTGGCCCGGAGGGGTGAATCCAAGTCATGAAGGAGGGGTGTCGAGCGGCGCCCCAAAAGCCGAATATCAATGACGAGCACCCTGACCAAAGCGCTTTTCGGCTCATTGTCGCGCCAGCATTGATCTCGGATGGCTCGGGCCGAATGCCAGGGCTCGTTGTGGGTGGGGTGTCTTAGGCTGGCGAACGGCGGCGGAAGAGTTTCGCAGCAAGCGCGAAAAACGGGAGCGTCACGAGCACGATGATCCCGCCGACAATCTCGAATGCGCGCGACGTTTCGCCACGAGTGAACTCGAATTCGTGATCGCCTGGGTCGCTCGGATTGTAGTAAATGCGCACTTTGCTGTTTGGCGGATAAGGTTCCCCTTCAGCCTTCCCCGTGGTCTCGAGACGCAAGAGGCCGCTGGTACGAAACTCGAATGTCTGGCCAGCGACCGCATATCGAATCTCCGTTGACGAAGTGACCCGCTCGATGCTCTCGCCGGGATCTCGGTAGCTGGACCTTCCACTCGACACGATCGTCGCTTCGGTGGAGGGCCAGTTCAGCGAAGCCGTCGCTCGTTGGTTCTTCTTGACGCCGACGCCGACGAAGATTGCGCCCATCAACGCGAACGTCAGCGCGAGTCCGAGGGTGATCCAAGCGACGGAATTGTCTTGTTTGTTCGACGTTGTTGTCACAATACGGACGAGTATCGCAGGATCAGCCTTCCAAGGCTAGTCCATTCGAGTTACGACCCGAGTTTGTATGGACCTCGACCTAGCTTACCATCTTGCATTTTCCTGTTGCGTTCATCAAAAAATACTGGTTTGCTGCGCACATGAGCAACCCTCAATTCGATCCAGTTCAAGGGAAAGCGGCATTCGATGCCCTGCGCCCTCGGTACGCTGCCCTCGCGCCCGATTCGCTCATTCCCATCAATGTCGATGCGGCCTTGGCTGCCGTCGCGGCGCTCGGCGTGGCTACACGTGCCAATCATCCGGAAATGCTCGCGCGATTCAGGAGCCTTCCCCCGCGCGAATTCGACGCTCGAATGGTCGAAGATTTGCCCATGATGGCCTGGGCCTGTTGGTACGCAGCGACCGAAGACCAAAAAGCTCGCTCGTTGACCACTGACGCCAAATTGCCGGCTGATCTGGTCCAGAAAGCAATGACCATCGAAGCCCGTATGCAAGCCTGCTGCGAATATTATTTCAATGACCATCCCGAACTCGGGCCGTACATCGCCATGCTTCGAGCCGGAACGGGACATCGCGACCTGGCCGCTGATTTACTCGGTTATGCCGGAATCTACCGCGATCATTATGCAACGGTGTCCCATGACAAAAAGCATTTTCATAAAAATGACGCCGACGAAGCCGTGCAAATTGCCGAACAAATGCTCTCTATCTTGGGTTCGCGTCTGGGTCCCGAGGGGCGAGAAACCATGAATGACTTGGTGCGGGCTTGGACCTTGCTCATCGATACCTACGAACATGTCAGTTCCACTGGGCGATGGCTTTTGCGGCGCGATCCCAATGCCGACAAGCTGTTTCCATCGCTCTATGCCCTGGCGCGGACACGCCAAGGTGGACGCGGGCGCAAGAAGGATGACGCGCCGGCATTGCCCACGACGGGCGAAGGCTGAGAAACCCCCTCGACGGAGCCGCTGATGGCAACCGTCGGGCTGAGAAACCCTCTCGAATGCCCCGTCGAGAAGCTTCCGATCGCTGAGAAACCCCCGCGGAACCACCGAAAACAGTCGCTATAGGCTGAGAAACCCC
>DAOMZH010000352.1:0-9939 GCA_035437985.1 Polyangium sp. (in: bacteria) | reverse complement strand
ATTAAAAATGTTCTTCCGCGAGCCAATCGAAATCTCGCCGTCATCGTCATCGTCGTGGGCCACGGAATCGGGTTCATCGCCCTCTTCGTTGAATTCGTCGTTGATGATTGGCAATTGCGTCAATGGATTGAGCGGCAGCGGGATCTTTTCGCTCTCTCCAAACACTTCAGCCGCGAGAAGGGGTTGCGGGTGCCCTCCGGCAATTTGCAAGAGAGCTTCCCGCAACGCCAAGATCGTCGGGTATCGCTCGTCGATGTTTTTGGCCAGCGCCTTCTTGAAAATGAGCGCGTATTGTTTGACGTTTTTCGGGGCCACAGATTCGAATGGAATTGGCGACTTCGTGGCGATTTGCGTCATGATCATGACCGGAAGATCGTCGGGAAATGGCCGCATTCCGGAGAGCATTTCATAAAGCACGACCGCAATGGCCCAAAGATCCACGCGAATGTCGGACGCCTGTCCGCGCACTTGCTCGGGCGACATGTAATGCGGAGTTCCAATGACGGCACCGTAATGCGTAATCGTGCCGCTATCCTTGACTGCTTTAGCAATACCGAAGTCAATGAGTTTCGGGACGATTTCACCCGACGATGGGCTCGTCAAAATAATGTTGTCGGGTTTGACGTCGCGATGAACGATTCCCAAGGTATGCGCCGCCGACAAACCACTCATGATGGGCAAAGCAATCGCGAGCGCGCGTTCGGGCGACAGCGGCTTGCGCATACTGAGCAGCTCGTTCAGGGTTTTTCCTGTGAGCAACTCCTGCACCATGTAAAACGTTCCGTCGCGACGTAGCCCCATTTCGAGCACATCGACGACATTGGGATGACGTACGCGCGCGGCCGCTTGCGCTTCGCGCCTGAATCGCGCCGAGGCCGTTTGATCTGCAACCAAATGCGGATGCAGAAGTTTCAACGCGACAGACCGCTCGATCAGCATGTCCCACGCTTCGTACACCGTCGCCGTTCCGCCCGTCGCGATGACTCGTTTGAGCGTGAACTTTCCTGCGACCATCGTTCCCGGCTGAAATTGCGCCGGCCCAATCGCCGCTGGCGGCATGGAATCATTCACCCGCGGAAGGCCATGTGCAGACGCGAAAGACGGCGAATTTCCAGCTGCGCTGCGTCGATCGTTCTCGCTCATTCGCCTGCCTCCTCGAACGCGTGTCGAGCCCGGGGTGTGGATCGACAAACGCCGAGGACCCGATGCTCCAAAGGATCGACCCGCGGATGAATAACCTCTCCGACGGGTGTGGACATCGTACCAGGCTCGCGAAGCGAAGTCGTATTTTCAGAAGATGCGCCAAGACGCATGAACCTGACGCTGAAAATCAGGCCACGAGCGATTCAGCCCATGTCGACGCGAGACCCATGATCGTGTGTTGTGGGTTCACGCCTAGGTTTGTCGGAATCGCCGACGCATCCACGACATAGAGCCCCTCGACTCCATGCACTTTTCCGCGACCATCGACGACGCCTTGCCGCGGATCCGAACTCATCGGACATCCACCGAACAGATGCGACAAAATACCCACGTATGCCCGCGGATCCAAGGGACCTTCCTCCAGCAGGTCGAGTTGGTCCGGACCAATCTTGAACGGCAAACCGTGCACGCCGCAGATGATCGATTTCGCTCCCATCTCGAAATGCATGCGCGCCACGAGAGACAAACCTTTGCGCAGTTTTCGCATGTCCCGGTCGTCAAGGACGTACTTGACCACCGGCTTGCCAAAAAGATTGGGTTTGACCGTGCCGACCGATTCCGCACGAACGGCTGCCACCCACATCGTCAGGTGTCGAAATTCGCGGAATCGGCGAATGAGCTCCGTACCTCCACCCGGAATGCGTCCCGCAACCATTTCGGGCGGGAGCGCAAGAGTTTCGAGCTTCAGCCCCGGATCGACACGAAACGCCGTCGATGCCCAACCTTGCGTCGCCCCGAAGTTTTGATCGACAATCTGGTCGTACACGCCAAACGCACCCGTACCCGGATGAGCACGAAATAACGTCCCCAGCGCGCGACTCTTGAAACCACTGTTCGCCAAGAGAATTGGAGACTGCGTTGCCGATGCACCCATCAGCACCGCGCGACGAGCGCGCACGGTAAAACGAGCCCCGAACTTTTTCGAATCGGGATCGCGAAATCGTCCCGTCACCCCGACCGCCCGCGTGCCCGCGAAAAGAATGCTCTTCACCGGAGCACACGAAAAAACGTACCCGCCTCGCTCGAGCACTTCGGGGATGTAATTGAGATTCGTGCTTTGTTTTCGACCACGTTTACAGCCTTGCAAACATTGCCCCGAACCTTCGCAATCCTTCACGTAGCGCACCATGTAATGCGAGGACCAACCGAGTTTGTCCGCAGCATCCATCGCCATCACGTTCGACCAGCCGCGTGCGTCCGGAGGAACCTCGGTCGCGTAAAGCTCGTTCTCGATTCGATCCTGATGCGCCCAAACGCGTTTTTCGAGGTCGCGTGCCGGAATGCCATACTCGCGCTCCCAGCGATCGAAACAATCGCTTGGTGTGCGAACGACGATTGCACTGTTGGCGACCGTCGTGCCACCAACCCCCGATGTTTGCACGATGGGCCAAAGTGCTCGGCTCTGCGTTACGAGCGTTCCCCAATCGGGGAAAATGTCGCGCATCGTTCCGTACGTCGAATACGGATAATCCTCGGGCGCACGCCACGGACCCGCTTCGACGACCGCCACACGATACCCAGCACGCGCCAAAATCACCGCCGCAGCCGCACCTCCAGCACCACTACCCACCACGACGAAATCGAACTCCGCATCGAGTCCTGCTTGATCAAGCGACGTGAAAGTCACGTGTCGACCATACGCTGCAGGTGCCTTCATTTGGTTCGGCGGGTGAAACTGCTTTGAGGCCATACTTTCGCTGGTGCTCATGCCCGCAGTCCTTTCCGGACTGTGCCATCTCGACCGCGAGCGAGTTCCTTGCGCCCGATCTCGATGAGTTTGTCTGATGCAACAACCCGCGGCGGCGCCTCGAAACGGGCAATCACGGCTTCCGTGCGGCGAGTGCCTGGATCCGGCGGGTAGGGCGGAAGGTTCACGAATGAACGAATCTCGGGGGACTGAGCCCAAAAAATCCCGCCGATGAGCTTGAGCATCATGGGCATTTGACGCACGAGATACACTGGATGCGACGTCAACGTGTGCGCATGCAGGTCGAGTTCTTCGGGCGTGAGCCACGAAGCGAGCCACGGACGTTTCAACGTGAGCAGTGGGCTCAGTTGGAAGAACACGGCGGCCATGACAATCCCCAACCAGAACAATCCCGTTGTTTCGCGGCGAAACGTGGCAATTTTCTCATCCACGCCAAGCTCCGCAAGACCAGGAAGATCATCGGTACGAGGGTAGTACGCCGTGAGGGCGAAGCGCACGAGCTCGTTCACGCGCAGCACCGTAGGGGTAGCGATGCCTCCTAGGCAAGACAAAGAATGGTTGTTCGTCAGCACATGCGCTACGTCTCCCGCACGCACCATGTCGACTCTCTTGGAACCTTTCACGCGTCCACGTTCTTCCGATCAATCGCCGCTGCTCACCGTGGGAACGATGAACTTCGGCAAACGTACGAATGAAGCGGAAAGCTTGAAGATCGTGCATCGGGCGATCGAACGCGGACTGGTGCTCTTCGACACGGCCAATGCCTACGTCGAAGGCGAATCGGAACGGATCGTGGGCCGCGCGCTGCGCGATCGTCGGTCGCAGGCGCTCATCGCGACGAAGGTTGGATTCGGTCGAAACGTAGGGAAACCCGAAGGTTTGTCGCGGGCCCGCATCCTCGCGGCTATCGACGAGAGTTTGTCTCGGCTAGGTACCGATTACGTCGACGTCTATTACTTGCACGTGCCCGACTACACGACGCCCATCGAAGAATCGCTCGACGCCATTCAGAAGTTGCTCGCGGCCGGCAAGATCCGTTCGTGGGCCGTCTCGAACTACGCTTCCTGGCAAGTCTTGGAGATGTTTCACCTGGCCGAACGTCACGGCATGCCCCGACCCGTGATGTCCCAAATGCTCTACAACGTGCTCATTCGGCAACTCGACCTCGAGTACTTCCGCTTCGCCGAACGCTCCGCACTGCACACGACCATCTACAATCCGCTCGCCGGTGGCCTGCTCGCGGGCAAGTTCGTCTCGACGGACGATCCGCAAAAAGGCACACGTTTCGACAAGAATGCGCTGTACCAAAAACGTTACTGGACGGCGCCGTTTTTCGCGCGTGTGGAGGCGTATCGTGACGTCGCCAAGGCGGAAGGTTTGTCGCTCGTGGAGTTCGCCTACGCGTTCGTCGCCGGTCATCCGCGTGTCGATTCGATCCTCGTCGGACCTGGATCCGTCGAGCATCTCGACGCGGCGATTGATGCTTGCGCGAAGGTCATCTCGCCCGAAGGACGCCGCCGCATCGACGAACTGCACGTGGAGTTTCAAGGGACGAACACGAGTTACGCTCGATGAAATCGTTCGTGCTCGAAGATGTCGTACACGACGTCCCTGCGGTCTTGGCCGAGCTGCAGGAAGTCGGGTACGCGCGTCTCGGGCGAGTGCTCACGGATGAGGGGCTCGACATCCTGCGCAAGCGTGTGGACGAGATGATGTTGGGGGAAGTTCGTCATGACGGACTTTTTTACCAACATGATTCGCATACGGGTCGGTACGAAGATTTGGTGCGCAAGCAGGGGTTTGTCGGGCCATCCTTGCAATACCGCAAGATCGAGAAACTCGAGCGCGATCCATTATTTCGAGCGTATTTGGGCAATGCGATTTTCGAGCGGTTCGTGCATGCGCTCGCGCCTGGGCCGATCACGCTGTATCGCGCGGTGCTCTTCAACAAGGCGGCCCATGGCGGAACGGATCTGCCGTGGCATCAGGATGGTGGTATTTTTTGGGGCCTCGATCGCCGGCCCCTCATTCAGATTTGGACGGCGCTCGATGACGCGACACTCGATTCGGGGTGCCTGGAGTTTGTCCCGGGATCTCATAAAAATGGCCTGGTAACGCCGCTTGGTGGGGTTGTCCAACCGGAACACGTGACCTCGGCGCGAGCCGAAGAACGGCGGGTGTTCGTACCTGCGGGGGCCGGTGAAGCAATGTTGATCGACAACGAAGTGTGGCATCGTTCCGGGACGAACCAGACGGAACGTCCGCGACGGGCGGTGACGTTTTGTTATTTGCGCGGCGAGACGCGTTGCGTGCGGACGAAAAAGAAGCCACGGGTCTTCGAGCAAATTTTTTAGGGGCGCGGTTCCATTTTCGACGTGGCCCATTCGGGGGTATGGGGGCAGAGCCGTTGGGTCAGTCTCTTTGGCGAAGCCAAAGAGATTGTGAGACCCAACGGCGAGCCCCCATCGCCAACAAAGCCTCGCGTAGCGCGCTTGTTAGCGCGCGGAGCGAGGGCTCGAGTCTGGCCTGGATGCAATTAGCTCTGCGCTATAAGGTTAGACTCGAGGGGAGCAGTGTTCGGTATGAAAAACTCTCTTTCGAGCTTGGTGGGGATGGCCGGTTTGCTTGTGGGATGCGCAAGCGAAGTCGTGGTGGAAGACGCAAATTCAGAGCCGAGTGGCGGGAAGGCAGCGAGTTCGTCGAGTTCGTCGAGTACATCCGGCAGTGCGGCGACGGAATGCACGACGCAAGATCCTGGCCCGCTTACGCAGCCGACTTGTCAGGATTTGGATCGTTTGGTGCTTGTCGAGCCAATCATTGCGGACGATACGGACGGAGACGGGTTGGTCGAAGCGGATGAAACGGCAACGCTAACGGTGGTGATGAAAGATGTGTCTGGTTTGGGATTCAATTGGTATCCCGGCGTGGAATTCTGGACGAAAGACGTATCCGTCGGGGTCACTGCAGATACGTGGTATTACGCGGTATTGCCTTGTGGTGAACAACCAGCGACGGCAACATTGAAAGTGGCTGCCGACGCGGCGCCTGGGAATACCGTGATGATTCGCGCGCAAATCGCCATGCTCAATACAAAATGCGCGGATACGTTTTTCGTGGACGTCCCGGTCATCGTGCATTGATGTCGGGGTTTTATCAATGAAACCATTGACTCGCGCCACGATACGTCTTGGCTCGAGATTCGATGCGATCTTTGCGCACCAATAAATATTCCGGGAAATGCGCGCCGAGCTCGCCGGCTTTGGCGTGGCGAAAGATGACCGGATGTCCGAGCGGAAGATCGACGGTTTCTGGCACGGAGAGTGGGGTTTGTACTTCGCCCGCTCCTTCGAGGTTCAAGAGGGAAAGCCCGGCAGGTAAATAGGGCAGGGGAAGGCGATCATTGCCCGCAGGCCCCGAAGCGACAAACCCTCCGCTATGGCACGTGACGAACCCGGGGCCTGGTTTGCGGGTGACTTGCAGCGCAAAGAAAGCAGCCGGGACAAACGTCAAGCCATCGTAATGATCGAAAAGGTGGCTATCGAGAAATCCCGAACCCGCGGTGACTTCGGTGAGGGCGGGATCCGCGACCGAAAATGCAACGCTTCCGGTGCCTCCTCCATTAAAAATGGGGACCGAAATATGCCTTCGCTCCAATTCATGCAAAATGGATTGACGCAGGGTCACGACATTTTCGCCAGCCATTCGCTTGACCGCACGTTTGGCGGAACCTCCCAATGGCCCGAGGGGCGCATGATCGCCGACGCCTGCAATATGCGCCTCGTAACCCAAAAGCCCAGCAAAGGAAATATGTTGGAATCGCGCGGCTGATTCAATGAAATCGGCTACCGCAGCAGATCCATACAGCGGACTGCGTCGCACGCCTACGTGCAGTTTGCCGCTCCAAGGACGCATGGATACATCCACGTCCACGATAATGGGGATGGTCGTTTGCATTTCGTGGGCCGCTGCATCGAGCAGTTCGAGGTGTTCCGGTGCATCGACGGCAATGGATACGCGGGCGCCATCTCGATTGAGGCGCGCAATGGTTTGGGCGTCTTTCGTATTCGCGGTCGGATACGCAATGAGAATATCCGAAAAACCATTTTCAACCAGAAAACTTGCCTCTTCTGGGGCGTACGCCATCAATCCCCGCACCGCGATTCCGCCTCGTTTGACGATGTACCGAATCAATTCCACACAACGAATCGATTTCGTCGCCACCCGGAGCGTTTTTCCCGTCCGCCGTACCGGAGCCAAGAGCGTGTCGATATTTTCGTCCACCGCATCCAGATCGATGAACGCTAGCGGCAACGGTTCGTACCGGAGCGCGGCGCGATAACGCTCATAGCGGTTGGGTAGGGACTCCATGGACCTCGTATGAGAACTCGCCTTGGAATGTCTCCCCGATCTCTGCCTTTGTAAAGTCTTTCCTCTTCACGGCCGAATGTCCCTCGCTAGCGCCGAAATGAGCGTGCTCGGGACGAGAATTATCGTTCATCTCCGAAGAACTGACGGCCTGTACCTGCCCGAGACGATCGTGGTAACTTGCTCCGATGACCACTACGTCTCGAGAAGGCGATCTCGATGCTGTGCAAGTGCTGGATCACATGGTTCGACGTGCGGCCGCGATGGGCGCTAGCGACATTCATATCGAACCAAAGCGTAATGGATTGAAAGTTCGTTTTCGAATTGACGGCGTAATGGCCAATCAAGCCATTTTACCAACCGAAATTGGTTCGCCCTTGACCAACCGAATCAAAGTCCTGTCCCGAATGGACTTGACGGAACGTCGGTTGCCTCAAGATGGACAATTGTCCCTCGATTTACCAGGAAGCCCCACGATTCACCTGCGCGTGTCCACATTTCCCGCAATGCATGGCGAAAACGTCGTTTTGCGCTTGATGTTGCCACACCAGCTCATTTCAATCGAAAAGCTGGGCATGGAACCAGCCGATGTGGTGCGGCTCAAGCGTCTGTCCAAACGTCCCGCCGGCTTGATCCTCGTCGCCGGACCGACAGGATCGGGAAAAACATCCACTCTTTATGCCATTTTGCGCATTATCGATACCACCGAGCTCAGTGTGGTCACGCTGGAAGATCCAATTGAAGTCGAGCTCCCCGAAGTTACGCAGGGACAAACGAACAACAAACAGAATTTTACCTTCGCCGCGGGCCTCCGCGCGATTTTGCGGCAAGACCCGGACGTCATTCTCGTCGGCGAAATGCGCGATCCCGAAACCGCTCATATCGCGCTGCAAGCGAGTTTGACCGGGCACCTCGTCCTTTCCACCCTGCATACCGCTGATGCCGCGGATACCGTCACCCGTCTCGTCGACCTCGGCGTGGAGTCATGGATCATGGCGAACGTATTGCTCGCCGTCGTGGCGCAACGTCTCGTGCGGCGCATTTGCGAGCATTGCGTGGAATCGTATGTGCTCAAAGAAGCAGTGCTCGATGAAGCCGGTCAGGTGCTCGTACCCGCAGGAACGACGCTGAAACAAGGCGAAGGATGCGTGCGTTGTCATCAAACGGGGTACCTCGGGCGCACGGGAATTTTCGAGGTGCTCGAGGTGGATGATGACTTGCGGGAGATGTTGAAAACACGCGCATCAAAACGCGACTTGCGCGAATTGGCGGTCAAACGAGGGCTCGTGCCGCTGCGTTTGGCCGGGTTGAAACGGGTGTTGGCGGGCGTGACCACCCTCGAGGAGGTCATGCGCGTGACGTGATGAGTCGTGTTAAATGAAGGGGTTTTACAGGGCGAGACGGTAGCCGAGACCAAGCGTCACAGCGCCGAGGTTCGACTTGCCGGTGAGGCGGTGTTCGAGCGCGGCGGCCTGGAAACTCGCTTCCAAGAAAACGCTGCCAGGCCCGATGTCGTATTCTCCGGCGAGAATCCCGACAAACCCGAACTGAATATCTGCTTGACGGTTTTCTAGTCCAAACGAGGTTGCCGTCGCCCGCTGCAAGAACACGACCGGTTGGGCGTTAATGTAACTGTGGAACTGTTTGTCTGGGAATATTCGGATGCCAATGGGCAAACCGATCATGAGTGTTTCTTCCACGAGGTTCCAGCTGTATTTGCCACCATTGGAAGTGATGCATGCCGAGCTCGTCGGGGGCGGGCACGGAATCGAACCGCCCCCTGATGCCGTGTAACGCTGGTACCCGACGCGAAGTCCAGCCATCAATTGACTAGGGCCGAGACGAACCCTACCGTCGCCTTCGACGAAGAAGTTTGGCCCGACAGACAATTTTGTCCAAGCTACGTCGAGACCAACACCCGCGGCAACGGTTGGGGTGAAGATTTTCTCCGGCGGAGGTGGCGGTGGAGGAGGTGGCGGTGGAGGAGGTGGCTCCTCGACAGGTGGCGGTGGAGGCGTTGCATCGGTTGGGTTTGTCCGAGACGAACCCGTTGCGCCTGCAGTTGCTCCGCCTGTTGTGCCTGCAGTTGCTCCAGCCGTGACACCCACAGTTGCTCCCGCAGGTGCCCCACCGGTTTTTGCGTCTTTTGTGCCGGGTTTGGCGGTGGTTGCCGTGGCGGTCGTCCCTGTCGTCGGTGCTGTCGTCGCGGTGGCACCCGCAGTAGGTGCAGCCGTGGCTGACGCTGTTGCCGTCGTGCCGGGTTTGGCTGCGTCCTTGGTGCCCGGTTTGGCGGCGCTCGCCGTGGTGCTTGGCATTGGGGCTGCAGTCGTCGGAGCCGTTGACGTGCCCGCTGCGGTGAGGATCTTCGCGCGCTCGATCGTTCCCAGAGGCGCCATGCCGTCGCGCGTACCACCGACGATGTAGATGTATCCGTTGCTCTCGATCGCGGCGAGCCCGGTGCGCGCCGCGGTGAGCTTGTTTTTTCCGACAAACGGCGTGCCGAGGGTGCCGAAAATGTCGACGGGGACGGCTTCGACTGTATCGAGGACCATGCCGCTCGTGCCCGTGTCGCCACCGATGACGTAGAGGAATCGACTCGCGTTATCCACACGACCAGCAAGACCTGCATGTCCGCGACGACCCGTGTTCAGTGTGACCGGTGC
>DAOMZH010000351.1:0-9963 GCA_035437985.1 Polyangium sp. (in: bacteria) | reverse complement strand
CGAAGAGCCCCACGTGAATCAAGAGCCCACGTCCCAGGTTCATGCTTGCCTCCGACCCGTGCGGCGCGGGCGCCGCGTCACGAGAAGCCCCACGCCGAACAACAACGCGGGGGCACCGATGATCGTTCCGTAAAACCAATAGTTGTCGTTCTGCTTCGTGTGTTGGATCCGCACGTCTTCCGGCGTCGTGATTTCGCCGCTGAAGCTTTCATCGCCACTCAGCCAACGAACCGCATCCACAAAGAAGACCTGGTTCGTTTCGGCAAACCCAATCGCGAGGTCACTCAGGCAGTCCGCATCGGCGATGACAAACATGCGCGTTTCCTCGGGCCCTTTGACCTTGGTCTTGTCCACACCGTCAGCCAGAGGAACCGAGACGGCAGCCGCCAAGTTGAACGTGGCTTTTTTCTCGTCACCATCGAGCTCGAAGTTGCCGTTTTTGTCGCCAAACGTTCCAGAGGACGAACGCAGGACGAAGTCGATCTTCGCGTCCGTTTGCTTCTTTTCGAGCGAGCCAGAGATGGGCATGAGCACGACGGCGCGCGACGAGATGCGGCTCAACGTCGAAACGGAGGCATGCGAGGAAAAACGATTCGAGATGAGGTTGGCCTTGTCCGAAGCGTTGCGATGCCGTGGAACGAAGAACTGATCGGTCGTTGTGACAACGGTGGGATCGAAAGCGAGTCCAGCGATGTTCGCGACTGGTCCGAGATCGCCCTTGGCGTCCGTATCGAGCGCAATCAGCAGCTTTCCACCGCGTTTGGCGTAACGCTCGAGGGACGCAACCTCGGGTGCCGAGAAGGCTTGCGTTGGGCCAAAGATGATGACGAGCGCAGCATCTTCCGGGACGTCCGTGGCCAAACCTTGCACCAAACCAAGGTCTTTGACGGTGTAGTTTTGCCCTTCGAGAATGCGGCGCATCAACTTGCCGGAGCGACCTTCGGCAGTGCTCGAACCTTCATTCAGTTCGCCATGGCCGACCGTGAGGTAGACGTTGCGCGCATCTTTCGTTGCTTTGAGCAGAACTTTTTGAAAGTCGGCATCGAGCGTTTTGAGCTTCGCCGCGGCCTTGCTCATCTCCTTGTCGAGCTTCAGAGATTCCCGCGACGGACCCTTCAGGATCACGATCTCGCCGTCTTGGGAGACCTTGTTGTCCTTGGCGAGTTGCGGATAGAGAAGCCGATCGTAGAAGCCGTATTTGAAGTTCGGCGCCGCTTGGGCGATGTCAGCCAAGTAAGCAGCGACCTCGTTGCCGACGTCGTTGAGGGGCGGAAAAAAGGCGCGCACTTCAACGGGTTCGTTCGCTGCAGCGACGATCTTCTTCGTCGATTCACTCGCTTTCGAGGTGCGGAAGTACGAGTAATCGACCTTCACCTGCATCTCGCCCGCGGCATACGTGAAAAGTGATGCATATGCCGCGGCTAGTGCGAGGGTCAAACCCGTCGCTGCAGCCGCATAAATACGCCGGACTTCGACCCGTGGAGCGCGACGCATGGGCGCCAAAGCCGCTTCACCGAAAATGATGGGCGCGATCGACAAACCGGAGAGAACGATCCACGCAACCGTCGTGGCGCCGTCGAATCGAGCGCGTTTGTCCGGGGCAGCATCCGCAATGCCGACGAGTCCGCGACCCACCGTCGTGTTGGCGAGGAAGTACAAACCCACGGACAGCAAACCCACGATTTGCAGGACGCCCAAAGCTCGCTCGATGCGTTGACGCTCGGGATCCTTTTGACCTGCAACGAGCAAGAAACGCAGGATCGTCGTTCCCAAGGCGCCAGCGACGCCGAGACCCGAGAGCGCTAGACGTGCGTTTTCGTTCGTTCCGAGCAGGCGTTCTCCGAAAAACACCAAGCCGAGCGGCACACCGAGCGCTACGAGGCCCACCACCAAAAGCAGCAAAAGCGTGCGTACGACGCGTTGCCCTTCGGCACCCGTGTATCGAGCGAGACGTATCGCTCTGACCAGGGCAAAGCCGAGGGCAAATAGAGCCACCAGAGCGACATTGGTCGCGTCGCGCAGGCGTTCGCCGAAAAATACCAAGCCGAGCGACACGACGAAGCCAGGTCCAATGAACGGCGCGAGTTTGTCCAAGGCACCAGAGCCAGATGGCGTTGGCGCTTGCTTTGCAGGCTTGGCAGCTTCTTTGGGAGCAGCCCCTGCTTCTTTCGGTTTCACCGCCATCGTCGTGCCTCCAGGGTCTTGGTGGCTGCGAGCAAGAAGAAGAACGTGACGGCCACGTAGTACACGACGTTCTCGAGCTTCAAGACACCGGTCATGAAGGGGAACTGACGCTGATGATGCAGCGCCAAGCCCGAAATAAATGTGCTTACGGGAGGATCGGCGACTTTCGCGAGGAGCCACAGCGTGACCATCACGGCCAAGATCAACCCGCCCAAGATCGCCGCCATCACTTGGCTCTTCGACAACGACGAGGCGAACATGCCGATCGCGAGCGCGGCGGAACCGAGCATCAAGATGCCCAGGTAACCGACAGCCACATGTCCGACGCTTACCTTGCCGTTCACGAAAACGAGCATCGGCATGTAGATGCTGAGCACCGTGATGAGGGCGATCATCGCGAATGCGGCGAGGAACTTGCCGATGACGATTTCAACATCGCGAATCGGAGCGGTGTTCAAAAGGACAAGCGTGCCACGTTCACGTTCACCCGCGAGCAGCGGGATGGACATGAGCACGGCGACGATCATCGTCACACCACTCGCACCGTTGAAAAATTCGCGGAGCACGTCAGCGGACATGCGTGTCCCGGTCAAACCCATGGCACTAAAATAGATGCCTTCGACGAGCAATGCGGCGGCAGCGATCGCCCATCCGAGCAGCGATCGCGTGTACGAACCCATTTCTCTGCTTGCGACGAGCAGCGCGTTATTCATGGCTCGCTCCCGTCCTCCGTTTTGGCCGCAGACTTGGCTTCGGTCTTGCCTTCAGCCTTTGCGGCACTGTCCTTTTTCCCAGTTTTTTTCCCAGTCTTTTTTCGGGCTGGTGTAGCGGAAGTCGTTTCGGCTTCTGCCGCTGAACCAGCCAATTCGAGAAAGACACTTTCCAGTTCGCGTTCGCTTCGACGAACCTCGAGCAACCCGATTCCCCCTTCGACGAGGGTTTTGCACAAGGCTTCACGGACGTCGCCTTCGGCTTCGACGCGTAAGGTGAAGAGGCGATCACCTGCTTCGACAGTGGCTTCGAGTTCCGCGGAGAGCACGCCGTTCAAGCTGCGCACCAACTCGAGGGCTTTGTCTTGATCGCCGCGGGCGGTGACATCGACGCCTTTTTGGCGGAGAAGTTTGGCGCTGAGCTCGGCTTCGGTGCCTACGGCGGCGATTTGACCATCGCGGATGACGAGGAGTCGATCGCAGGTCTCGCTGATCTCGGAGAGAATGTGCGAGGAGAGGAGGATGGTGTGTTCGCCTTTGAGGCTGCGGAGTAGTTCGCGGATTTCGACGATTTGTTTTGGATCCAAACCACTGATGGGTTCGTCCAGGACCAAGAGGCGCGGTTTGTGGACGATGGCTTGGGCGATGCCGACGCGTTGTTTGTAGCCGTGGGACAACGATGCGATGAGTTGGTCCTGTACATCTTCGAGCGCGGTCGTTTCGATGACTTCGTGGACGCGATCATCGGTGTCTTTGGCGGACATTCCGCGCAGACGCGCAGCGAAGTGCAGGTACGCGCGGACGGTCATGTCGCCGTAGAGCGGCGGCGTGTCTGGCAAGTAGCCGATGCGTGCGCGTACATCGTGCGGATTTTCGACGACATCGATGCCGTCGACTTTGACGGTGCCCGACGATGGGAGCAGGTCACACGCTAGGATGCGCAGCGTGGTGGTTTTGCCTGCACCGTTGAGGCCGAGCAAGCCGACGATTTCGCCGGCCTCGATGGAGAACGACAAAGGCCCGACGGCTTTGCGTTCACCGTAATATTTGTAGAGGTCTTCGATTTCGATCACGACAAGAACCTCGGAGAAGGAGCCGCAACTGGCGGCAGCGATCGCGCCTTATAACAGAAGCGCTTTGGGATCATTCCCCCCGTTGTACGGGCGAGGTGCATGGCACGTGATGGGTAGGTGGGCCCGTGGAAACGATCGGACGGGCTGGAGGTCATGTGGGGACGTATCTTGAATTACGGAACAATCATCGAACGGATTGAATTCGAGCGTGGACGTCGAGACGAGTTCGCTTGGTTTGGCATGAAATACCGAAATAAAATGGCGAAAAAATCTCCAAAGGAACACGTCATTTGCGGCGGGAAATTCCGGTCATGGTTGCGGTTTGGAGCTAGTCTTTTCTTTGTTCCCCAATTCCTTGCGGAGCCTTTCCCGTTCATTTTGGAAAAACTGCCATGCTTCGTCTTCTTGTTCGAACATTTGAATGGGCGTTCTGTGTCGGCGTAAAATATCGTTGGCCCGATTCATCATGGTCAATATGACGCGTAGGGCAAAAGAACCGCCAAATGCGACCTGTAAATCCGCCACGTAGAGACTTCGATCCTCGTGAGGATTGAAGTTGCGTACGGATGGCTCCATGCCCGTGCTTCCGCGGCTGTCAAAAAATACGAACAGCATTCCGTATTCGCAACGAATACGAGCGTAATGCTGCATCAGCAATTTGAATTCCTCGAACGTCAAAATGCCCCGCGACAAAAAATAAACGGAATCGCCATCAATACGTATGCGATGTTTGCCGATGGGTATGAGGTCGTCGTCATTTTCGTTCATGACTGGCATGATGCCAGAACTGTCCCATGCCGGGAAGTGAGAAAAGGATGCTGGACGATGGTCAAATCGGCTACCTGGAGGTTACCGATGGGATACTCGTCGGGCATTCGTTATCCAGCAGCAAAGCCTCGTAGACATTCTGTTGGAGGGTAAAAACGAACCCGATATCCTCACCACCAGGTCGTTTGTTCGCAGGTTTTGTGCGCCAATCACGCAAAATCGCGCATGCGCCACTTTCCTCATTGCATCATCGAGTGGTGCAGATAGGTTTGTCGCCTGGTACTCGGCACGAAGCCGGAATTTCGCGGATGTTTTGGCTTTATGGCGGACGGGGATGAACGGCTCAGCCATGCTGGGCATTGACGGGCGGGAAGCGAGATGACTCGGGATCAGCGATGGATCGACGCGCTAGCGCTCTTTGTATGGGTTGGAATTTGTGGGTGGGGATTGACGTTGGATGGAGGCTCGGCGCGTGAATGTACGACGGCAAGCGATTGTTTGGTTGAAGAGCCGGCGTGTCGGGTCGTGGAATCGTGTGTTGCTGGCAGATGCGCGTACCAGGACGCACCGGCAGGAATGAGACTTCCACGTGAGCGACAAACCGTTGGCGATTGTCAGGAGTGGGTTTGTGATGGCGCGGGAAAGGCGAAGCTGATTGGCGTAGTGACCGATGCGGACGATGGTAATCCATGCACGGCGGATCGTTGCAATGGTTCGTCCGCGGAATATGCGCTTCAGGTCGATGTGCCTTGTTATTCGGGACCGCCGGGGACGATTGGGGTTGGAGTTTGCGTTGGGGGAATTCAGCAATGCGATGCCGGGGGAAAAGCCGTGGGTACTTGTGTTGGCGAAACGTTGCCCGCAGACCTCGACGGGTGCGATGTGCGCGACGGGATTGATGATGATTGTGATGGCACGGCGGACGAGGATTGTCATTGCGGGGATGGAAAACTCACGCCTGAAATCGGGGAAGAATGTGATGATTGGGGAACCGCTGATGGGGATACATGTTCGCCGACGTGTAAACAGCAGCGTGTTTTGGCGATAACGGCGGGATCTACACATACATGCGCGTTGCTTTCGCGTGGAGTGGTCAAATGTTGGGGAGGCAATCTCGGGGGAATGCTCGGGGTCGGCGATAAGAACGATCGTGGTGATCAGCCGAAAGAAATGGGCAATGCACTTCCCGCGATTGATTTGGGTCGCGGAAGGTGGGCGGTTGCTTTGGCGAGCGGTCGGTACCACAACTGTGCCATTCTAGACGACGAAACGATAAAATGTTGGGGAACGAATGCGATTGGTGAACTCGGGCTGGGAGATACGTCGAATCGAGGAATGGTTCCTTCGGAAATGGGGGATGGCCTTGCTTCAGTTTCGCTGGGTGCGGACATGGCTCCCATTGCGGTTTTTGCCGGGCGTGCAGAAACTTGCGTGCAGTTCATTGATGGGTCTATGAAGTGCTGGGGGGCCAATGATCGCGGACAACTCGGTCTTGAAGACCGGGCAAATCGTGGTGGCGCCAAAGTGGAAATGGGCGCGGCATTGGGGTTCGTCAAGGTGGGGGCAATCGGGTTTGGCAAGACAATCGCCATTGGGTCGAAGCATACGTGCGTGCTCTCGGGGGCCGGCGGAGTGAAATGCTGGGGTAACAACGAAGCGGGGCAACTCGGGTTTGGAGATACGAAGATTCGGGGGGACAAACCTGGGGACATGGAGGATGGTTTGTCTTTCATTTCGTTGGGAAATGGGGAGATGCCCGTGGCGCTGTCGAGTTTCCACGCGCATTCGTGTGCGCTTTTCCTTGATGGGAGCGCAAAATGCTGGGGGGCGAATGCGGAGGGGGCTCTTGGTCTCGGGGACGTCAATGCTCGCGGTGATGCCCCCGGAGAAATGGGTGATGTTTTGGCGAAGATAGATTTGGGGCACGATGTATCGATTACGCAGATCAGTGCCGGTGGGTCGCATACGTGCGCGCTCGCGAGCAACGGGCGCGTGAAATGTTGGGGGTGTGGCGGGACGCTTGGTCTCGGCGATAGGAATTCACGAGGCGTCAAGGCGGGGGAAATGGGCGACAATTTGCCCTATGTGGATCTTGGTCCAGCGGCGATTGCGGTGTCGATCGCGACGGGGTATGCGCACACGTGCGCATTGCTCGAGGATGGAAGTGTGAAGTGTTGGGGGCGAAACGATTTCGGGCAGCTTGGTCTTGGCGATACGAATGCGCGCGGAGACGAACCCAATGAAATGGGTGACAATTTGCCGAGGGTAAAACTATTTTCGGATGAGTGGTAGGGCGGCAGGAATGTTGTGGAATAGGGTGGCAAGAAAAAGGGGTGTCAAGTCGCTTGCGGGCTCATGCATATCAACGTGTACACGTATAGCGGATTGCGGGGGGCGCTCCAGTTGACCGAAGCTGTCTTATCGGGTAGGGTGAACGCATGGCATTACAGGCAGTGACAGTCAACCTTCCGGACCCTCTATACCAACGGCTTGCGCTGCGGGCGGGTCGCGCTCAACGCACGGTTGAAGCGGAAATCGTGGAAGCTGTCCATTCCTCGTGTCCAGACGAGCAAGGTGAGCTTCCCACAGATCTAGCAGAATCGCTCGCTGCGCTGAATTTGTTGAGTGATACTGACCTATGGCGTGCGGCCAAGCAGCACCTTGAAGAGGAAAAAAGCGCACTCATCGAAGAACTTCATTGGAAACGGCAACGGGAGGGGTTGTCCGTATCGGAGTCGGAAGCGCTTACGATGTACATGCGCGAATACACACGTACGATGCTGGTACGATCACGTGCAGCCGCGTTGCTCAAAGAACGCGGGCAGGATGTCGCGGGTTTGCTGACCGAAGATGAGCCGTAACTACGTCATAAAGGCATTGCGAGAGCAAGTGACGGCCGACGCCCGACGTCAATGCGGTTATTGTCGAACGTCGGCGCGGGTAACGGGCACGCCAATGGAAATTGATCATATCATTCCGGAATCATTGGGCGGTCCGACCGAACGGGAAAACCTCTGGCTCGCATGCTCTATGTGTAACGATCACAAGGGGAATCGAATTGCAGCGGCTGATCCAGCGACGGGTGAAATTGTACGATTGTTTAATCCTCGAGGGCAAAACTGGTCTGAGCATTTTGCGTGGAATGCGGCAGCGGACATGATTATTGGAAAAACCGCAGTCGGTCGGGCTACGGTTTTTGCAATTCGTTTGAATCGGGTTGAACTTGTCGAGGCTCGTCGCGGTTGGGTGGTTGCGGGTTGGCACCCACCACGCGATTGAATTTTCGGTTTTTTCATACTTGGTTCTCTGAGTAATGCTCCCACGGCGGCAACGATGAGCGGTGAGCGCGCTCATCGATCCAATGTGGCAGCGCTTGGCTTCTTCTGCGCCGCCCTCAGCTTTCATTGCCCCTCGCCCTAGACCGCGGTATACGTCACCGATTGCGATTGATTCGAGAACATCATGACCTCAGCGAAGAAAACGCCCATCACCTTCCTACTGCATGAATGGCGCCGCGGGGAGCAGAGTGCATTCCATCAGTTGACCCCTCTCGTCTACAATGAGCTGCACCGCGTTGCCGCTGCATACATGCGTCGAGAGCGTCCCGATCACACCTTTAGTCCGACAGCTCTCGTCTCGGAAGCATTCGTGCGTTTGTCCGAGGGGGAGCCCTCCGAAGCTACTGATCGTAATCAGTTTTTTGCCTTGGCCGCACACCACATGCGCAGCATCCTGGTGGATCATGCACGCAGGCGTCTCGCCGGAAAGCGCGGCGGGAAAAACCGCCCGATCACGTTTGACGAATCCCTCGCTCCGCATGAACGTCCCGAAGAAATCGTGGTGCTTGACGAAGCACTCGAAGCGCTTGCAAAGTTTGACGAACGGAAAGCGCGGATTGTCGAGCTGCATTATTTCGGCGGCATGGGATACAACGACATCGCAACAACTTTGTCGTTGTCCGAAACGACGGTGGGGCGAGAAGTGCGGACGGCTCAAGCGTGGCTGCACAGGCACATCACGAGCCCCGGTTGAGCGGATCGTGACTCGTCGCGGGCGCATCGTTTCGTGCGTGTCGTGATGAATTTTATGTCCAAAGATAATTTTTTGACGTCTTTCGGTCCCGGATTGCGCCTACAGCGACGACATGAAAGGCGTAACCATGGTTGGACACGATCGAGCTCCTTTGCCCCGGATTCGGTCACGGAATTTCCATTGTCACTCGACGGGACGGCCCGTCAAACCGCCGGTGCGTCGAAACGCACGTACATGATGCTGTGATGACCCAACAAGCTTGACTTACCCCCAACGGGCGTCGTTCACTCCGCAAATGAGGAGATGTGATGACGCCGGAACGTTGGAGGCAGATCGACGAAGTCTTCAACGACGCCAGTGACCGGCCCGTTGAGGAGAGGACGGCGTTTCTCGAAAATGCTTGTGCGGGTGATCCGGAGCTTCGTGCGGAAGTCGAGTCGCTGCTCGCGTCACTTCTCCATGCCGATGCGCGACTGCGCGCAACGATTGATCGAGCTGCCCATCAGGCTGTCGAAGCCGATGTTATGTCCTCCAAAGATCGTCGCATTGGGCCGTATCGCCTGTTGCGCGACATTGGTGAAGGCGGGATGGGCACCGTGTCTCTGGCCGTTCGTGACGATGATGAATACCGCACGGAAGTTGCCATCAAGCTTCTGCATCGCGGAATTGGGACAGCCCAGGCCGTAGCTCGGTTCCGCGACGAACGCCAAATCCTTGCCACGCTCGTTCATCCCGGTATCGTTCGGCTTCTCGATGGAGGAAGCACCGACGACGGTTTGCCATACCTCGTCATGGAGCATGTCGAGGGGCTGAGCATCACGCGATATGCGGATGAGCACAATCTCTCGATTGTTGAGCGGCTGGTGTTATTTCGCAAAGTTTGTGCGGCTGTGGCATTTGCTCATCAGCGGCTTGTGGTCCATCGAGATCTCAAGCCGAGCAACGTCCTCGTCACGGCAGAAGGAGTGCCGAAGCTTTTGGATTTCGGCATTGCGAAGCTGCTCGATCCGCAAGCCAATCGTGAAGCTCGCACCCATACTGGTGTGCATATGTTCACGCCCGAATATGCGAGCCCCGAGCAAATCCTTGGCGAGCCTGTGACGACTGCGGCCGATGTGTATTCGTTGGGCGCTGTGCTTTACGAATTGTGTACGGGTTTGCCCGCGCGCAAGCTCGAAGGAGGGGGAATCGATGCG
>DAOMZH010000350.1:5133-9973 GCA_035437985.1 Polyangium sp. (in: bacteria) | reverse complement strand
GCGAATCCCTCTCGAGCGTCGTGATGACGCTGCGTTTACTCTCGAAAAGCTCCGTCTGAGGGACGACGAAGACGTTCTCGATGTACGGCGCCACTGGTACGGGCAATTCACGAATGGCCACAAGACCTTGGAAGGTTTGGCACAGCACGCCCCCCTCATCGCTCGCGCGGTGAAAAAACGCCTCGACGAAATCAACATGGCGGCTTTGGATGACGCCCGAATCTGGTTCGACGAATTCATGAACGGCATCCATACACTTGGCACCATTCGTCAACGCGTCCCACACCTTGCCGAACAGATCGACAGCATCCTCTCGCGTCCCGACTCACGTTACCGCCGCCGTTCCTGATCGACCAACTCCTTCGACCTCCAACGAGTTCGTCCCTCTCACACATTGCCCTGACGTAGGTCTTCGCCTCGATGTTTCGCGCGCGTGCGGTGGGGACCCCGCTGTTTGAGCCCGACCCGCAGGGGCGGGCGAGTTCGGGGTACCGCGTGCGCGCGAAACATCGAGCGAAGGCCGGGGTTTCATTCTTCGAAGTTGCGATGTGAGCGGTTTGGCCTCCTCTCACATTGCGCGACCGCAGATCGCAGTCTCCCAGCTAAGAAGGCACCACAAAATCCGCACAAAAACGCGAATTTCGCGGTTCGTAATTTTGGTGCTCGCCCTCGGACGCTAATACGTTACATTCGTTCAGGTGATCTCCGGCCGCGAAGAGCCATTTCCCGCAACTGCTGTCCGCGACCTCGTCGGCATCGTCCGCGCAATGTATGTGGCCGCCAAACTCGCCGGCAGTGGCAAGAACGAACTCGCCCGCATCGAGCGCGTCGGCCGCGATCTCGCCGATGCCCTCGAACTCGCCAACCGCTCCGGACCCAACACCATCGGCCACTCCGCTGCGTGGAAAAAAGCCGAGGAAGCATCGCGCCGCGCCTGCGACCTCGTCGATGCCCTCACGCCCGCCGAACCTCTCATCCACGCCGCCCGCAGTCGCATCGCCGGACCTCTTCCCGCAGCCAAGAAAAAAGTCGTCGATCGCTGACCATTGTTGAACGTTCGGGGCTTCGAGTCACCTTCGATGCTCTTCGCCCCAAACCTCAATGTGCGAGACAGACAAACGTTTGTCCGCCTATCTCATTGCACCTTCATCACGCGCACCGGTTTTCCATCTGGTCCCACTTTTACTTCCCCAGGCGCCTTCTTCGCCGAAGGCAACTCCCCGTGCACCGTGAACGACTGCACCCGCTCACGAACATGCCCAGCGAAGCTTCCCCGCACCTGAATCGCAAGGTTCGTCCGGACAGTCGTCGGCGCGGTGAACGCTACCTCGACCTCCACCCGTTCACCCTTCGCAAACTGCGTCTGCGTCACGGCTTGACCGCCACGCACGAGCCCCATGCTCGTCACCGTCAACCCGTCCACGCCCCATACGTCGATGTGCACATCCGTTGCATCCGCGACAAACCCCACGACGAGCAGCGCTTTTCCTTCTTCCACCTTCCCGTCGATCACCACCGGCGCCGACGGTTTTGCCGTTCGTTCCCCCTCGGGTTTGTCCAGACCATCGCTCGTCACGTCCGTCGTCGCGCTCGCGCGATCAGCATCCTTCGGCTCCACGTTCCCGCATCCTGCACTCAGCAGCGCCACGAAAAATCCGCACGTCAACAACTTCGTTCTCATCTTCCAAATCCCTTTCATGGCGTCACACTCAGGATGACTTCGTAGGGTCCGTTCACGTCGAGCACATACCCTTGCACGTTGATCACGTATTCCTCGCCGCTCTTCGCGACGAACTGCGCCGATTCGTTTCCACTCGTCGTCGACGAATTCGCGACCTCGCCCCCGCGCAGGTACACGAACAGATCCACATCGTCACCACCCGTCGTCGTCGTCGATATGTTCACGACCGAACCATTGCCGGTAAAACGCGCAAAACGGTTTTGCCCCAAAAGTGCCCAATCGAGCCCTCCGGTCAGCGTCAGCGTCTTCGAATCGCCGATTTTCATTCCTACATAGACTGGAATCGAATTCGGTTCATCACCACTGTGGGTTTCTCCCGTCCCCCAATCATCGGCAATGGCATTGATTCCAAACGATGCGCCATTTCCGTGATGGGTGACCAATGCGTCAATGGCTCCAGCCGCGGATGGAGTTTTCGCCTTTAATGCCGTGACAAACGGAAACAAAGACGTCAATGCCGGCGTTTTTTTCATATCATTGGCCATGACCGAATAAATGCCCGGCAGGCCAAGGGCTACCTTGTCGAACCCCTCCACTCCATTCGAGTCGCCGTCGTACAAATCGAAAACCACATTTTGCACCGTCGTTTCCGAATACCAACCGGGCTTGATACTCGCGCTCGTATCGTTTTCGTCGATATCCTCCCAAAAACCATCGCCTTGCTTCATGTTCGACGAATCGCTGTACACCGTGTTCGGCTCCAAAATGATCGCCGAAAGCGCATTACAAAATCCTTCGCTGAAGGCCAATCGTGGATCCAAGACATCCCCGAATCCGTGCGATCCTCCCTGACTATCCGAACGAGAAAGAAAATCCTCGAACGAATGCCCCCATTCGTGCACGATCACATGCGTATCGAATTCGTCCGTGTCCACGTCTTCTTGGCCCAAGATGTAAATTTCAGCTCCGTCCCAATAAGACGTCCCAATTTGTCCCGTATTGACGTTCCCGTCTTCGGGCCGATTGTCGACACTCCAATTGATTTCCAATTTCGGGATCGCGGGTTTCGGCTCACCTGCGGCAATGATTTTCGTCGCGGCCGTATATGCGGCATCGAGAATCGAAAATGGTCCAGATTGCCGCGGTTTTCCATAAGAACCACCTGTCCATCCCAGACCCGCCACGAGGTCGAACGTCGCCGGTGTGTCGGCAGCAATTTGGGGACTCTCCAAAACGTACTGGGCATCTTGCGCCGTATTGTCGACGACCTTGATGGATGGTGCAGTCGTTTCCGCATAGAGCCATATTTTTACTTTGGGCGAACCCGACCACCCAAATGAATATGTCCCTGTGCTCGTCGACGTCGTTTCGGCAAGGATTTCGTCATTGGTGGCATCGAGGAGCAATACCCGCGCTCCACGAATGGGTTTTGTCATAATGCGTGAATAATCGAGTCCGTTGAGGGTTTCGTCAAACTCGACGGATTCATAGTGGAGTTTTCCCGTCAGGCGCGGCGGGGACGAATCTTTCGAGTTCGTGTCGTCACCACATCCTGCAGCCATCAACGCCGACAGACCAATCCACGCCGGCGCAAATTGCCGCAGTCTCGTGTGTATCGTCTTCATCCACTGCCTCCATTACGACGAAAAAAACCGTATCCAGAGTAACGAGCCTTTCGAGATCACGTCAACAACGCCCAGTTTGTACATTTGGGGCTTCGGATCGCCTGTGGCGTCCTTCGCAAACCTCCCGACGATCACATCGACGCACGCGTGGCTCGTATTCATCGCGCGGGTCGGTTAGGATGCGCGCCGATGGAATTTCTCCCTGGCGCAATGATTGGCGGAAAGTACCGCCTCGAGCGCAAGATCGCCGAAGGTGGCGTCGGGGAAGTGTGGATTGCCGTCGATCAAAAGTCACGACGAGTCGCCATCAAACGTCTTTTGCCCGATACCGCCAAGGATCGCGAGCTTGTCGCGCGCTTTCGGCGAGAAGCCGTGTTGCTCGGAAAACTCCATAGCGAACACGTCGCTGAAGTCATCGAACAGATCACCGATCCCAAGTTCGGCCTCATCCTCGTCATGGAGTTCGTCGACGGCGAATCACTGGCCGATCTGCTCGATAGACGGAGAAAATTGCCTGTTCAGGAGATCCTCCCGTTCGCGATCGACATCGCCAAAGCAGTGGGCGTGCTTCATGACGCGAACATCATCCATCGTGATTTGAAGCCGGAAAACGTGATCTTGCGCCGTTTGTCCGGGGGCGGAACCAAGGCCGTGCTCATCGATTTCGGCTTCGCTCGACTCGATCCCCATGGCCAGGGCAAACGCCCCAACGACGAAGCTCTCACCGGCATTACCCGTGCGGATACGATGCTCGGAACCGTCGCGTACATGGCGCCCGAGCAAGTGCTCAACTCTCGTGACGTAGGGCGCGCCGCGGACGTGTATGCGATCGGCGCAATGCTTTATCGAGCGATGACGGGCAAACACGTCTTCGGCGATCTCGACGACGTCGGGTATGCCCGCGCCAAACTCGATGGCGAAGCACCAGCGCTCGTGATCGATCACGTCAACGTCCCTGCTTCAGCGCTCGCGAAAATCATCATGCGGGCGATCAAACGTCGTCCTGTCGAACGTTACGAGCGAACCGACGTGATGTTGCGAGACCTCGAAAGCGTGCGGGATTTGGCGCCCAAAAATGACGATGCCGATGCCCCGACCCAAAACGCTCCGATCACATCGCTGCTCGGTACCGATGCCTCCGACATCATCAAACTCGACGCGCCCGTAGGCACGTCAAAAACGGATCGCGTCGTTGTCAACGTGAATGCGCCAGTTTCGCCCGGAGCGTTTCCAAATCCTTCATCCCTGGCTGGTCCCGTCAATAGTTCGAATCCGGATGAATCTTCGGTCACGCGTCCGCGACAAGTTGGAACACAAACGATTCCCATTGCCCAGCCCAATCCCGTCGCGTTACCGCCACCCCCGCCTCCGATTGCGCCACCAATGGCTCCCATGCCTGCACCCGGTGCAGCACCTGCTCCGCCAGCCCCGCCCCCTTCATTGCGTCTGGCGCCGCCTCCGGTTCCGCCGAAAATGCCCCCTCTTACCGCAGCGCCTGGGGTCGATGACGATATTCCGGCGCATTTGCGCAATA
>DAOMZH010000350.1:0-5033 GCA_035437985.1 Polyangium sp. (in: bacteria) | reverse complement strand
CGGCGCGTAATCGAGCGATAGCGAATCCTCCAACGCCCGCGCCCGGAGTCGACGATGATCTCCCGGCATATTTGCGCAATACGGCGCGTAATCGAGCGATAGCGAATCCTCCAACGCCCGCGCCCGGAGTCGACGACGATCTCCCGGCGCATTTACGCAATACGGCACGAACCCGAGCACTTCAGGCGCCACCACCAGCGCCCATCGTCGAAGGAGCTCGAAAAAATCCCTCCTCGGGAATTCCGTTTGGCATGGCCGTCGTCAGTATGCTCATCACCCTCATCGCGGGATTGATTGCCGGATGGATCATTCATTCGCGAATGGTCGGCACTTCCCCATTGGACTTGTCTCCGCCCACCGTGCTCAAAAGGTAAAACCTATTTGCTTCCCGGAGCACGTCATCAATCCGCCTCGGTTATTCCACCAGGTTGGGCCGGACGAACCTTCACGCTTTTGTATTTGGAGATTTCAACGAGCCCGGGTGGAGCACCCCGCGGTTTTTTGACCTCACCTGCCCGACAATAATGCACTTCGACGCGTGGTGCCCCTCGCGCCTTTGAATACCATGCTGCAGCTTCAGCCGCGATTTCGAGCACTGCCCGAGGAATTTCGATTCGGTCTGGATTGCGAATGACAACATGACTACCGGGCGTTCCTCCCGCTACGTGCATCCACGTGTCGTGCGGTAGCGCTACGTTGAATGTCAGATAGTCATTGTCTTGGGCTCCTTTTCCAATGAGGACTTCGAAGCCGTCGACGACGATCGTGCGATAGGGGCGCCCTTTGCTGCTCATGTCAAAAATTCGTCATTCGGTGCGTCGCGGAATGCCGATTTCATACCACGATCAAGGCGACGTCACATGCACAAAAGTGCTGTACTCATTTGCTGGTACTGGGAGAACATAGGGGGAACATGGCAGGTAAACGCGAGGACAAACAAGCACCGGGCGCCGCAAAAATCGATGCGGGTTCAGGAGGAACCGCCAAATTTGCCCGACTCGAGGAACAACTGGCGAACGCCATGTCCGACGGTGACGACCGCGTAGCGTACCTCGAAGAACAACTCGCCGAAGCCAAATCGAATGCTTCTGCGATCTTCAGTGTGTTGCATGTTGCGGGTGAAGCGACCAACTTCGAACAAGCGATCAAGGCGGTCGTCGAAGCCGTGCGCCGAGAGTTTGGCTGGGACTATGGCTCTTTCTGGACCCTCGATCACGAGCAAGCGGTGTTGCGGTTTGCCCTTGATTCGGGCGACGTCAGTGATGCTTTTCGCGACGTGACGATGAAGTCCACATTTGCCGAAGGCGTGGGATTCAACGGTCGGGCTTGGAAAGATCGCGATCTTGTATTCGTCGAGGACATTGGCGCGTTGGCCGATTGCGCACGTGCCCCCGTGGCGCGTGAGATGGGTGTCAAGAGCGGCGTTTGTTTTCCCATTCTCGTGCATGGCAAAGTGGTCGGAACCATGGACTTTTTTGTCATGCGCACGCTGCATTTGACCGACGCGCGTGAGGACGCCCTGCGAAATGTCGGAAGGCTCGTGTCCGGGGCTATCGAACGCCTCGAAGCATCCGAGCATGCCCTCGAAGCAGCGCAAAATACTGCGGCTGTCAATCGAGTTCTCGTGGCCCTCGCCGCTGTCTCAACCGTCGACGAAGCCATTCAAGTAACGCTCGAAACGATACGGAATGAGTTTGGGTGGGAGTACGGCTCGTATTGGGTTCGCGATACCCGAGCTGGCGTGCTTTGTTTTGCTCTCGATTCTGGGGTGATGAATGAAGAGTTTCGGGAGGTTACGCGAAATTCCACGTTTGCCGAAGGCGTTGGTTTCAACGGACGAACTTGGCGGCAGCGGGATTTGCTTTTCGTCAGAGACATCGGGGAAATGGCGGATTGCTCACGGGCTCCGGTAGCGAAGCGTTTCGGCATTCAATCAGGCGTTTGTTTTCCCGTCATCGTGGCCGACGAACTGGTGGGGACGATGGACTTTTTCGTCAAACGCGAATTGCAATTGGCGGACGAACGCATGGATGCCTTGCGTAACGTCGCCCGACTCGTTTCTGGAGCGCTCGACCGCATCGGACGTACGGAACGCGAACGGAGGATTGCTTCTGATTTTCAGACGGCAATGGCCAAACTCTCCGCGAGTCTCACCGTTGCTTCGTCCGACATTGCCCGTTTGAATGCCGCCCAATCGACCGCCTCGCAAAATCAAGCTACGGCGATCGCCGAATTGACGACGACCATGACTGAATTGCGACACATGGCAGTGCAATCGATGGACAAGGCGCAGCTCGTCATCGATTTGTCGGATCGAGCAGCGAGTGGCGCGGCCGAGGGACGTTCGGTCGTCGAGGGCACTGTGCATGCCATTGCGGAAATTCGCGAGAAGGTGCAACAGATTGCGGTAAAAATCGAAGCGCTCAGCAAGCAAAGCGAACAAATTAGCGAAATCATCGCTTCGGTTGCAGAAATTGCCGAACAAAGTCGCTTGTTGGCGCTCAATGCAGCAATGGAAGCAGCTCGCGCTGGGGAACATGGGCGCGGGTTCTCCGTCGTGGCCAATGAAATCCGCAGTTTGGCAAACCAATCCAAAGAATCGACCCAGCAAGTCCGCCGGCTCTTGGGAGAAATTCGGCGAGCCACCGATGCCGCTGTCGCCGCAATGACCGACGGATCGAATAAAGTCGATGCCGGGGTTTTGTTTGCCAAACGCGCCGGCCAACGAATCGAAGTCTTGAACCGATTCATCGGCGAAGTCGTCGAAGCCACGCGCACGATTGCCCAAGCCGCTCGACACCAGGGTACAGGCATTACCGAAGCCGCCGAAGCCATTCGCATCGTCAACAATGATTCCGCTACCGTCGTCGATAGCATCCAACGCTCGGTCAATACCGTCGCGGCACTTAATGCCACCGTCGCCGATATCGCCACCCTCGTTCAACGCATCAGCACCAACGCTTGAGATCCACTGCGTATTGGTTTTCGCTGCGAATCGTTCTCCGCACTCAAATAGGCATTCGATGCGTGATAAACCTGCCTCACGGCCTTTGACGCAGCGCTACAAGAGGATGTAGCATCTCGCCCGTGCCGCCTCTTCGCTACTTCGTCCCGAACGGGTTTACCGGACTCTCCCTCCTTCTTGGCCTTGCGTCGGTCACCATGAGTGCCCAGGGCGATTATCGCCTTGCTGCATGGATGATCTTGTGGGGCGTTCTCCTTGACAAACTCGACGGAACTGCTGCGCGTCTGATGAAGGCGACGAGCAAGTTTGGCGTCGAGTTCGATAGTTTTGCCGACTTTGTCGTGTTTGGCATCGCGCCTGCCGCTCTTGTCTACTATCGGCTTTTGGCCACGGGACAATTCATCGGCTGGCAAAAATCGGCCATCATGGGGGTCTCGGGCCTTTATGCGTTAGCCCTGGCCATACGTTTGTCGCGTTTTAACGTCACGACGGGCAGCGAAAGCGTTTTCTTTGGCTTGCCCGGAACGCTTATGGGCGCGGTCGCTGCTTCCACCTACCTCACCTGGGACAAATACGGTTTGTCCGAGAACCTGCTCCCCTACTTCTCCGTGTATCTCGTGATTGCCGCGTTCCTCATGGTCAGCACCATTCGTTTGCCGAAGATGAAGCTGACCAAGAGCAAGGTCTTCAACGCATTTCTCGGCGCGAACGTCGTGTTGTCCTATGTTTGTGCTCCGCTCATGCTTCTTCCTGAATATCTGCTCGGCTGTGCCGTTACCTTCACCATGGGTGGCGTGATCTACTGCTTGATGCATCCCGAAGAAGGTACTTCGCCCAATGGCGACGCTGCGGAATCTGAAGAAGACGCAACGCAGGAGCGCCTCGCGTGAACGCGCATTCGGGCTCGTCTTGGCGCTGGTTCGCGCTCGCGCTCGTGCTCGGGCCCCTTTTTTTCTCCCCGCACGCTGAAGCCAAAAAGCCCCCGCCGCCGCCCCCTTTGGCGGGACAAACCATCGATTACTCCTGGGATGGCAAGGACATTGGTCATCCCGAACGCGCGTGGCTCGGGCGGAGTTTCGTGCATCGATCGGTTGCGGCAGATCCCGCAAAACCAAGACCTGTGCTGGTCTTCATCCACGGCCTCAATTCCGAGCGGATCAAATACCGCTGGATGGGTGGAGGAAATGAGGGGGATGTGCGGCGCATCATGGAAAACCTCATGGAGAGCGGCAAGATCCCGCCCATGATCGTTGCTGCTCCAAGTAGCATCGTGCTCGATTCCGTCACGAACGCCGTGACGAGCTGGCCGGCCTTTGATCTCGATCGTTTCATCACGCGCACCCGTGACGCACTTGCTGGAATTGCCACGATCGACTCGTCGCGCATCATCGTGGCTGGACATTCCGGCGGCGGATGTAATGCCAAGGGCGGAATGGCTTCGGCGATGAAGGCCAAAATCCCTGTGTATGCAGCGCTTTCCATCGACACGTGCATGCTGCCGGATTTTGCCGAAGTGCTGGGCAATGCCCGTTCGGATATGCATGTCGTCGTGTCATGGCAAACCCAGAGCTGGACCAAGCGTCCATTCGAGATGTTTCGATCGCGCTTCACGGGTTTGGTCAAGAAAAACCCGCCCGCCCAAGGTTTCTTGCGCGAGCTCGAACATGTGCAGGTCAAGGTACCGATGGCTCATGATGCGATGGTGGGCATCACGCTGGGCCAATGGCTCCCGACGTTGGTTCCAGTGACGCCCGCGGCGCCGTGAAGCGTCGCGGTATTTGATTTGAGGGCGAAGGGTTTATCGCTATTCACGGCAATCGCCGTGACTACGTTTTGAGCAGGACATCATCGAGCGTCGTTGCGGAGAGCACGCGTAGCGCCATCTCCTCGAGTTCGGATTGCGACGCTGTTTGCATTCGATGCATTGCCTCAGCCGGCAAAGAACCGAATCGTCGTTCGAGAAGCTTCGCCAGGAGATCCTTGGCCTCTTCGAGTTTTCCTTCGAGTTTTCCCTCGCGCTTTCCTTCGCGCCGGACTCGATCCTCTGCTCTTTCTTTCAAGTATCGTT
>DAOMZH010000349.1:0-9979 GCA_035437985.1 Polyangium sp. (in: bacteria) | reverse complement strand
TGGCTGCATACGGAAGGATCGATGTACGACGGGGTCAATCTCAAGATTAGTTCCGACGGTGGCATGACGTACAATGTCGCCGATGCTGTTTTGCCAGCCTATCCTTTGACGATTGACATGCAACCTGCTTGGGGTGGAAATCAATCGCCTTATGGCTGGCAATTCTACCAAGCGGATTTGTCGCAATACACCGGCAAAACCATTCGTTTGCGCTTCGCATTCCGAAGCGATTCTTCCGGGAACAACCCCGGCGCTTACATCGACGACGTCTTCATCAATTGAAGAGGAGCATTCCATGCGCCGCCTGGCAAAGATCAATTATGCTTATTTGTCCCTGACCGTGGCTTGGATGGCAGCTGCCTGGAGCGGCTGCGCCGAGCCTAAATCGATTAACTCGACGACCAGCGCGAGTTCGAGTTCGTCATCGTCATCTGGAGATGGCGGTGCTGGAGGCGACATCGTCATTGATATGGACGGTGGAAGCACAGGGGGTAATGATGGGGGTGATAGCGGAGCGTGCGTCGGCACCGAAGCCGAAGCGCGTCGCGTTCCCGTCGATATCGTGTTTCTCATCGATCGTTCGTCCAGCATGACCGGACCGAAATGGGACGGAACCAAATCGGGATTGGTGACGTTTTTCTCGGATGCTGCATCAGCAGGTCTTGGGGTGGGAATGGTCTTTTTCCCGTCCCAAAAGCCAGAGATTTGCGATCCCTTGAGCTACTCGGCGCTCGACGTGCCGATTGCCACGCTTCCAGGCAATTCGTTCGATTTGACAAACGCAATTCCGTTTTCGCCGCTCGGCACGAATACGCCGACCTTCCCGGCGCTCAAAGGGGCATTGCAGGCTGCGACGGCGTACCAGGACACGCATCCGACGCATAAGGTCGTGGTGGTCATTGCGACCGATGGCGATCCAACCTCGTGTCCCCCGGTGCTCATCGACGATATCGCCAAATTGGCGCAGTCCGCACGAAATTACAATGGCGTGCGCACCTATGTTATTGGCGTCGAGGGCTCGAACATCGCCAACCTCGACAAGATTGCCGCAGCTGGGGGAACGGTCACGGCGTACGACATTACTCAAAATATTGCGGAATTTTCCGCAAAAATGGCGGAGATTCGGTCGGAGGCGTTGGGTTGCGATTATGAGATTCCGGAGCCGCCGCCCGGTACGCAGCTCGATTTGGACTACGTCAACTTCAACTACACGCCCAAAGGCATTGGAACGCCGAAAATTCTGCCGCGTGTGGATGTCGTAGGCGATTGCGGTAACCTGGCTGGCTGGTACTTCGACAACAACCTAGGTCCGCAGAAGATTCTCTTGTGTCCCGCGTCGTGTTCGACGATAAGCGCGGATGATACCGCGAAGGTCGCGGCGCTTTTTGGCTGTAAAACGATCACCAGGTGACGGATACTCGTTATTCGTTACCTTGGTCGCGGGGCGTTTGTCCAGCGCCCCGATCTTGAAATGACATGATCGCAAGAAGGGTAGGAACCTATGCTTAAACGTGATCGACTTTGTTTGGCGTTTGCCTTGGCCACGACATTCGTTACCGGCTCGATTGCCGTAGGTTGCGGCAGCGATGGTGATGTAACTTCTACCAGCGCAGGCAGCAGCAGCAGCAGCGGGGAAACGGGATCCTCGTCGAGTTCGTCGAGCAGCAGCGGCGATGTCGATGCTGGCCCGGTAGCTTGTCCGACGAACGAAGGCATCGTGCTCACCGTGAAAGAGCTGTATTTCGGCGAAGGCAACAGCGGCGAGTGGAAAACCTTCGGTTACAACCTCGACGGGAAAGACTCCACCGGAAACTCGAAGGATTTGTGCAAAGTGCCGGCGATGGGTGCCGCTTCGGACACCTATCCCGATGGCGACATGGGTATCGACAATTCGTTCGGGAAAAACCTCTTGCCCGAGATCCTCAAATTGTACCCGACATGGGTGACCGATATCAACAACGGCATCAAGAACGGCCGATTCACGGCGATCGTCAAGCTCTTGTGCGTGCCGGATACGGGCGACGTTCCTCAATTCACGACGAAGCTCTTGAGCGGAACGACACTCGGCATGCCGCCCAAGTTTGACGGGACAGACGTTTGGCCGATCGAACCCGGGCTGCTCAACGATCCGATGGATCCTGAATCGTCGTCGATTACCTTCGACTACAGTTCGATTACTGGCAAGACATATGATGCAGGCAAGGGTGTGGTCTTCATCATTTCGGTGCCGGTGCGGACGATGACCTCGAGTACGTCGATCAAGCTGACGTTGTATTCGGCGCGCATCAAGATGGATATGAATGCCGATCGCAAGACCGGAGCGACTTCGGGCATGATCGGTGGTGTCCTCAATACGGAAGAATTCGTCGCGGAGATCAAGAAAGTCGGTGACTTGGTCGGCTTGTGCGGCAATCCATTCTTCGACGGGATCATTACGAAGATTCGCCAATCTTCGGATATCATGATGGACGGGACGCAAGATGTGACCAAGGAATGCGACGCCATTTCGATGGGTCTTGGGTTCGACATGTCTGGCGGGCAAATTGGCGCCGTTGGGCCGGCGAATACCGTTGGCGGATCCTGCCCGTAAGAGCGTGTTTATCAGGCTGCTGCGCAAATCGGTGCGTCGGTCAGCCTCACTCAGCGTACTGAAGTACGCTTCGTATCGGCTTCCCTAGCCCCGATTCGCTCGCGACGCCTGATAAACACGCTCTAACCCCCGATCCTCTCCGTTACAGCCCCATCTGCTTCGCAATGATCACTTTCATGATCTCGTTCGTGCCGGCGAATACGCGCTGCACACGTGCGTCCATGTACGCGCGCGTGACGGGATATTCCAGCATATAGCCGTAGCCCCCGAAAAACTGCAGACACTCGTCCACGACTTGGCCGAGCATTTCGGTTTGCCATAGTTTGGCCATCGAGCATTCTTTGACGAGGTATTTGCCGGCGACGTGTTCGGCGAGTAGGCGATCGAGGAAAGCTCGGCCGACTTCGACTTTCGTTGCGCATTCGGCCAATTTGAATTGCGTGTTTTGAAACTTCGCAATGGGCTTGCCGAAAGCTTTGCGTTCTTGGCAATACGTCACGGTATCTTTGAGGATTTGTTCGGCCGCCGCTTGCGCCCCCACCGCGACGACGAGGCGTTCTTGTTGCAGGTTTTTCATGAGCATGAGGAATCCGCCACCCTCGGCGCCCAAGCGATTGGCTGCTGGTACGCGGCAATCCTCGAAAGCGAGTTCCGCCGTATCTTGCGAAGCCATACCCATTTTTCGGAGCTTTTTTCCTTTGATGAAACCCGGGGTTTCAGCTTCGACGACGAACAAACTGATGCCTTGATGCGCGTTGGCGGGATTGGGATCCGTTTTGGCGGCGACAATGCACAAATCACACAAAATGCCGTTGGAAATGAACGTCTTGGCGCCATTGAGGAGGTAATCGTCTCCGTCACGCACGGCCGTCGTGGCAATCGAAGCCAAATCGCTGCCCGTTCCTGGTTCGGTCATGGCAATGGCCGTGACGAGCTCACCTGAAGCGCATCCAGGCAACCAGCGTTTCTTTTGTTCATCCGTGCCAAACGCTTCGATGTAGGGAACGACAATGTCGGAATGCAGGCCCATCGCCAGCCCCGATTCATACACGAAGGCCAATTCTTCAATGACGATGACCGAATGCAAAAAATCGCCGCCCGCGCCTCCGTACTCGCTCCCGAGCGAGGGGCACAGAAATCCGTTTTGGCCAGCTTTGTGCCATAGATCGCGATCGACGCTGCCTTGTTCCATCCATTTTTCTTGATTCGGCTTCACTTCGCGCTCGACGAAACGCCGAAAGGATTGTCGGAATAGCTCGTGATCTTCGCGGAAAATGTTTCGGTCCATGACGGAACCGAGTTCTAATCGAAGTCGCAGATTTTGTCCATCCTTTGAACGGCCATCTTTTTCCTTTGCTCGAGCGTGGAAAAGGCGCAAGATGCACGTCTCGCCACCTTGTCGACCATGCGTTTTCGAACCTACTCCAAAATTCCGCGAACCCACGGGGACGATACTCGTACCGCCGCAGGCCCGTGGGTTGCTCTGGAAAAACTGCACGGCGCGCATTTCGTGGTTGCAGTGCACGAGCGGGAAGTGCGTTTTGGCAAGCGCAAAGAATGGCTCGAGGCCGATACGCCATTTTTCGGTTGGCAGCTCCTCGCCGACGATCTGCGTAACCGGGTGCTGAAAATTGCGGCGAACTTCGATTCTCCCATATGCGTGGCGTACGGAGAGTTACTTGGCGGGGCGTATCCGCACGCGAGTGTCGCTCCATTTCCTGGTTTGTCGGCGGTGCAAACCGGAATTTGGTATGCCCCAGGTCTGCATTGGGTCCTGTTCGATATTTTATTGGCCGGGGCGGAAGGAGACGAGGGGTTTTTCTTGGCCCACCACGAAGTCGAAACGTTGGCGCAGGCGCATGGGGTTTTGGTGCCGCCATTGATTCGTCGAGGTCGCCGCAGTGAGCTCGAATCGGTGCCCGTACGCGCGCCGACGCGATTTCCTGCACTTTTGAGTTTGCCCCCTATTGCCGACAACATTGCCGAGGGCGTGATTCTCAAGCCGGACATGCGCTTGGCACCATCCGAACGGCCGATCATCAAGCGCAAGATCGGGGAATTCGACGATGCGAAATTCGATGAAAGTGCAGCCTGGGATCCGGGACGCCTTTCCCTGGACGAACTTCGGGGTTGGGTGGAGCGATTGGTGAATCCGGCCCGAATGCAGAGTGCAAGGTCGAAAGTGGGCGAAGCGCGGGACGCAATCGTGGACGAAGTGGTGCTCGATGTCGCAGTCGATTTGGAGCTCGCGTTTCGGGAGGCTTGGGAAGCGGCTGGTTCAGAGGGACAAACGCGTTTGTTGGATCATGCGCGGCAGTTGGCGGAGACAATCGCTTGATACATTCTCGTGGGGGTGTTTTCGGGTAAACGATCGGTGCGAAAAACATTTCGAAATGCCGAATGTCCGCCCTTGCATCCATCCCCACGGCCCTCGTACAATCTCGAAGCTTCTGGGTATTCGCCTCGTTAATGGAGTTTTCCGATGACCTTGTTTCATGAGCCGCAGAATGATTCCCCCGACGTGATTGGCCGACGCGTCGTTTTTGGCTCGGTGCTCTTCGTTGGCGCGTGTGCCACGATCGTCGATATTCGCGAACCCATTCTCGTCGAGGAACAGAATGGCGCGGGCGGGAGCCCGACGACGAGCGGGAGCACGAGCAGCAGCAGCAGCGTCGATAGCAGTTCGATGGCGAGCACTGGCGGTGCTGGAGGCATGGGCAATGGTGGCGCTGGAGGTGCAGGTGGTTCTCCGACAAACCTCATGGATGGCATGCCATGCGGGGCCGAGACCGAATGTGCGAGCGGCAATTGTGTAGATGGCGTGTGTTGCGATTCGAAATGCGACGGGGTGTGTGAAGCGTGTTCGACTGCGGTCAAAGGACTAGGCAACGACGGAGAATGTGGTCCGATTGAAGCCGGATCCGACCCGAACAATGAATGCCCCAACGCGACGGGTGTTTGCGATGGCGCGGGTAATTGTTATCAGACCCCGTACGACACGACCAAGTATTACAAAATGGTCAATGAGGGTTGTGGAAAAACCGCCGACGTTGGCGGGACGTCGACATGCGATTGGAAGTGCGACGGTGAAAACGTTCAGCAATGGGTGGATTATGGTGGGTATCGGCAGCATTGGAAGCTGCAGCTCATCGAATCTGGCGTGTACATCGTCATCAATAGACATAGCGGCAAAGTGCTCGACGTCGATTCCAGTTCTGGGCTCGACGGAGCGAATATTCAGCAATGGACCTACGTGGGCGGCAATAATCAGAAATGGCGCCTCATCGACGTAGGCAGCGGTTATTACAAGCTAGAGAATTTCCATAGCGGCAAGGTGATGCAAGTAGCGGGCAATAGCACGGCGGACGGGGCGAATATCGAGCAGCGTTCGTCGCAGGCTGGCGCCTTGTTTCAAAAGTGGATTTTCGTCCAAGTGCCTTAAAAGCTACCGTGAAAGTTCACTCCTGACAAACCTACGTCCAGCTGGGCGTTCACGCCTTGCGCGCTAGACTTTTTGGCCGGCGCCACGACAAGAACCACGACTCCGGCCGTCAGGACCACTCCGCCGGCAATGGTGGCGGCTGTCGATACAGTCGAGAACGAAAGCGCTTCCTTGCGCAAGTCATATCCCGTGCGATTGCAACGATCCTGGGCATCGCAATGCCCATCGTTCGAGGCATTGTTGCGGGCGATCGCCAATCCTCCGAATAGGCCGCCGATCCCCAATCCGGCAAGGCCCAGGCCGATCCCAATTCCCCCGGCGATGCGTAATCCCGATGAACTGGCATGGTCCCGCGACCCACCGCCATTCGATTCCGTCATCGTGGTCCATGGCGGATCGATGCGGATGCGGACCGTCTCTTTTTCTGCATTGACCTGAAGCGTTTTTCGCCACGGAACTTGGTCGAGCGCCATGACCTCGAGCGCGTGATCGCCTACGTCCGCAGGAATGGTTTGTCCCCAATGCACAGCGGCAACGGGTTCTTTGTCGAGCTTGATCAAAAAACCGGTCATTTTGCCCAAAGACTCCGGTACTTCGAGCACGATTGTCGACAATCGCGGTTCGAGCGCGGGAATGGCTTCACTGGCTAATTTCTTCCGCCGTTGGGCTTTCGGATTATCGGGTTCCTTCGTGGCTTCCGTTTGCACGTAACGCCATTGTTCGAGGGCGCTCGCTACTTTTCCCAGCTCGTCGTAACACTTGGCGAGCTCGATACGTGCGCCGAGGGTATCGCGCAAGGCAATGGCTTTGCGAAATCGTTCGGCTGCTTTGGCATATTCTTTTTTCGAGGCTAACTCCACGCCTTCATTAAAGACGATGTCGGATGCATCTTTGATGGCCGAGCCGCCGTCCTGCGCCCATGCGGCTCCCGCAAGAAGGAAGATCGCGGGGCTCGAGAATCGTACGAACGGGACGAACAAACGCAAGTGCATCGTGACAAACCAATCAATCGTTGCTTTCGTGACCGGGCGTGGGTTTTCGCGGGCGGGGAGTGGGAGCCGCTGTTTTCGTGGTCGGTTTGGTTGGAACCAGACCGGCATCCGCCGATGTGGTTGGAGAAGGAAAAACCGACGCGGCCGCAGAATTCATCGACGCCATCGTCGGCGAGGCCGACGCCGCCGGAACGGCCGATTCTTCGGGCCCATTCTCCGCGCCTGACGATTTCGACGGCATTCGCCACAAGAGGCCGACCACGCCGCCCAAACACATGCTCGTGATGGTCGCCATCCCCGCAATCCACCGAACTCTGGCCGAGCCCAAAGGCCGTCGCGATTGCGTCGTTCCCCAAGCACCGGCAGGCGGCGCCGAACGCGGAGGTTGCTCTGCCAAACTATTTTCTGCTTCGGTATTTGTCGCTTCGCCGCTGGCAATTGGCAACGCTGGTGCACCCCCATGCAAACTCCCAAGCCCCAATTCGACGGTCGGGGCACTCGGCACATACCCCGGAATGCCTTGACGAACGAAAGGATGCAATGCACTCATCAATTCCGAAATCGATTGAAAACGATTGCGGGGGTGTTTTTCTAGGCACTTCAGGATGACGGCTTCGAGTTCTTCGGGGACATCCGTGCGTACTTCTTGCAACTTCGCGGGAGTCGTCTTCGTGAGCAGGCGAATCAACTCCATCAATTCGTCGGCCTCGAAAGGAGGTTTTCCCCGCAAGAGCTCATAAAAAATGGCACCAATGGCCCAAATGTCACAACGAACATCGGAAACTTTGCCGTCCATGATTTGTTCGGGCGGCATGTACATGGGTGAACCCAAGAGGGCGCCCGTCTCGGTCAATTCGTCTTTTTTTCGCTCCAATGGTTCGGCCACTTTGGAAATACCAAAGTCGAGAACCTTGATGCAGGGGGCACCATTGACGAGACGAACCAGGAACAAATTCGCGGGCTTGAGATCTCGATGCACGATGCCATGCGCGTGCGCTTCCAAGATCCCTTCGCAAACCTGATACGTGTACAGCACCGCATCGGCGACCGACAATGTACCCCGCAACTCCAACTCGCGTTCGAGGTCGTTGCCGTCGAGGTACTCCATGACCATGTACGGCGTGTCGTCGTTCAAGTAGCCGACATCGTGCACTCGCGCGACGTGTTCGTTTTTGAGGCGCGCGGCGGCTCGTGCTTCCCGGACAAACCTTTCCACGGCCGTGCGCCGATTCGCCGCTTGTGGCGAAAGCACTTTGATCGCAAACAATTCTCCGAGGTGCAGATGTCGGGCTGCAAGGACGACCCCCATGCCGCCTTGACCAAGCATTCGCTCGACGCGGTACTTGTCCAAAATGACTGTGCCCGGCTCCCAAGACCCCTGCATCGATGCGTTCCTGCGCGAACCTTCCGTCAGGGAACCATATCACTCTCTGCCCACCAACGTGAAAGAAACCTCGGGGTGCGTTCAGAACGATTTGCAGTGTGCCTGCTCTTCCTCTCGGACAAACGGATCTGGACGCAGAAACCTGTAGATCACGTCGTGATCATCGCGGCACAGCGACGCCGATTGGCAACGTGACCCTGACGCGCTTGCCCCAACTTCCATCCATGCATCACTGCTCGTCACGCGACCCCGAACAGATCCAGAATCGAGTCGTCGCGGTGAGTTTCATGTGACAAACCTTGGATCAGGCGAGAATTTCTGCGGATCGGAGACAATTTACACGGCGATGGATCGGACGTCTCACGCGTGTGGAGGATTTGACCTGCATCGTGTTCGACAGGTGGATGCGACAGAGGCTCGGGATCAAACCCACGCGGTTTTTCTTGGAACAAGCATGCTCTCCGATGGCGGAACAGGGCCCCGATAGTTGCAGCACCAAGGATTTCGGCGCGGCAATCAACCGACATCTCGAGTGATCCCGGTTGTGCTGTTCAGGCGTCGTTTCTCGTCATGCGTCGTGCTTGGTCCGCGGCCGAGCGGATCGCGAACGCCACGCAGGTAGTTTGTCTTGACGACACACGCAGCTCATTCGTCCCTTCGCAGGTAACGCGTGACAACCAGGCTGCTTTTCCGGTATCATCGCGCTCAGGACGACTCATGCGTTGGCGATTGTTTCCGTTTTTTGCAGCCCTTGCGGCAATGAATTTCCTGCCGCCGTCGGCGTTTGCGGGGCCAGCGGAAACGCGGGCCGCCGCCGATGCTCTCTTTCGAGAAGGCCGAGCGCTCGTGAAGCAAGGCAATTTCGCCGAGGGATGTGCGAAGCTCGAAGGCAGCCAAAACCTCGATCCTGCGCCGGGCACGTTGCTCGCGCTCGCGGACTGTTTCGAAAAAGATGGCCGATTGGCGAGCGCTTGGTCGACCTGGAACGATGCGGTTGTTCTCGCCAAACAACGTAATGACAAACGTCGCCAAGAGACGGCTGAAAAGCGCGCCAAACAACTCGAACCCAAACTCCCCAAGTTACAAATCAACGTTGCGAGCAACAGCGGCGTCGAGGGGCTCGTCGTCAAACGCAACGACAAGATCGTCGAGTCATCCGTTTTTGGCTCGGCGATTCCTGTAGATCCTGGCAGCCAAACCATTGCGGCAGCGGCGCCCGGACATGAACCCTGGAGCACGTCGGTCGACATCAAACCCGAACCTGGCGTCACGAACGTGAGCGTACCGGTGCTCGTGAAATTGCCCGATGCGCCGAAGGTCGAAGTTCCGCAGGAAAAACCCAAACCTCCGCCCAAGCCAGTCGAACCTCCTCCGCTGCAAAGCAATGCGCAAAGAGCTATCGGCATTGCGCTCACGACCGTTGGCATCCTCGGTGTGGTTGGTGGAGGTGCGGCCGGAGGTTTGACGTTCTTGAACGTCAACAAGGCCAAAGGTGAATGCGATGGAAGCAATCCACCAAGATGTTCCCAAGCAGGCCTCGATGCTTATCGGACCGCGGATTTGACTGCTTC
>DAOMZH010000348.1:0-9986 GCA_035437985.1 Polyangium sp. (in: bacteria) | reverse complement strand
GTCCGTGAAAAAGCTTCAAACGTCCGTGAAAAAGCTTCAAACGCCCGTGAAAAAGCTTCAAATGTCCGTGAAAAAGCTTCCGTCCTTACGTGCCGGACCTTCAAATGTTCGTGCCGGACCTTCAAATGTTCATGCCGGACCTTCCCGCCTAAAAAAAGTTTGTTCGTGGTAGGGTTTTGGATGTATCATCCGCTACGGATCTTGCATTCAGGAGGCACGACATGAGCATTGATTACGAGCGATTTTGCCGAGTATTGACACGATGTATCGAGGTGGGCGAAGAAGTAGGCGCGCACGCGGTCGTGGTGGCTGTGTTCAAGGAAACACTCAAGGATGATGCGCCAGCATACTTGGCCTTGGATACGAAAGTGATGGATGCGACGACAGGATTTGCGAAAGAAAACCACGAGTCGCTGGCGGCGTTGGCAGACCTCGACGCGCCGTATCGGGTGGCGCGGGCGGCGGTATCGGCAATCTTGCCGAAAACGGTTTTACCGGACACGTTGAAGGTTTTGCCGACGGATACGGACAAACTCAATGCGATTGCGCGTTTGCTCGACATCATTGATGATCATGTGGGCAAAGAATGGGCCGACGCATTGCTCACGGGTGAATTCGGGACGAGAGCACCGTCGACGGTGCGGGAATTGACCGAAGCGATTGCGGCGAACAAGGTGCTGACGACGGCGCGTATGGCGCGGGCGGCGGCGTATGGGCCGACCTATGAAAAGTATTTGCGATTCAAGCCGGTGGTACGCAATGCGTATGGACCGGGGTCGAAGCAATACCGGCGTATTCATTTGCGCGCGTCACCTGGGGCGTCGGCGCCGGAAACCGAGCCAGGTACCGGCGGAACGGGTCCGTGAATTCGGGGATGTTTGCCTAAAAAAACCAATGTAGATGATTCATGGGCGGCGCGTTGGTGCACAGGCTGGCGCGTGCCCGCCGTTTTCCGCACGCTGGACAAACCATCCGCCGCGGCCGCCGTGCTTCCTTTCAATACCTTCGCCGCATCATCCACCAATTCGACGCTGGCCTTGACCGCGGCCCTCGTCGCCGCTTTCGTTGCGGTTTTGGCAATGCCTTTTGCAATGTCCCCACCCGGGACGAACCCAATGATACTCGCCCTCAATTCGAGCCATGCCCCGTCTTTGCCATCGGAAACATGCGAAATGGCTGCACCCAAGTCCCGAATGTCCGCCGCCAATCCCACGCCGGGAATCAATCCTCCTATGATTGAGGAGTGTGCTATTCGACGACATGAAATGCGATTGTCTGACCGTCGGGTAGATCTTTAGTGAGCTTCCAAAATTGAGCCCTCAACCGCATTCCATCAACATCGCGTTTGCTGACCATATTGCTTGAATGAAACTCGCCTCCAAGCATGAAAAGCTGCTTTGGAACCAGCCTATTTCCGGGTGGAATTAGACCATGCTTTTGCTCCCACGCGCGTAATACAGGAGCACCTGTATGGAAGTCGGGATCCGCTAGAAGATGGCCCAGCCATTCTTCCAACGAGTGTCCTACCGTGCTGATTGTCGCCGTTTCCGGATCGAATTGGACGACATTGTCGTCAAGTATGCCGACCTGAATTCCGAAGGTGTCTTCGGCAAAGAATCTGCATTCTGAACAGATGGCACCGTAGTTGCTTTTCCACAATTCGGGGGAATTCCACGCACTTACGGTCAACGGCGCAGAGTAGCAGAAATCGATAGGCCGAATGAGCAGCGCTCTGCCCCAAAAGTAGCCACCATTCGAATCGCAATATAGGCTTTCTACAGGCGATCCGGCAACTGTCTTGAAGTCCCTCGGTCGGTCGTTACCGAATGTGCTCGACATGAATGGTTTCAAATACTCTCCGAATTGGCTCATCTTGTTACTCCATTGGCTGCTTTTGCCAAGGCGCATTCTTGTTTTCTCGCCAAGCGCACCATCCATATGGCAAATCCGAAAGCTCTTCTACCGACGGATCAATCTCAATGATCGTCTTCAAGGCAACGACAGCCATTTCCGCTTCAGTGCACATGCCGCTGTGCGGCTGAAACTCCCATGCGCCGTCATCGATATGGTGACAAACGTAGTAGATCCAGTCACCGCCGAAAACAATTTTTCTTGATGCGAATGTCGCGACGTTCGGCGGCTCAGCGAATTTCCACATATTGTCTCCGCTCATTCGACTTTATCCGATTTCACCAGGTTGTTTCTCCGAGATCTCACCTCGAGGTTAGGAAAGCTATTGGCGCCTCCTTTGGATCGAGGATAAACATGATCGACATGTGCTTCGTTCTCTGGTGGGGTCACTCCTTTGCGATGCATTTGTGGACGTACCAAGGCTTCACCCGTTCGATCATCACGCAGAATCCCATTGTTATTGGCTTCATTTGCTGACAGAACCTTACGTCGCTGCGTTTGTGTAGTAGGCTTCCCGGGCCCTACACTCGAATGATCCTTAAGGCGTGAATACGGCCCACTACCACCCGGCGGCCCTCTCGGCGCATGCACTTTCCCCGCCGTTTTTTGCGCGCTCGATAAGCCATCCGCCGCGGCCGCCGTGCTTCCTTTCAATACCTTCGCCGCATCATCCACCAATTCGACGCTGGCCTTGACCGCGGCCCTCGTCGCCGCTTTCGTCGCGCCTTTCGCAATGCCTTTGGCAATGTCCCCACCAGGGACAAACCCAATGATACTCGCGCCCAATTCGAGCCACGCGCCATCTTTACCATCGGAAACGTGCGAAATGGCTGCAGCAAGATCCCGAATATCCGCGGCCAATCCCACGCCGGGAATCAGGCCGCCCACGATGCTCCCCGCCGTCGCACTCCACGAATCGTTATCGGATAGATTGCCCAAAAGCAATCCATCGAAAAACGAACCAATACCTTCCGAGGACGTTTGCGGTGCACCGGGACCCGTCGTGCCCACGTCAATGGGCGGGACGTACGCGCCAATGTTTTCCTCCTCCACCACAGGAATGGGTCTTGTCGGGGCAACTGCCGGAGGATCACGCGGTGGCGAAGGTGTTGGCACAGGTGGCTGAGGTATTGGTCTTGGCGCTGGCTCAATAATGATAATTTCGTCCCACACGTCTACCGCCTCGAATCCACTCGGATCCGTAAACGCCAAGGGATTGTTCCACGTGTACGCATAAGCATTAAAACTTTGCCCATCCCAGACGTCCGCAATCACCGGGTCCGTCGTCGTAAACCGCGCGAGCTTCGGATCGTATAACCTCCCTTTCATGTTCACGAGGCCCACCTCCTCGTCCTCCTCGTGCCCCGTAAAACCTTTTGTTACACCACTCGACGTCATTCCCCCAGGCAAACCCCATAATGGATTACGGCGCGCCCCAAACGCGTCATAGCTGCGTTTCTCCACCACGTCGCCAAGAGCATTCGTCACGCTTTCCACCGAGCCCAAGTGATCCGCATGGAGCCATTTGGTGCCTGGTTCATTAGCTCCGCGTGTCACGATTGCGACCACGCGCTCGGGCGAATGCACGTAATAAACGAATTCTTTCGCCGCGCCTTTGGTAACCTGCTCGAAAATGTCCCCGACGTACAGCCTTTCGCTCGTTGACGTCGTTTTGCGAATTCTTTGTTCGTCCCCGTCATACCCAAACGAGACGACGTTCGCGCCTTGCGTAATCGTCTTCGGCAAATCGAATGGCGTGTAGTCAATCGTCACCAACCCCGGACGCGTGATTTGATTCCCCACTGCATCATACGAATAACTCACGCCCGGCACATTCGTCACCGCATGCGGATGCTTCGGATCCGTATACGAATACGCGCCCACATCTGACTTGTTGATCAAATTGCCACTCGGCGCATATCCATACGACGTCACGCATGGCGCCATCGGATCCTCGACCGCCCCGAAATAGGCACATGTCAGCCGATCCAAAGCATCGTATCGGAATCGCTCCGTCTTGTTTTGCTGTTGCAACGCATCGGTGCGGCTTTTCAGATTGAGCTGTTCGTCCCACATGTACGACAATTGCTGAATCGTCGAGCTCCCCAACGTCGACGTAATGGTTTTCAGCGTTTGCTTGTCTGCGAAATAGCTCCGTGCGGTCGTCACGCCATTGCCAAATGTTTCCTTCGCATAACGCCCAGCCGCGTCAACATCCGTCAATTGCCAATATGGATCGCTGCTGGTTGCATCGAGCACGCCCACGACGAACCCATGCGTATCGTATTGACGAGTCACCTCGAATGGCTCCACGCCCAGCGGCTGCGGATAACGAACTGATCGTGCCCGGCCAAACGCATCGTACATTGCCCCCACACCAAACGATTCATTGCCCACCGTCAGCGTCATGCCCTCGAGCTGACCTTTGCTCGAATACGAATACGTTTTTATCGCATCGGGACTCGTCACCATGTGCAATTCGCCAATTCCGTTGGGCGCTTTATCCCACGTCCACGAGGTCGTCAAGGTTTTTCCCGCAAACGTATCCGTGCGCGAGGTCGCGCGCCCGAGTGCATCCCGCGCCAACGTAACGGTTCGTCCCAGCGCATCGGTCGACGACAACAGGTCGCCAAATCCATTGTGCTTCAGCCTCGTCGTGCCGCGATCGGGCTCGTTGATTTGTATTGGCCGGCCAAACGCATCGCGTTTCCAGGACGTCACCGTATTGTCGGGCGCTGTCACGTTATGCAATGTACTAAACGGGCCATAGGTGTACGACGTGGTCTTGCCATGGGCATCAATAACCGTCAACGGACGACCCAAGGCATCGAGATTGGTCAGCGTACGCTGAAACAATGGATCGGTCACTTCAATGGCGCCGCCCGCATACGACGTCGTGGTTACCGCTTTCCACGGCGTCGTGTGGCGAATCGGTCGTTCCAGACCATCGTATTCAAATTCATCGAACAACAAGTCCTTGTCTGTTGTGCCTTCCGCCGCGGGCACCGACCGTTTGGCCAGCTTCCCGCTCAGTCGGTCGTATTGGAATAACTGCATGACCCGCTTTGCTTGCCGCCCTTCCGGCTGTGGACCAAACGAAAACGTGCGCAGGGGCCGCCCGTCGTTATCGAAAATGACCTCGTCGTCTGCGCCGCCCGTCGTCGTCGTGCGTTGACGCAATCGCCATTTGCCATCCAGCTTTTCACGCGTCCGCGTTATGGTCGTCGACGAACCATCGGGCCGCTTCTCCTGCGTCAACCGGCCGAAACCGTCGTGCTCGAATATCGTCACCAATCCATTGGGATCCGTCACCATTTTTACTACGCCGAGCATTTCGTCGTATTCGGTCTTCGTCGTATGGCCAAGCGCATTGATATGGTTGACCGGATACATGCCATCGTCATCGTAAACCGTTGTCCCTTCGCGATGGTTTCCAAATGCATCGTCGGCGAGCGTCTTCGTTACATTGCCAAACTTGTCCCACTCATACGTCACGAAAAGCTTCGTATCCTCAAGGGCATCGCTGCTCGAAGTCGATTCTGTGATCACCTCGCCAAACTCGTTTACTGTGCGCGTAATGGTCCGACACGACGTCAACCCATCCCCAGTGCTGCATTCCGTTTGTGTGTCGGGCAAACCCAGCATCCATTTGTTTACCTCGTTCTTTACCGTCCGCGTCACGTGCATGCTGGCGTCCGAGCCCACCGTCGATACGTCCACTTCGAGCACATTGCGGAATTCGTCGTAATCGAGCACCTCCACCCTTGAATCCCTGAATTTCGTCGCATTTTCATTTGTCGCCACGCCCGCGACCCACGATTCCAACGTCCCCGCGCCCGAAAACGTGCCTTGCATACGCCGCGTGTGCGTGTGGATCGCGAGCGTGAAATACGACGCATTGCCATGTGTCGGGACTACGTCGATCTTGCGCTCGGCAAACGCCATTTCGACTTGATTCGGATTCGGCTGCGTGGGTAAACCCGGCGCCCAATGCCACTGCTCCACGACTTGCCCGATAAGTGGATACACGTCCCTTTCGCCAATCTTCACGGTCATTTCGTTGTCGTAGATGTCGAGCGTGGTCGCGCCCGTGTCGAGGTCGGTCAAATACCGTTTCCCAAATCCAAGAAACCCAAAACCTCGCCGATCGTACCGACCATCGCGATAACGCAAGCCAAAGCGACGCACGCCACCATTCCCATCGGCCAACGCGTATTCGCTCACCACCCGCCGCGAACCCACCGCACAATGTCGCGGATAGTCGCACGGATTGCTCGGGTCCGATAACGACACGTAAAAATCCGTGTCTTTGGCCACTTGTCCTTTCGTTTTGGAATCGTCGATCAAATGGCCATACGTGATCGACACATTGGGCACGAAGTCGGGATCCTCGGGATCGTGGTCATTGTTTCCATCGGAATATCCGACCAGCAGATCCGAATCCGAGGCGCGGTTTCTAAAAATATGCAGCTCTTTCCCCAAAAACAGGGCCACGTCCGGGCTGCCATTGCCATCGAAATCTCCAACACGAGGCGGTCGAGCATCCGCAATGGTCACCGTCTCGCCAAGCACAACGTCGAGCGGAATCTTCGTTGGAACCCGCTCGAATGTCGCGCTGCTAAACCCACCAACCGCGCGTAGAATCACCCAATGCGGAATGGTGGGACTCGCACCATCGGTCATGGGGAGCAAAATATCTCCACGACCATCGTTATCGAAATCTGCACTTGCAGCCCATTGAAAGTATTTGTCTTGGGCGACGACGCCATCCCAATCGAGACCATTCACCGGCGCGGCAAAACCTTTTCCGGTGTTGATCGACGTGAGAATGCGCCCTGCACCATTGCTGGTCAATGTGTCGGGCAAACCGTCACCGTTTACATCGACAAACAGCACACGTCCGCCCGCAACAGGCGTACGCAATTTCGTGTCGAATACCTCCCACGTCCCATCACTTCGCCGCCTGTGTGCATGATACGTGCCCGTCGGCGTCGTTGGCGTGCCACCTACATTCACCATACCCGGCACGATCAATTCAACAATGCCACTTCGATGCAAGTCGGCCATCACCATTTCAACGCCGCATGGCGTGCCCTCGAGCGTATTGATGACCGTACCCGTCGTCTCGAATCCCGTGGGTTTCCACAAAAACAATGTCCACGTCGGTAAACTCGGATTGGTTTGACCAGGACCACCGTGGTCGTCGCACTGAATCAACGAAGGCACGCCGTCCGGTGTAACTGCGGCAAGGTGCACGGCTCCGGCTGAACCTCGTAATCCTTTCGGAGCTGGTCCCACAGGAAACGGCCGGGCCAAACCCGTATCGAGTTCTTCGAACGTGCCATCGGCTTTCGGGATTAATGTGACGTGATTGCTACGATTTCCGTATATCTCGTGGAGGAGCAAACTCGTTTGTCCCTTGCTGCCCAATGGCAACACCGTCGCGAGTTCCGGTTGCAACAACGTTGGATCGGCTGGTCCTTCGGGGTTTTGCTGAAACGACCATTCTTGCAAAAAGGCCACCGTCTCCGGCACAAAATCGCCACCCGTGTTTTTCGCCATGCGCCATTGCGTAACCGGGTGTTCGGGTGTCGAGAACGGCGCCATGTCGCCAACGACATAATCGCTCAATCCGTCGCCTGTGAAATCTGCAAACAAAAAGCTGGCCTTGTCCGAGAGCGGTGCCGGAATTTTTGTATTGACATCGTCGAAACCGAGGTCGTTTTTTGCGTAATGGAAGCGAGTCGGGGCAAAACAGCTCCCCCGCGCGTCGCAACGCTCCAGCGTGGCCAATCGAGTGCGCCTCGACGTTTCGCCCACCTCGTGGCCGAATACAAAACGTTCGGCGAGCGACTTTTTCGAATAAACCTGCACTTCGTTTAATTGCAATGACTGTTGCGTGGGCACGCCATTGGCAAAACCTTGGCGGATGCTCTCGGGAGGCTTCGTCCCGTACACGAGCGTTATGGATTGCGTGGGTTCTGCGCGGCCTACGGGCAACGTTTGCACCAAATCGAGCGCATATTCGGCCGCTGTTCCGTCGTCATTTTCCGCAATGCACCAACCGTATGTCGTCCGATTGCCTCGCGGATCCCTTTTTTCGCCAGCGAGCCATGCGCGGACCTGGTGGTTCGGGCCCATGGCCCGCGATTCCGCCGTTTTCCCATAGGTCGTGACTGCGCCCGAAGGCCACAACGTTTCAAAATGGACGTCATCTGCGTCATCAAAATGCCCAACGACTTTGATTTGTTTGTCCGGCCAAATCGTATACACGTTTGTCGTTGGCGTTTGCGACACGACGACGAGCCGTTTTCCATCGAGGCACATCGACGTGAAGTCGGTATCGTCGAATCGAATTTCGCTTTGTTCGCCGTCGAGGACCGTCGTTTTATTACAACGCTGGATGACCGACGCGCCATCGATTCGAAAGCCATATCCAACGGATCCCTCGTTTTCACCGTCGTAGGATATGTGTAAATCGTCGTCGACAAGGGGAATCGTCGCTTCCACGGCGCCCATGGTGCCCACGCCCAATTCGACGGCGACGTTGCCCGGGACCACTTTTTTCTCCCTCAATTGTGGAGCGACCTCGAACGGTGCATGTTGGCTCTTGCAAATCCCATAATGCTTCACCACGCGCGCTGTGGTCGGTTCGCACGAACAACCCGGACCGAGGATGCACAGGACAAACGAATACAACGGGACCAACGATTGTCGCAACCGTCGAATGGCTTTGCGCATGAGGGACCTCGCTGTGTACGAGGCTACGCGACTATTTGTGCGCGGGCCAACGGGAAGGCAGCGCGCCTCCAATTTTCGATTTCCACATTTATGCGCCTATGCGCCTCGGTGTTCCTCGACAGCGCAGCATGGATTGCAAATGCGTCGAATGGCACTCCGTGACTCCATCTCCATTCACCGATATCCTCCCCTTGTGCAACGCACCTCGATCGTCGTGCTCACCTTGGCCCTCGGCCTTTTGCCAAGCTCGATAGCCTCGGCGCAAATTGCCATTGGCCCCGTCCGTGGCGCGCCAGATCGTGCCGAAGAAGCTTCGTCGGAATCCAAACGTGATTCGCTCCGCGGACTCTTCGGCGTCCCCGTCGCCGAACGCTTGCTCGTTTCCAACTCCCCCAAAGATCGCCTGCGCGGAGTCGTCCGACTTGGTGCCATTGCAACGCCAGAAGCCATCGATACTTTGACCAGCGCGCTCGAACAATCGACGATCCTCACGCGCGATGCGCGCGCTCGCCTCGAAGCCATTCGCGCGCTCGCGCCACACGCAGCCCGCGAAAACGTGCGCGCCTTGCTCATTCGAGAACTCAGTGAAGGTCCCGATGGTCGAGCAACGGCGTCGCCCCTGAGCCAATTGACGCGCGGTGCTGCTGCGTTGGCACTGGCGAAAACAGGCGAGAAAAAAGCCCTCGGAGCCCTCATCAGTGCCGTCGTGCAAGGTGGAGTGGGCGCAGATGCCGCGACGATGGCGCTCGTCGAATACCCTCCAAGCTCGCTGAATGTGTTGCTCGACGGACGACGACGCATCGACCCTGCGATTTCGAATTTGCTCGCCGTGATGGGCGATATGCGGGCCCAAGAAAAGCTACACGCGGCGCTCGCCGAAACGGATCCAGCGTATCAATCGGCAGCAGCTCTGGCGCTCGTGAGGCTTGGCGATGCGGCACCCCTCGCGCTCGCTCGAAGCTGGGTGAAAATGGAAGACGTGCGGCAACGTCGCACGGGTGCAGAAGTGCTCGCGAGGCTCGGGAGCGAAGATGCGGACGAGGCGATAACGCTGCTGCTGGCGGCAAATGCGACGCGTGCGGATGGAGTGCGCTTGGCTCTTGCGGCGCCTCGAAAAGAGCTGGTCAGACCGCTGGCAGTGGCGCTCGCGGCTTTGGGCCAAGAGGATCGGGAACGGGCGATTGCGGCCCTGGGGCGAATCGGAACGAAGGAAGCCGTCGACGAGCTCGTGGCGCAGTTCGACAAACCCGAACTCGCAACGTCGGTAGCGTTTGCTCTTGCGCGTATGCCGGCGAAAGAAGCGCGATTGGCCCTGGAACGAGCTCTCGCAGGTG
>DAOMZH010000347.1:0-9989 GCA_035437985.1 Polyangium sp. (in: bacteria) | reverse complement strand
GTTCCTGTCAGCAGCTGCGTGGAATCCATTCCAGAAAAACGTCGGCGTAGCCTATTCATTAAAAGCCGATGATTCCTAACCCGATGCCACAAACGACGCGTATTTCACGATCGTCGATCCAAACACCGGCGCAGCCGTCTTACCGGAGCCGCAATTGCTCAATTCCCAGGCTCCCAAATCAGCTTTCTCCGAAATGCCCGAAATCGCCTGGGATGGTAATGAATTCCTCGTCGTTTGGAACGACGGACGCGTTGAGGGCGGCCCGCGTCAAGTAGCCATGCGCAAGTTCGATGGCACGGGCAAACCCATTGGCGATAAAGAACAAATACTGAGCACTGACCTTGACCCGAAGCTCCACACCACCATTCCCGGTTGGTCAGGAAAATCCGTGATTGGGCACGATGGCCTTCACGTCATCGTCGGACAACAACGCGCAGACGTCGCATCACCCAGCAGCGTCTGGATGTGCATCGAACCCCCCTACTCCAACTAGTTCCCCTAGCCCTCGATCAATCTCGCCAACGTCGATTCGAGTTGCCGCGGATCGAATCGCTTCGGCAATACCGCATTCACCCCAGCCTCCTGCGCCTCACGCTCGAGCTCCGGGCTAATGTCCGACGCCAATAGAACAAATGGCACCTGATCCAATCGGTTGTTTTCTCGCATTGAAACGCACAGATCTAGCCCACTCATGCCTTGTAGTGATCGTTGGCACACGACTGCGTCGGGCACAGCTCCGCGCATCGCCGTTCGAGCTTCGTCGCCTGTCGACGCCTCGACTACCACGTACTTCTGGCCCAGGCTCGCCCGCACCAGCGCTCGGAGGGTTCGCGATTCGTCCACGACAATTACGCGAGGTTTGGATTGACGCCCCGATGATTTTGCGTCTTTGCGATCGATCGGAAAAAGCCGCGCGATCGTCTCCATCACCAGCTCACTCGGCGGCGGCGACGTGTGCAGACGCAGTTTGCCAATCGCATCGACGATCTCGAGTCCTCGGGCTGGGCGTTTGTCCGGGTCTTTGTCCAGCAAACGCATTGCGATGCTGTCGAACTCCTGAGGCACCGCGCGATTAAACGTCGAAGGCGGCGGCAGGTCCTCCATCGTCACGCGTTGGATCGTGTGCGCCTCCGTTTCACCGGTAAATGCACTACGTCCCGCAAGCATCTCGAAGATCACCACGCCAAACGAGAACAAGTCACTGCGGGCATCGAGCCGTCCACGCAGGATTGTTTCTGGCGCCATGTACGCGAATTTCCCCTTCAACGTTCCCGCGCCACCTTGCGTCGGGCTCAAACGCTCCCGCGCCCGCGCGATGCCGAAATCCGCAAGTTTGACGACCCCTTCGCGCGAAAGAAGGATGTTCGACGGACTCACGTCGCGATGCACGATGAGCAAAGGTTTGCCGTCTTCGCCAAGCTTGTGGTGCGCGTAATCCAGACCGCGCGCCGTCTCGACCGCAATATGCGCGACTTCCGGAACGCTCAGCCGCTCATTGCGTTTGCGCAGTTCGTGCAGAATTGCCCCGAGACTCGGCCCATCGACGTATTCGAGGACCAAATAATAAAGGCCGTTTTCCTCGCCAAACTCGACCACCTGCACGATGTTGCCGTGATGCAGACGCGCAGTGATTCGCGCCTCGTCCCGGAACATCGCGACAAACTCGTCGTTGGAAGCGTATTGCGGCAGGACGCGCTTGATGACGACGTCGCGCGCGAAGCCATCGGTGCCCGATAGCCGGCCAAGAAGCACCTCCGCCATGCCGCCGTACGCGAGGCGGCGAAGAATTTGGTACTTCCCGAGCCTTTGCGGGATCTCGGCTTCGTGCATTGACGAACCCATATCAGAAAACCGACCTTATCAATGCTTCTGGCGTGCTGGAGAACGGACGCGTTCGACGATTTCGAGCGCGAGTTCCTCTATCGGCAGAATCGCGTCAGCATAGCCCCTCGCGATGGCTGCGCCAGGCATGCCGCTCACCACACATGTGTCCGGCGATTGCACCAGCACACCACCACCAGCTGACTTGACGGCACGAAGTCCATCCACTCCATCGTTGCCCATCCCCGTCAGCATCACCGCAAGAGCCCCGTCTCCGAAATGCCGGGCAACCGATTCGAAGAGCGGCGTTCCCGACGGCCGATGACTCGCAATCGCCGGAGTCTCCACGACGCCAATGATGTGTGGCGATTGAGCGATCAGGTGTTTGCCCTCGGGCGCAAGACAGATGACTCCCGGCCGAAGCGGCATCCCTTGCGTCGCAATACGCACTGGCAACTGCGTCACCTGCGCGAGCCAATCCGCGAGCGCTTCGTCAAACCCCGCGAGCACGTGCTGCACGATGAGGATCGGCGCGCTCGAAGTCACCGGCGCAATCGCCGGAAGCAACGCCGCAAGAGCGGCAGGACCACCCGTCGACGCACAAATGGAAACGACCGTCGCTCGTGGTCCGGTTCGTCCCAACGAACCTCTTCTCGAACGCACGGATCGAGGTGCATCCGCCCATCGCCGCACCACGGGAATTTCCGCGAGCATCTTTATTTTGTCGCGCAACGCCACCGCTTGTGCACCTGCCGGATCGATCCACGCAGGACGCGCAATCACGTCGATCGCTCCAGCTTCCGTCGCCGCAAAGATTTGCGCTGCTGCACCTTTGCCTTGTTGCTCTGAAACGATCACCACGCGTGTTGGGGCGAGCGCCATGATTCGCCGTGTCGCAGCAACTCCATCGAGACCCGGCATCATCGCGTCGAGCAAGATGAGCTGCGGGTTTTCCCGAACTGCAAGATCCACAGCTTGTTGACCATCGCGCGCGACACCCACGACTTCGAGTTCCGGATCGGCTTTCAGCACGCGCATGAGCAGCGTTCGTCCTACCTCCGTGTCATCCGCGATCACGACTCGAATCACCGAACGTGTGCGGCGGCTCGATGGAATGTTCACCGGCGATTGCGTATTGAGGGACAAGAGGCTCGCCACGCGCGCGACCAGTTGCGCTCCATCGAGGGGCTTCGGGAAAAACGCGTCGAGCACACCGGTCGAGAGAAGCTCGCGCTCGCGAAGTTCTTTGTTCGCACTGATGAGAATGATGCGCGGGGCTGCAGCACCGGCTTTGTCCTTGATCTTTCGGGCAAACTCGAGGCCGTTGATCCCCGGCATCGCGTAGTCCGTGACGATCAAATCGTACGGCGGGTTGACGGCTATCCGCGACAAACCATCTTCCGCTGACGAAGCAAATTCCAGATCGAGTCCTAGTCCCGAAAGATGCGCTCGTACGATGTCGCGCATCACCACCGAGTCGTCGACGACGAGCACGCGCGGCATTAGGTCCTCCCCACAAGTTCGTTGACGGTTCGCACGAAGTCTTCGTGATCGAATTCGCTCTTCACGATGTACGCGTCTGCGCCGACTGCGAGTCCTGCACGACGATCTTCCTCGGAACTGAGCGACGTCACGAGCACCACGGGCAAACGCCTCAAGCGCTCGTTACCTCGAATGTGATTACACAACTCCAAACCTGTCATTTCAGGCATGGACACGTCGGTCACGACAATGTCGAAAGGTTCGAATTCCAGCGCGGAAAGTGCTTCGGCTCCATCAGCCACGGCGACGACGTCGAAGCCCGCGACTTCGAGCACGGAACGTTCGAGCGCGCGCGTCGTGAACGAATCATCCACGAGCAAAAGTTTTGGATTGGTCCGTTGTTCGATCCGCGGAATGAGCGACTGGAAACGCGCCGCATCTCGACCCGATGCCGACTTGATGAGGTCGATCGGATTCAGCATCAGCACCACGCGCCCGTCGCCCATGATCGTAGCGCCCGCGATGTTCCGAACTCGCACGAGCGGCGGCTCCAGGTTCTTGGCGAGGATCGTTTGATCACTAACGATCTCGCGTACCGCTAGTGCACAACGTGTTTCCCCGATGCCGATGACCAGAACAGGAATGCGTTCGGGAGGTGGCGGAAGTTCGACGGGCAGTCCCAACAAAGTTCCGAGGGGCACGAGCGCAATGGGCCGACCATCGACCACGATGGCGTGGGTCTGCTCCACTTCCAGAATGTCGTTCGTGCTGATGCGCAAAATCCGCTGAATCGACGAGATCGGCATGGCGAACTGTTCTTCGCCGACGCGCAGGAGCAGCGAATGCACCACGTAGATCGTCAACGGTAGAACGATGGCGAACGACGTCCCCACGCCTTGACGTGACTCGACATTCACCGAGCCATGCAGCTTTTCGATGTTTGTCCGGACCGCATCGAGACCTACGCCTCGTCCGGACAAACCGCCTGCCTCTGAACGCGTCGTGAGCCCTGGGGCGAACAGAAGTTCCAGCACCCGAGGTTCGGGCATTTCTGCAGCTTCGATGGGGGTGATGAGGTTTGCCGCCGTTGCAGCACGACGTACGGCAGCGACGTCGACGCCAGGCCCATCGTCCGAGATCGTTATCGTGACGACGTCGCCGCGATGTTCGGCGTGAATGCGAATGCTACCTCGCGAGGGTTTGCCCAGAGCAGTGCGTACAGCGGGAGGTTCGCATCCGTGATCCACCGCGTTGCGGAGCAGGTGATAAAGCGGATCGCGGAGTTCTTCGAGGACCTTTTTGTCGAGTTCGAGTTCGGAACCCGTGATGAGAAGGTCGACCATTTTGCCGCCTTCCCGGGCCATATTTCGCACGGCGCGAGGAAGCGGTTCCAGCACGTTGGCGAGCGGGAACGTCTGGATGCGCCGAATGTCTTCCTGAAGTTGTCCGGACAAAATCGTCGATTGCAACGCATCGGCTTCGAACGTGCGCACGATCTCGCGGAGGCGGCGCACGAGCAATCGTTCGTGCTCCAAATCGTCTTGCTGCGTGTTGATGAGGCGTTTGGCCCAACCATCTACGTTCGGTGGTGCGTCATCACGAACCATCGCGCGAATCATCGATTGCGCCTTGAAACGTTCTTCCTCGGCGGCCAAGACCGCTCGCAACTCCGACAAACGTTGGTCTGTACGAACTCGGGCCGCGAGCAACTCGCCAACTTGCGCCATCAGACCCGACAGCTTTTTCATCGACACGCGGAGTGTCTCTTCGCCGGAAGGACGAACTGGCGGATTGGGCATCGAGACAGCATTTGCTGCGGCGCGCGGGGGTTGTCCGGGGTTGATGTTTGGTCCACCAACGTTGATCGTGCGCGCTCCCGGGAGAGACAAACCCGCGGACGTGGCCGGTGAAATGGGGCCTGACGTGGCCGGCGTCGCGGGGACTCCGGTCTTGGGCGAGTTCGGGCCGATTGTCCCGACGCCTGCACCCGTTCCGGGAGGAGGCGCGCCGCTGCCCGGATTATTCGTTCCTGCGGCTGGGCTTGCTGCAGTCGGAACGGGCGGCGGCTGGGGCAGTCGCGGCTGCCCTGCGTAGGTTGACGGCGCCGCAAATCCTGGCGGAGGCGGCAGCTGCTCGATGGGCTGGACGCGCAAACCCGTGGGGTTTGTCGTGGGCGTAGGCGTCAACGCGTGCGGCGGAGGTTCGCTGTGTTTCGTTTTCGGTTCGATGTAGTTCGGACGAAGTCGCGCCGAAGGAGGCGGCGGTGCGTCGGCGAGCTTGTGCTGGCGCAGGATCGATTGCGGACTTCGCGAACGCGTCGCGACCGTGATGCTCTCCGCTGGCATCACGAGCGGCAGCGCATGCGGGGCAATCGGCTCGACCGGCGGAATGGCGGTCGTGTTCTTCTGACTGTTCGTCACTTCGTGAACGGTTTCGAGACCGATGATGGCCTCCGTGACGACTGCATCTGGCGTATCGCTCGGGTCGACACGCAACGCATGCGGCACCGTCGACAACGCCGCGTTCAGCGTGTCGAACACCTCGGGCGTTCGCGCATCGTCATCTGCGCGAAGGTTTGCCAGGACAGACTCGATCGCATGTGCCAAACGTGCGGTTTGTGCAAATCCGAGGGATGCGGCGGCGCCCTTCATGTTGTGCGCTTGCCGAAACGCCTCGTCGATCAGTTGCTCCTTCGCGCTACCTTCCGCGCCTCGTTCGATGAGCAGAAGAGCCGTTCCAATGCGCTCGATTTGTTCCGTTGCTTCAGTCCGCAACGTCTCGCAAAGCGCCTCGAATGCCGCGTCATCCAAAGGCATCAGCCACGCTCCTCGACGCGCAAAGCACGATCGGCAAGCAACGACACGAGATCGAGAATGACCGTGCGATCTTCGAGAACGCCGAGCGTGTGCCGCTGAACGAGAGCTGGAAAGGTCGGCATTGCTTTGGCGATCGTGCGCCGATTGACCTCGATGATGTTCTGCAAAACGTCGGCGGCTACTCCGCAAACGACATGGGCATTCGACGCCATTACGAGGTGCTCGGGTTCATTCATCGCCGGAATATCGGGAGTGAACAGCAGCGGAAGATCGACAACCGCCACGATACGCCCTCGTCGCGACGCAACACCTAGGAAGTACGGCGGCACTCCAGGAACACGGGTGACTCGGCTCAGAGGTCCGACGTCGTCCACGGATTCGAGTTGCACGGCGTAGCGTCGTCCACTGCGCTCGAAGACCATACAGCTGATCGAATCCGGAGCGCGGTCGACCTGCGCAGGTGTCTTGGCAATCCGCTTCGTGCGCTCCGCAAGGATCCGCGGATGCACATCACGTTCCGCGGTGTTCCCTTCGCGCAGCTTCGCATCGAGTTGAGCGATCGATCGGCGCAGGCGATCGTAGACCGACTCTTCGGAGGACGATTGCTCGATCGGAGGTTCGTCGGCAAGACTCATCGGCCCAGCACCTCGAGCGCACGTGGCGCAGCAGCGTTTGTCTCTTGAAACATGCGCAGCAACCGTCCGACGGTCATACCTTCCCACCCTTCGACGGCTTCGTCTGGGTTCTTGTCGCGGGCCAAGGCGCGCAAACGTGCTGAGTGGCGTTCGACCAGATTCGCCCGGCCAAGACGCATGCAAGCAACGGCTGCTCCAGCATGCGCGAGCATCATCGTGGGATCGAGGTACACGCAGCGGCGAAAGGCGTCGAGCGCAGCATCGAAACTCCCGAGTTCCGTGAGTATGAGCCCCTCGAGGAGATGACCTTTCGGTTCTTCCGGCTCGTCGTCGAGCAGCGGATTGAGCAAGTCGAGTGCCCCTTGGAGGTCTCCCGTGTTTGCTTTGACAAACGCGTCCGCCAGGGTCGGTGTGCGTGGAGGTTCCGGCGCGGTGAGATCTTTGGGAACCGGAGCAGGCGTTGGGATTTGCAGGTGTCCAGGACCATGCGCCGGCGCATGTGGATCCGCAACTGGCCATCGTGAGCGCCGGGCTACCGCTGAAGGCACGGGCTTTGCCGCCGTCACTGGCCCCGTGCGTTCGTACACGACAACCTCGCCGTATTGCTTTGCTGTACAGCCCGGAACATCACCAAAATGATCCACTGGGCCAAACAGCAAAAAACCGCCGATCGCCAGCGATTGCGCCAAGGCAGTAACCACTGTGGTGCGCGCTGCATCATCGAGGTAATAGAGTACGTTTTGACAAACGGCGAGATCGATCCCCAAGGGGAAAAGGGTATCGAGGGCCGCGTCGGTCAACGCTGCGCGCCGAAACCGCGCCAAGCGTCGAATGTCTTCGTTCAGGCAAAACGTATCGCCTTCGATCCGAAAGTAGCGTCGTCGATCGGCATCGGACACGTCCCGCAACGACCACGCCGAGAAAACCCCACTCTCCGCTTTTTGCAGCGAGCGCGCATTGATGTCGATCCCCGTCACCTCCAAACGCCAAGGTTCCGCTGTTGGAATCTCACGCAACACGATGGCAAGCGAGTACGCTTCTTCCCCCGACGAGCATCCTGCACTCAGCGCGAAGATCGATCTTGTCCGCTTTTTCCGCGCGTAGATCGCTGGAACGATCTCGTTGCGCAACGCATCGAATTGCGGTGGACCACGAAAGAAGTGCGTCTCGCCGACCGTCAATTCCATCGTGAATTGATCGGCCTCCATCGTGTCGTTCGTCCCGATGAGCTGATCGACGTAGGCGTCCGCGGACAAACCTTTGGCCGAACGCCGTTTTTCGAGCACTCGCTCGATGATGTCCGTGCTGCGCGGCTTAATCAGCAGATGCGTGCGTTTGCGGAGAAAATTCGCCAGGCGCTCGATCGCTTGTGCGTTCGATTGGGGCGACGAACCTTCACGTCGAGCCATGGTACGCGTCCTCGGGGGACAACACGAGCACGAGGTCGTCTTCGATGCGCACCACACCGGGTGAACGCATACCAGCCACGTCTCCCGGCTGCTCGATCGCGCTCGTCTCGACGTTGAGTACGTCGCGCACTTCATCGACGGCCAAGCCAATGAGTTTGTCATTCCGACCGCGAATGATCACGAGATGCTGATGTGCGGGAAGCGGCGATTTCGACGAGAGTTTGGGGCGTAAGTCGACGATCGGAACCACCCGACCACGCAAGTTGATGACCCCGAGCACGTTGCCTGGAGCGTCGGGTACCCGATCGATGTCGACACGGGGAATGAGCTCCACCACGTACTCACACGAGATCGCCACGGGGCGTCCACCCATGCGGGTCAGGACGAGGCTCGTGACCCCAGGGCTCGTCATCAGACCTCCGTGTTGCCGCCACCGCGGATCGGTTCGGTGATCTGACTCAAACGATCGAGGGCCGATTCTGCTTGCTCCACGCTGATCTTCGTTTCGTGGGTGGCCAAATTGATTTGCTTCATGCCCGAAGCGATTTGTTCGAGCCCAAGGCTTTGTTGGCGCATCGCTCCGCTGATTTGTCGCGCCGCACGCGTCGTCTGATTGATGACGTACACGAGTTGCCCAAGACGTTCACCGATGCGCCGCACCTTCGAACTGCCATCCGTTGCGGCCTTCGAACCTTCTTCGGTCACCATCGCCGCGCTGTGACTCGCCTTCTGGATCTCGCCGAGGATGCTGCGCACTTGCTGCGTCGCTTGTTTGGATTGTTCCGCGAGCGTACGAATTTCGAGGGCGACGACCGCAAACCCGCGCCCATGTTCACCCGCTTTTGCAGCTTCGATTGAAGCGTTCAAAGCGAGCAGTTTGCTCTGCTCCGCGATCTCGTTGACGCTGCTGATGATCTCGCCGATCTGCTGCGTGCGCTCGGTCAAATCTAGGATCTTGGCGGCGATGAGTTCCACTTGTTGCCGCAACCGATCGATGCCCTCGATCGCCGCAACGACGTCGCGTTGCCCGTCTTGCGAGATCTTCTCCGACTGCTCGGCGATCTGAATGATCCCTTCGGCCTTCTCGACGTTTTGAACTCCAACTTCATTGAGCTCTTCGATCGTCGTGGCGATGTCATTGACCATCGCGGCTTGTTGGCTTCCGCTCGCCGCCTGTTGGCGCGTGCTCGCAAGCAATTCAGCGATGGTGCTCGCAACGTGTTGCCCGATGGATCGCAAGCGATTCGCCGCTTCTCCAGCTCGCCCCGCCTTGCGATTCGACTCGATGAGCGTCGACAAAGCGGCGTGAAGACGCAATGCGCGAGCTTCGTCTTGAGGTGGCGACACGAGGGGACGACCGTCGTCATGCCGAGCGATCGCTTCGACGTCGTTGATGACTCGATCGAGGTACACATCGATCTTCCGCCGCGTGACTGCGGCACGTTTGGCGGAAGACTCGCGTTCCTTCTGCTCGTTCGATTCCGTCTTGTCTGCCACTTGCTCTCCGCTTGTCCGGGCAATCCCCTGCGCCGATGATTCCGAAGCACTCACGTTATTAGGCTCTCAGCAGTGTTCGAGTGCCCTGGCGGTCACGTTAGAATTCGCGCGGTTCCAGACGTCCCGGCGCGGCTCGCTAGCTTCGGACTGATTGGCCGCTTTTTCAATAGCCTTGCCCGCGCTCATTCTTGCTTTCGAAGATTGGGTGGGGACCCAATCGAGCCTGTTTTGCAGGTCACGCGCGCCGCACCACCTCTTACAGCTTCGACGTGGACATCGTTGGGCAATCCCACCCGCAATTTTTATTGCGTCAAAAACTCGCGCCGATT
>DAOMZH010000346.1:0-10002 GCA_035437985.1 Polyangium sp. (in: bacteria) | reverse complement strand
GTTCTTTTCGACCGGATCGGCCCGAAATGGAGCAAGATCGACTTGTTCAATGGGTAATGACCCCGCAGGCGACCCATTTTGACAACCAATCCGCGAACAGCGCACGCGATCACTCGTCCCATGCACCTTGACCATGCGACTCGATCCCGCTTGTTCGTGCAAGGTGTCGATGTTCTGCGTAATCAGCAAGAAATCACCCCCGCGAGCGACCTGATATCGTTCCAGGGCCGCAATAGCCAAGTGTCCGAGATTCGGTTTGGCCTTGCAAACGATATCGTAACGCGCCATGTACCATTTCCACGAACCCGCCGGGTCTTCTTGGAAATATTGGCGCGTCCCGAGCTCCATCGGATTACGCTTCCAAATAGCTTCGATGTCGTTTCCGCGAAAGGTGGGAATACCGCTGGCATGGCTGACGCCCGCGCCGGTCAAAACTAAAATTTGCGCCGGGTTTGTCGCTTCAATGGCCTGGACGAGGGATTGGGTTGAAGACTGAGTGGACATGTGCGCACCCTAGCACACTCTAGAATCGATGCAGCGGCATTTTTGAAGCGCCCTGTGGAATTCGCTTTTGAAAAGGCGGAGCAAAATCCAAGCAAAATTTTCCTAGCGTTTTCCCCGGGCGTGCTAAGGTGCGCCGGTTCGATGAAGGAGCACGTGATGAAAAAAACGTTGATGATGGGCGCCGTGGCGTATGCCCCGAAAGTCGTGACGATCTGGGAAGGCTTCAAAGAATACTTTTGGCAGCACGGCTTGGCGTTCGATTATTTGCTCTTCTCGAACTACGAATGCCAGGTGGAAGCACAATTCGACGGCACCATTGCCATTGCGTGGAATTCGCCCCTTGCGTGGGTGCGCGCCGACCGCATTGCTCGCTCCCGAGGGCAGGAGGCGCGCGCCGTAGCCATGCGCGATACCGATCGGGATCTCACGTCGGTCTTGGTCACGCGTCACGATTCTGCCGTAGCCGCAAGCGGATCTTTGCTGGATTTGAAAGGCAAACTTATTGGGTTTGGCGCCGTTGATTCGCCGCAAGCCCACCTGATTCCTCTCGACCACCTGCGCAAGCACGGGCTCATTGCTGGGCGCGATTTTCAAGCCCGACGCTTTGATTCGCTCGGCGGAAAACATGGCGACCACATTGGCGGTGAACGAGATGCAGCCTTGGCGCTCATGGCGGGCGAAATCGATGCCGCGTGGATGATCGACGGAAACCACATGGCTTTCTCGAAAGAGGGCATTTTACCGGCTGGCAAAACGCAAATCATCGCGACGACCGAGCTTTACGATCATTGCAATTTCACGGTGAGCCCTGGGGCGCCGGAAGTCGAAATCAATCGTTTTACCGAATTGCTGCTCGCCATGCGTTGGGAAAACCCAATCGTACGGCCCTTGCTGGAACTCGAAGGGCTCAAGGCGTGGATGCCGGGGCGCACGACGGGTTATGCCGCCTTGATTCGCGCCACCGATGACGAAAGGTTTTACGACGCCAAAGGGAATATCGTTGCCGCCGATTATCGATATTGAGCAGCTCGGATTCGACGCCGGCGCCCACTTGCTCGTAAAAGCGGGATTGCAAGCAATTCCCGTGGGCGAGGCTATTCTCGTCTTGGGGAGTTCGTCCGGTTGGGAATCACAAGTTTCGGCGTGGTGTCGCGCGCAAGGGCATTCGTCTCGAGTCGTCGAGCACGAAGGGCGCAGGTTTGTCCAGGTGATTCGAGGCGACGCATTGACCGGCCGCTGGCGTGGCGCAATGAAAGCGGGACACGCTGATTCGTCGCGTGAGGGTGCAGTCGTCGCGCGGGCTTCTGCGTCATGGGGTTTGGCCGCGCGTGGAGCCACGGTGGAAGCGGGTTCGCCGGCAATGCATTTTCGTTTGGACCGGAAAAACGAATTGTGGACCGATAGCGCCGCTGATTTGTATGCCCAAGCAGCAGCGGCACAATGGAATCCTGCAACGGAAATCGATTGGGACGCGTCTTTCGATTTGCCCGATATGGTGGAAGATGCGGTCGTCCAGGTGCTCACCTATCTGATTGAAAACGAAGCCGCAGCTTTGGTCGTTCCGGCGCGATTTCTGGGACAAGTGCATCCGCATTATCGGGAAGTCCAAGCGCTGCTCGCCATTCAAGTGGCGGACGAAGCCCGGCATATCGACGTTTTTACGAAACGTTTGCGTTTGAAGGGCCGTGAACCCGGGTTGTCCACCGCTGGAGGCCAAGCGTCGCTCCAAACATTGCTCGATGAAAGCGATTTTTCGCTTGCGCAGATGTTGTTATCAGTCTTGGGGGAAGGCACGTTTGTCGATCTGTTACATTTTTTGCGTCAGTATGCCCCCGATCCCGTGACCCGACAGATTGCCCGGCTCGTTGTGCGGGACGAAGCGCGGCATGTGGCTTTTGGGATGATGCATTTGCTCGCGCAGGTCGAGCACGAGCCGCACTTGCGTTTTCGGCTGGCGAATGCGATTCAGGCCCGGAACGACACGCTGGCGGCGACGTCGGGCCTGAATGAAGAAGTCTTCGATGCCCTGATTTTGCTAGCCGCTGGTGAATTTACCCCCGCGGCTATCCGCACGGGTTACGCGCGCGTCCAAGCATTGGTGCAAGACATGGCAGCCCACCGCCAGGCGCGCTTGGAAAAGCTGGGATTCGACGAGAGCACGGCCCGACGCCTATCCGCTTTGCATACGCGTAATTTCATGTGAGCCGAATGGCACATTGAGGGCGTTCGATGCACATCAAAATGGCTCATCTGCGCCATTCCGTGCGCGCACAGTAAGCAGGCACGTGGGACATTTCTTGTCCCACCCACCAGGGATTTGGCTGGCATTTTTCGGCATTTTGCGATAAAATTGGCGCCGCTCTGGGGAAGAAAATCGGTCAGCGACCCGAGCGATTCTCAATCAACGGATGGATCGAAAATGCCTGAGGTCGGGCATCGTGCTCGTTTTGCACATTTCGATTCGTCCTCAACCAAAGGAGATATCTGTGTCCTTGGCGATGTTGCATGTCGAACGCGCTCGAACCCGCATGCCTCTGGCATGCTCGGTCATTTCGCTGCTGGTGCTTGCCGTTTTCTTGGCTCTTGCGTTTGTCTCTTGGTTACTCGAGACAAACTCGGCCCAAAAAGTACCACAATCGAATCATCCGGTAACGGACGCACCGGATGCCGAACCGTCGGATCCATATGCAACGGATTCGTGGGTCAGACACGGACGAGAATTCTGATCCCGCTTGACTTTGGAGCGGGGCAGTGGGCCGGAAACGGTCGCTGCCTCGCTTTTTTGCGTTACCAGCGTCCCGACATGGCAATTCCACTCGGATGGACGATCAGCGCCGTCGTCGTGTTTTTCGACGGCTCCCGCGACACGAGCACCCACGTCAAACCCCCAGCCGCGAGCAATGCGCCACCAATGATGAGCCCCGTCGAGACATTGCCCAATTGCTGAGCCTCTCGCCGCAAATCATAACCCGGGCGAATACATTGACTTTGCGCATTGCAATACTCGGGACGCGTGCTCTCGTTGTATTTCGATAACGCCACGCCGCCCAAGACCCCTCCAGCGACGAGCGCCGCACCGCCCAGCCCAACTCCAATGAATCCCCGTTTCCCACTCGAGCGCGAAGATCCCGCTTTCGTCCACGGCGGCTCGACTGTGACGTCCACGCTTTGCCCGAGCTTCAATTCGACTCGCGTCGTCCACTTCGGTTGTCCCTTTGCTGTCGCCGAGATCTCGTAGGTTCCCGGGTCGAGCACCTTGGGATCCCCCCAATCCGGCGTCGGCACTGGTTTGTCCCCGCGCAGGACCGTAAATCCCTCGAACTTTGCCCATTGCGGCGGTACGATGATGTTCAGCCGCGACAATTTTGGCGCCAACGCATCGATGAGTTTGTCGATCTCGGCAACTTTGTCCAATTTGTTTTGGTCTCGCGCCCACGTCCGCGCATCCGCGTAATGCTCGATCGCCGTGGCGGTCTTGCCCCATTTGGCCATGCACGCGCCGAGCGAAATAGCTGTGCGAATATGGCCGGGGGTCAAAAACAAGGCTTCGCCCAATTTGCCACAAGCACTCTGGTAGTCGCCGCGTTCCAATTCGACCGCTGCTTCCTCGTAAAGCTTTTTTGCGGCATCCCGCTCCGCGCGCGTCGGTTCGTCGGCGCGAGCCTCGTGCGCTCCCAACAGCAGAGCAGCCAAGCACGTCAATATCGCGCGGCGTTGAAAACTCGTCATTCGTCGTACCCGCGGAGCGTCGGCCGTTTGTTCGGTTGGCGAGGTTTGGGCGCGGTCGTTGACCCCGTCGACGCCTTTGCTGACGCAGCACCCGTCGGTGTTTCAGGAGCCGCTTGCGCTTCGACAGCACTCGCGGCTGGTGCCGCCGTGACCACCTCGGCAGGCGCTACGCTCGTGGCCATTGCTGGCGGTATTGTCGAATGCGCCACCGCGACTGGCGATGCGGAATTTTCCGGGTTCGTCGCGGGCTCGCTCTTCTCGTTCTTGTCGTTCGTCGATCCTGTGGCGACGACGAGAACCACGAGAACCAGCGCCACCGCCATTACCGCGAGGCCCAAAACGAGCGGCTTTTGGTCTTTTCGAATCAGCGAATCGCGCGTTTTACCCCAGTCACTTTGCGTTTGCCCAATTCGTTCCAGCGGCCCTGATTCGGATATCGCTGCGGCGGGCAAAGCGGCAACGCGCGCTGTTGCCGGCTCGAGCACGAGCGTATTCGCGTTTGGCGTTTTTGCGGCAATCGGAGCCTTCTGCGGTAAAACTTCGGTCTTTTCGTCTTGGGCAAAAGCTGACGTTTTTCGGGCAGTTTTCGCGCGCTGATATTGCGCGGCAAATGGTTCGAGCGCTTCGATCAATTCGCGCGCCGAGGCATACCGTCGTTCGGGTCGTTTTTCCAAACACCGCTTCACGATCGCTTCGAATTCTGCGGGAATTCCGGGACGAATTTGGCTGAGCGGCACGGGCGTGGCCGAAAGGACTTGTGCCACCAGATCGGTCAAGAGTTTGGCTTGGAACGCCGGGTGGCCGGCAACCAATTCATAAAGCACCGTTCCCAGCGACCAAATATCACTTTGCGCATGCGCGATTCGGTTGTTCGCCAAGCGCTCGGGCGATACATAGCCAGGCGATCCGATGAACGCGCCTGTCCGCGTCAAATCGGCATTGAGCGTATTCATTTCCTTGGAAATGCCAAAATCCAGCACTTTTACGCAAGGCGTACCATTCGGGCGCGTCGTCAAAAACAAATTCGCGGGCTTCAAGTCGCGATGAATGATCCCCTGCTCATGCGCTTCCGCCACGGCTTCGCTCGCTTGCAGCAGATACAGCGCGGCTTCTTCGAAAGGCAGCGGCCCACGTTGGTCCAGCTCCCGCTGCAAATCGCGGCCTTGCAGGTGTTCCATCAACATGTAGGACGAACCGTCCTCGAAACTCCCCACGTCTTGCACCCGCACCACGTGCTCGCCCCGCAGGCGCGCCAATGCCCGCGCTTCACGCAAGAATCGCTCATTGGCATCGGTTCGGTCTTGCAGATCCGGCCGCAGCATTTTGATGGCGAACAGTTCCCCCAAAACGACATGCCGTACGCCTACGACGAACCCCATTCCACCTCGGCCAAGCACGCGCTCTACACGATACTTGTCGAGGAGAATCGTTCCTGGTTCGGGTGTGGCAACCATCACGCGTCTCCCATTCCGCCATTACCCCGACAAACGCACGCACCGCACGTACGCTGTTTTCGTCCCTGACCCAAAACTCGTGTCCCCATCGACGAAATTGATGGTCCAATTCAAGATGGGAAACGACCCGACCGTCGACGACGTCCAAAATTCACCCGCGGGCGTACCCGGAAACGCGATGACATCAATCGAAGGGCCGCTCTGCGATTCGTCCACGAGCGTTTGCAATTCCTTCATGGTCGGCAGTCGCCATTGGGCATTTTCCAGCGTCGAGTTTTGGCAATACGTCGCAGCATTGGCCGATGTTTGCGCAGCAGCTGGACCTTGACGCTCCCATACCAGTCCCGTTCGTGTATCCCCGACCGTCAAGTCCGCCACGGTATAACGTCCAGGCGGCGCATTCGCATGACCTTGCCGGATCCCGAACAAAGCCACGGTAAACGACACGAGCAGCCAACCAACCAGCGATAGCTTTCGGAATTTGGGGAATTCATGCATGAGATCGACTCCGAATTCTTCGAGCATTCATCATTCACCGCACACATCGCACTCGTTGGGCCGTTCCTGCATCGACGGAAGATGTACTGCCATCCGTGAAATCGACGACCCACGTGGTTTTTGAGGACATTTTCATCGAGTTCGTCCAAAATACCGCCGCCGGCGTATTGGGAAACGCCGCCGTATCGATGGCTGGATTGGTCTTCGTAAAATCCACCAGCGACACCAGTTCGATCCGCGTGGGCAAACGCCAATCGCTGTACCCATCGAGCACGAGCCCGTCGCAATACGTTTGCGCTTCGGTCCACCTCAGCATCACCGTATCCAGTGTCCGCATCCACATCAGATTCGTCACCTGGTCCGTCACCACGCCCTGCGTGCTTCCGATATTGTAGCTCGCCGGATTCGGCAAGGCCATGCTCGGCGGATTGGGCATCGGCCAGTCCGCCCACGCGAGTGACCCACCGCTGCTCGAACTGGAACTGGAACTGCTGCTCGAACTGGTATCGGAACCGCTGCTCGACGCGTTTCCGCTGGTGCTTGCGCCCGTGGTTCCGCTCGGTTCGTCCAGACGATCGACCAGCACGGGATCATCCATCCCGACGATTTGCACACAAGCACCGAGCGCCACGGCGCCAAGGACAAAGCCTGCGAAACGCAGCGCGGTTTTCGGATGAAGATCCAAATTTGGGGGCATGGTGCAGTCCTCGGCGTCGGTATCAACGACACCTTAGCCGACATTTGGAGGGGGCGTCAAGAAATGTCGCAAGGAGGCGACCAACGCGTTGCGCCAAGGATTCGGTGACGGAACTCTTGTCTAGGGGCACGATTGACGAACGTGGGCCGTGCGCCGCGGCGTCGTTTTACCGAGCTGCCCGGTTGTATTGCGCAAACGCCTGGGCGAGCTTCGTGTCGTAATGGTTTGTCCGAAAATCCTTGCCGTTGTAGCGCTGCGCGAAACTCGCCCATTGATGATTTTTCAAGTACGGCACCAATCGATTGGCCTTGCAAAACCCCAAAAAGGCGCGCAAGTGTTGCCCTTCGGAAAAGAACATGTCCTTGACGAACTGATCGATGCTCGTCCACCCAATGGCGCGATAGTTTTCGCCCATCACCTGAAACATTCCCCAGGAGCAGGACATCACGGCTTCATCGGGAGCCAACGCAAAAGCAGCTGTCAACAGTTCCCACTGTTCGTCTTGGTATTTGATTCCAGCAAATCGATGCGTGCGTTTGTATTCGGCCGATTTGTATCCCGCCGAAAGATCCTTGTGCGTCTTGTCGAAACGACCATTCGTCAGCCGGCGAAATACATGATTTTCATACCGAATTATCGGCCTTTTTTTCGCATCGAAGCCCGATCGTCCCCCCGATTCCACCGTCGCGACCGCATGAATCGCGGCTGCATCCACGCCAAGCTCGCGCGCGGCGTTTTCGATGTCCGTACGAACCAGCGGCAATGCCTCGCCTGGCGGATCAGGCAGGCGCCGACCCGATAATGTCGTCGGATCGACGAGAACACCGTTTGCCGCATTGCCTCCGGGCTGCGCCTGTTCAATCGCCATGGTCTCGAACCTCACGCGGTCAAATGAAAGCACCCGCGTATTCGACACTCCGGCAATTTCCGGGCCGTGCATTCGCCGAGCAACAATCGGCGTGTCGGACCAAGAATCAAAAGGCACCCGTGATGGGCGGCGCATCTTTGGATCGCGAACCTGGATCATCTTTTGTCCACCCAGGTACATCGGCGATCCACTGGGCGGGAAGTGGCGTTCTGCCAGCAAGACCCAGGCATTGGCCCAAGCTTCTGGGTTTGACGCGTGGCAATGGGTTTGCTAGGTGCGGTTGTCACGGTCGAATCACCGCCCTGGAGTCGTCCCTCGACCATGTTGATCCTCTCGTCCGGACCTTTACGCACAGGATCCACCGTTTGGCAGCCTCGTGCCGGCAGCTTCATGCTCACGGTCGTCTGCAAAACGACCTATTGGCTCCAGCCCGGCGAAGCTGCAATCGCCGCCGAGCAAGAAGCCGTTAATGAAGCGGACGATCATTGGGACGATGATCCGAATCGCAGCGTACGGGCGCCCAGCGACTTCATGCCCAACAAACTTCGGCCCGAAGTGACGCTCGTCGGTTATGCGTATGCCCCGAACGACCAACCCGTGCGTTCGCTCATTGCACGCATGATTGTCGGCGACGTGGACAAGTCGATTGAAGTATTCGCCGATCGCACATTTCTCCCTGATGGCACGATGCACGAAGGAACACGCTTCACGCGTATGCGCCTCACGTGGGAGCGGGCGGGTGGTGGTCCAGGCACGAGCAATCCCGTAGGTATGCGGGCCGATGTTCGAGATGCTTATGGGCGGCGTGCCGTGCCAAACCTGCAACCCATTGGCCTGCATGTCTCGAGCCGCGACGATTTTTTTGCGCCCGTGGGGTTTGGCCCGATTGCGGCAACTTGGCCTTCACGCGCAGATTTGCTGGGACGAACGCCGCCTGCCGTCGGTGAAGGTTTGGAAGGACATAGCGCAGCTTATTACAATGCAGCGCCCGCCGACCAACAACTCGCCATGCTCCGCGACAACGAACGCATCGTGCTCGAAAATCTGCATCCCAAACATCAGCGCCTCGTGACCAATTTGCCCGGATATCACCCGGCCATTTTCGTCGAGCGAGGCAATGGTAAAGCGACGCGGGTGACGGCAAACCCGAATTCATTGTGGATCGATACTGACCGGGGTATTGCGACGCTCACGTGGCATGCGTCGATTCCGCTCGTACAACAGGACGAACCTGGACGTGTGCTCGTCACGCTGGAGCCGCCCGGCCGCGAAATCACGTGGAACGATATGCTCCGCGTGATTTCCAATGGCAGTGCTGACGATGACGAGGACGAACCCATTGATACGATTACGACGACGGGTTCGTTGATTCAAGGGGCCGGAGCGGTGTTGCCATTTGCGGCGCGGGTGGAACCAGCGCCTGTTGCTCCGCCGCGTGAATTGCCACGTCTACAGCCCAACGCCGATTTGCCATTTCAACCAGCTCGTTCGTCGTCGTCGCTGCCCGCTGTGCCTGCGCCTCGACCGCCATGGCCCTCGGCACCTCCGACGCCTCCGCCACCGCCATTGCCGACTGCGGCACGGGCGCCCGTACCGTCCTTGCCCGGGACCTTGGTTGCGCCGACTGGCAGTGCGCCGCTTCCCCCGGGAACGTTAATCCCTGCAGGCGCGAATGTGCCGCTTTCAACGGGCACCTTGGTCACTTCGACCGCCAGCGCGCCGCCACCTCCCGCCAGTCCGCCGCCACCACCACGCGCCGTCGCACCGCCACCACCCGTACGTGCGTCGCTCGTCAGTTTGTCCGAAGCGAGTTCCGGGTCCCCGGAAAAACCTCCGGTCCCCGCAAGTCCTTGGGCTGGAGGAGCTGCGGGTGGCCCCGCTGCGCAGCCTCAGACGATTGGCGCGCAACTCGTTGCAGCCAGTGCAGCAGCACCCGCGCCCGTTGTGGAGCTGCCAAAAGAAACGCCAGACGCGCCGGCAAAACCACCTGCGCCCAATGCTCCTCCAGCTCGGCGCGCCACCAGTTTCGATGCGGCCTTCGGAAGCCCCAAGAACGCTCCCAGCATTGCAGCCACTTCACGCCCTAGCACTCCGGCGACGAGCGAATCATCCACGTTCAGTGCGAAATCAGCCTCTGACGCTGCAGCCATTCGTTCTGAAACTGCCGAAGCACCTCGCGAGCGCTCGTCACGGCTCGATATGGGGCTCGACGATGCGGGGAGCTCCAAACGTCGCCAAGCCGTGGTCAATTT
>DAOMZH010000345.1:7577-10004 GCA_035437985.1 Polyangium sp. (in: bacteria) | reverse complement strand
AGCAAATACCGCTTGTCGATTCGCTCTTCTTTGATCGCCTTGGTCAATACGTCGAAAGCTTCTTTCGTCCGCGCAGCCATGACGAGACCACTCGTTTCAGTATCGAGGCGATGGCAGAGTCCCGGTTCACGCGGGGAAAAACCAATTGTTGCGCATTCGGGATAACGCGCCACCAGAGCATTGGCGAGCGTGCCCATTTCACCCGGTTCGAGCGGCGCCGAGGGTTGACCCGCAGGTTTGTCGAGTATCAACACCTTATCGGTCTCGAAGACCACCGTGAGCGACACACTGGGATCCGGTACGGCCGCTGAATTCTGGGCCTCGGGAGCCACGTCAATCGACACGACATCGCCCGCTTTCGCGACGTCCCCTTTCGCGACCCGATGCCCGCGCTCCGCCCCTGCATCGTGCACGCGCACTTTGCCACCTTCGAACAAGCGCTTGGCCCCTGCTCGACCCAACGCCGGCACAGCCTGCAACAAAAGTTTGTCTAGGCGAACACCCGCTTGCTCTTCGGCAACGACAATCTTGATCATGTTTGGAACTCCAACGACCTCGCGAACAGCTCAGTCCCGCCCTTCGAATCGAACTATTGCCACACGCCGCTCCACGATAGTCCCATCACGGGCGCGCGCCGCTCTCCCGCGCGACTTTCGCCGAGCAGCCCGATCACCGGCAAGGGCCACGACATTTCCGCTCTCCGCGGCGCTTTGACGGAACCTGGACTCTTCGGCCGCGTCACGAACCAGCCAACGGTGCCGCCAATGATCGCCAGACCGCCGGTCATGCCGAGCCAAACGCGTTGCTGCGTGACGGTTGGGCTATCGAGCAACAGCGGACTACCGAGAGCCGCGCCGCCCAAACCACCCATGAGCATGCCGAGGTCAACGCCGACGACCCGTGATGTCGAGGGACGCAGATACACACTCAATGCCGACGCACCAAGCCATCCGATCCCTGCCCCGTATCCAGCTCCGGCGATCGGCAACGTGCCGATGTCGCCACGAACGAACGCTTCGGTGATGCCGCCGAGAAAAAATCCAAATCCTCCGCCGGAATGAGCCATTGCTGCATCACCTTCGGACATGCGGCGAAACGCCAGACCCAAGGTCGCAAGAGACAAACCCGTCGCCGAAGCAACCAAACCCGCCGTCCACTGCTCGTCTTCATGCACGGGTCCGAGTCGATCGGGTGCGTACACGCCAAACCTGCCTGCGTGGATCAAGTGCCCCGCGAGCGTCGGCCACCATGCCCCAGCGGACAGAAACCACGCGTCACCCACACCGATGTCCCACTCTTCCGCCACAAGAATGGACGCGACGAGTCCCCCGCCCGCACCTACGGCCAACAGCGGATAAAGCAACCGCGGATCCTCCGAACCACTCGCGCGTTGAATCGAATATCCAATCAGGCCCCCAGCGAGCGTCGCATTCGCTGCAAGCGCCGTTTTGCCCGCACTTCGCGCCGGCACCGTGAGCGCACCAGCTCGAGGATGTCGAATCTCACCTGCATGTTCTTTGCTAGCGCTGCGATCGGAAACGAGATCGCGAAGCATCACGACAGCGCGCAACTCGATGTCCGCTCGCGCCACGCGCTCGATGCGGGTGACGAGCTTTTTCGATCCTGCTTCGACGAGCACGAGACGTAACTCGATGTCGCCATCCCGTTCTCGAATGCTTGGAGCCAGGAGCATCGTTTGTCGCGATTCCGCAAACGTCACGAGCTCGATGTCGTCATCGGGAGCAGCAGGATGGTGGGCCAGGTCGAGGGACAAACCCAGATCTTGCGCCGTGTCTGCGAGCAAGACATCGAGTTGTCCGGCGAGGTTTTGCAGTTCGGCTTGTTCAGTTTCGGAAGGTTCGCCCAATATTTTGCATGCAAACAAAGTCGTGGATGCAAGCTTTGGGGCGACGGTGGCGTCGTCGGATGTTTGGGGGGCTGGAGCGGCGACGGATGTGCGCGCAAGGCCAACCGTAACGAGCGCGAAACCGAGAAGGGAACCCCAACGGAAACGGATCAGAACATCACCGTGCCGCTCGCAAACACGTCCAACGTGTTGCTGTCACTCACTACGAAGCGACGACCGACGGCATTCATGACCGGACGATAGTTCGGGTTCGGAATACCCGTGGCGCTGATGATTCCACCGTTGAGTTCACTGCCGCTCTTGCAGGGACCCGACTTGGTCACATCGCCCTTGAAGTTCGGGTTGCAGGGTTGATCTTGCGTGATGCCGTGACGCTGATCGTGCTGATAACCGAAGCCCACGGTGAACTTCACGTACTCACTCGCCTGCCAGGTCACGGCCATTTGTCCGCGAATCGTCGAGTATTGCTGCACGTCGGTCAAACCCGTGACGTAGGTCTTTTGCGAGTTTGGATTGATGATCGAGATGGGTTCGCCCGCGGGGTTGCATGTGAAGCTGCC
>DAOMZH010000345.1:0-7477 GCA_035437985.1 Polyangium sp. (in: bacteria) | reverse complement strand
CGACCTTCGGACGTGTACTTGCCTTGTACGCGGAAATCGAGCGTCAAACGGCCGAATTTCTCACGGTTTTCCCAAGGAATGACCATGATGCCGATCGTCATCGTGCCCGAGATCGGCGGACGGTTCACGAGTGAACCTTGCAGATCGGTGATGCCGTAGTCCGACGTCTCTCGTTGGAACTCAAACAATGCGGAAAAACCACCGTACGGTTCGACGTACTTGATGCGCTTCGAAACGAGCGAGTGCACTTCGAGGCCAATCGTTCCGCGCGTGACCCCTGCTTGTCGTTCGCCAAGACCAGTGCCTTCGAGAAACTCGCCGTTCGGGTTGGGCGTGCCATCCGGATTGGGAGCTCGGACGTCTTGCGTGCCGTTGCGATTGATGTCCGACGGGTTTGCACATTGCAGCTGTCCCGAGGCCGGATTCGGGTTGCAAGCATGCATCGATTCACCAACGGCGAAACGACCTTCGACGCCAAACAGCAACGTCGGCTTGGTGCGATCACGCGCTTGGTTCATGAACGCGCTCGTATCGAGACCGACCGCGACATATTCGATGCCGCTGCGATCAGGAGACTTGAAGGGCAACGAGAAAAGGCTACCCACGTCGGTTGGTGCGCCTTGAAGCACGACGTCTTGCTTGTTCTCGCTTCCGTTCAAACCCTCGAGTTGTCTCGTGTTGCTCAGAATGATCGGCAAACGGAAGTAGAGCGCGAGGTCCTTGAAGAGACCGACATCGACGCGCGGAATGAGGCGCGCAGTCGACTCGGAATACTTGGCGACGTTGAGGAGGTTCGAGGTAAAACCACCCGACGTCAAACCTGGACCAAAGATGGTCGTTTCCCGCTGGATATTTGCGGATTTCGCCGAGTATTGAAAGCCGAGACTCACGGCAATGTCGAAGGGATCGCCGTCATCGAACGCATCGATGACGTTCACCGCTTCGCCTGGCTCTTGCATGATCCGCGGCTCGCTTGCACTGCGCGGTTCGTCCGCGCGCGCCACTGTCGCATCGAGAGATGCTATGAGCGCAAACGATGCCGCAAGAAGAGCGGACACGCCGCGGACACGACGTCCAAGGCAAAGCCCCATGCCCCTGTGATCGCACGCTGTTCCGCCGTTCATGGAGAACCTTTCCGTTCGACGGACGCTAGCGGCGTACGAGGTGCCATGTCAATCGGATCGAGCGCCGGTACGCACGATCGACCTCCAAACCGCAAGCGACCGAAAGATGGTGCACAAATCTCGTCATTCGTCGCCAGGTCGCATCGGACCAGGGAGGAAACTATCCCGCGGCTCGGTAGCAAAGTGCTGCTGGGCAAGGGCAGCATTGGCTTCCACGTCTTCGATGATGATCGCGTCGGTAATCTCTTCAGCGTTCAGTTCCTCGCGCGCCGTACTCAAGTCGCGCGACGTCTGATCCAAACGATCCGCAAGAACGCCCAAGAACTGCCAGAGCAACTTCACCGCAAGCTCGGCCTCCTTGCGCAAAATCTCGAAGAAGTCGCTGCGATGGAGCACGATGAGTTCACTCGGCTCCGATGCCGTCACCGTCGCTGATCGAGGCACGGCGCGAATGAGCGCCATCTCGCCGAAGTGTTCTCCAGGTCCAAAATCGTTGAGGACCGTCTCGCCACGACTGATCTGCACTTCGCCCGAGAGCACGATGAAGAGTTCGTCCCCGCGATCGCCTTCTTGCACGACGATCTCTCCACGTTCGAACGAAACGACTTCCGACACTTGCATGATGCGCAGCATCTCGCGTTCGTTGAGACGTGCGAACAGCGGCATCTTCGAAAGGAGCTCACGCTTGAGCTGAAGTCGACGAGCGCGACTGTCGTCTTGTTCGTCACCTTTGCCGAGACGAACCAGAACCGCGGTGATGTTGTCCTTGCCGCCTTTGCGATTCGCGAGGTCGATGAGCTCGCGCGTGGCCTGGTCACCGTTTTCGTCTTCGAAATACGGTTCCATTTCCGCGTTGTGCGCGATGTATCCGTGCAAGCCGTCCGAGGCGAGGAGGAACTGATCACCAGGTAAAACCTCGATCGTCAACGTGTCGACTTCGACCCGTTCGTACACCCCGACAGCGCGCGTGATGGCGTTTTTCTGGGCAACCTTGTCGATCTGTTCGCGGGTGAGTTTTCCGCGTTTGATGAGCTCGTTGTAGACGGTGTGATCTTCCGTGATTTGCTGAACGTTACCGTCGCGAAGCAAGTAGATGCGGCTGTCGCCAACGTGGGCGATGAATCCGTAAGAACCAACGATCAAGAGCGACGAGAGCGTCGTGCCCATGCCGCGTTTGTTCGAGTCGGATTTCGCTTCCTCGTGAATCCGCGCGCAAGCTCGCTGCACCGCCAGCTCGAGAAGGCCGAGGATCTCTTTGGATCCAGCTCGCGCGCTCATCCCGTCGTCATCGTACTTGTCGATGACTTCGCGTTGCTTCTTGACCTCTTCGTGGATGATCCGCACCGCCAAAGCACTCGCAACTTCACCCGCTGCATGACCACCCATGCCGTCGGCGACGATCGCAAGCGCGAGCTTCTTGTCGACGAGGAAATTGTCCTCGTTGTGATCACGAACGCGACCCACATCGGTGGTTGCGTAGAACTGGATCGTGTCGGACGACGGCATCGCTCAACGAGGCTACCATGGGCGTTCGAGCGCTCTCCACTTCTTGCCTACTTTTTGCTTGCGCATGCGTGTGACTCGGCGCGCCGTACACGCGTTCATGGCGACGAACACTCGCGGAATGATGTTTGTCAAAGTGACTCGCCGCGAAGCAACGAGAGGAGCACACGTCGCTCCGTTGCGTCCGTGACGACTTCGAGCACGCGATTGATCTCGCGCACGGCGAGCACGACCAGCAACAGACGCGCACGCGAGTCATGACTGACCCGCACCGCGAGAGCGCGAATACCTGGATGAGAACGATTGATGACGAGCCGACCGGATGCTTCCTCGAACACCATCGGACGTCCTCGGCGCACATATCGCACGCCGGTGACCACGTTTGTCGGAGCTAAACCCAGCTTGTCGATGGCGAGCAGCAAGGAGGGACCGAGTTCCTGCGTCCACGGTTCCATCGGCGCTGGTGGATCAAAGAAAACGATGACCCTTTGCACCACGCTCTGAAACCAAGACTTTGGAGGCTCGTCGTCGGCTGACTCGATGATCGGCGCATTCTCGAGACGTGCAGCGACAATGAGCGGCAGCGCGACCTGTTCGCGTGCAGGCATGGGCGCAAGGGCCGGTGCACTTGGTGCAGGTTTGTCTGTCTCGAACGCGGCGATCTTGGGTGCGACGGTCGGCGCAGGCTTACGACCGGCGAGTTCCCGCACGGCGTTCGTACGAGCTCGAAGGACATCGACGAGCGCCTGTCCTTCACCACGCAAAACGAAAGGAGGAGGAGTGCCCGTGGGAAAATCTCCATCTTCGACATCCGTGTCCCGGACGGAGATCCAAATCTCTTTTTTCGTCCGCAACGTCTCCACGATTTCGGATGAATCGATGCGTTGACCGTTGCCGGTAAGAGCTTCGAGTTTGCCCACGTCAGCACCGAGAAACCGGAGCAGCCATTGATATCCCTCGACCATGCGGCGATCTGCATCGGAGGCGACAGCTTCGAGGACGAGCTCCGTTGTTTCTTCGAGGAGCCACGTACTTATGGCGGCATTGATTTCTTGGGGCTTTTTGGCGGCTCCCGTGTTGGCAACAAACAATCGGCCACCCACGGGAATGGGTAGTTCGATATCGAGTCGGGCGGGAGAGTTTGGCGCCCCAAACGAACGGGGCATGAGAAAACGATTCGAGGCGTCCCGAACCTCGACGGACCCTGCCGATAGCCACGAGGGGGGCAACCAGATCGCTCCCTGAATGATCAATGAATCACTGATCAGATTTTTGCGCACTTTCTTGCCAGCCAGGGCGTCGTTTGGCACGACGCACCAGCGGGCGATGACTGCTTCGGCGCGTGCTCGGACGGCTTTGCGTAATTTGTCTTTGGCGCCATTACCTTTGATTCCATCGAAGGTCTTGTTTTCAGGGATCGAATCGTCATTGATGACGGCGATGACTGGCCAGCCCGTCGAATCGCCGAGCTTGCAGAGGGAGCGACGATTTTTATAAACCCAAATACCCCGCTTATCGACATTTTCCGGCGTGAGAAGCCCGATCTCACCTTCGATATCGTCGCCGTCGAAGGGCACGATGTCCAAACACTCGAGACGTTGAGTCGACGCCAATCCGATAAAAGAAACAGGTGCAGCGCGTTTGCGTTCTTCGGCCTGAATTTCGCGCGACAATCGCTGGGTCACGTCGTCGACGGCAAGCACGTTCGACAATGCGTAGGCTTCATCAGGGGTAAGGATGATGGGAGGACGCGGGCGGCGCGAAATGGGGTGCGTTGGGACGCTCATTACGAAGGGATATGGCGAGTCACCCGTTTCGGCGAGCTGGGCGAGGCTATGATATTCACCCAAAACGTCTTGAAAAACCTCGAAGTTTCGCCTGCGTTTGCTGATATTTTTGCCATTACGCAGATGTTTGAGAACGACGCCCCGCAATGCTGTGCGAATGAAGGGTGGGAATTCAACCACGCGTTCGCCCAGTGATTCGAGATGTTTCAGCGCTCCTTTGGCGAGTTTTTCCGCGAGCTTTTTTCTTTCATTCGCATCGAGTTCGACATCTTCGACCCGAACGGTCGCTCGAAATGGAACTGGGCCCGTTACCGCAATTTGGAATTTCGTCCCGTGCAAGGTTTCTACGTCGATGCACTTGCCCTGTATGTCCGTGAGTTCGAGTTCGCCCTCGACATCCAAACCCAACGAAGAAAGCGATACCCGTAGGGCGGGGTATTCGGGCAGGCCCAAAAGCGTGGGACCACTATGACTCGAGCCTGGTTTGCGCCGACTTTGCAGGGCGTACAACGCTGCAGAAACATCGATCATCTCGTGGCCCATGTATCCGAGAATCTCGCGGACCAAATGGCCTTCGGTGGTGGGCGGTAAATAAACAATGGGACCATCGATCTCGCTGGTTCCGCGATGTGGTTTTTCCCAATCCGGAAAGCGGAACGTACCATAATAGAGTTTTCCGCTCCCGGGGACGAGACCCGCATAGGGGCACCAAGTATTTTGCACGGTAGGCCAGGAAAAATCAGAGGCACGCAAGGCAAAATCGACGACGAGCACGTCCGAACGCGAGCGATCGGTTACCGAAACCGCATAAAGTTGTTTGATGAGCAGCAACCCGCGGCGGTCCTGGAAAAACGCTTCCGCCGCGGGACCTTGGGCCCGAATGACGAGCTCGGCAGCCAAAGCGCATGCCGCTGCGTACACAAACCCCTCGATTCGGGTCAATGCCTCGGAAGTAATGTCATAATATCCGACGAGGTATTGGTTTGACGGTAAAAACACTCGCGCGACGACGGGAACGGGCAACGACAGCAGCGATCGCTTCGTTATCAGGCGTTGTTCATAAAGAATTTCGATGTTTGCAAGCGGAATTTCATACCCAGCCATGGGCAGAGCCGCGACGACAGCGGTCACCTTGGCCCCGGATGCATCGGGTTGCTCTTGCCAAACTTGCGCCGGACGATCGGGATCGGCCAGCGCCACAGGTTCACTGACGGTGACGATTGGTTTTCGTAAAAAGTCGCGCCGGACCTGTTCTGCTTGCGCCACCTTGTACCGAGATTGCACTTCGTCTACGGCATTTTTGGCGCGATTCCCAGCCCAGCGGACAAACGCCGCCAATTCACGATCGTTTTCCAGGAACAACGGGTTCCAATCGAGCGTGTCGAATTGTGGTCTCTCGCGTAAAAATGGAATCGGCTGGGGATCCGGAAAACGCGCCGCGACTTCGGCGAGGGATACCATTTTCGGGCGGCTATCCGCACCGAGCATATGCACCAAGGCAAGTTTTTCGATTCGGGCGCCCAACTCCTTGGTCCGCATGCGAGCAGCACCTTCGACCAAGAACGAACGAACAACGAAGCCTGGCTCGACTTGGAAATTTTGCAACGCATTACGCGCCTCGTGATTACCTTCGTAGGCCAGCACGAGCTTTTCCAAAAACTCGTTACGCACATGAATCCAAATCGACGAATCGCGGGACCACAAAACACCGTCCCATCCAGGCGTCGGAACCGTCGTGTCGTGGTCCACGACGAGGATGGCTGGCTCGACGAGCTGGTTTGTCTTGTCGGTCGCTAACATTACGCCCGCGTGGAGGGACAAACACCGATCTTCCGTGCTCGTCGTAATCGCACCGCGGTACTCGCGCGTCTCGAACTTCATCCAGGGAAGCGAGACGCCGGCGAGGAGTTTTGATTCGGGGCTTGCGCGCACGAGTTCATACCAAGCCAAATCAGGGAGCGGCGAGTGCCCTGCACGCCGTAATCCTCGTTCGTACGGGACGAACGTCACCCCAGGGAAAAGCGCGCCAATCCAATCTTTTTCGAGGTCGGTCAAGACAACCACCGGCCGCCCATCGGGCGCAATGCCACTTGCTCCAGGAGAGACATAACAAATGGTTTTGGTGCGATCCGAATAGGTTTTCAGCTCGGCAAGGCTGATGGGGAGTCGGTCCGGGTTTGCCGATACCCATACGCCCCGCGTCCAAATGGGCAAATACGCCGAAAGCGGAGGTTCGTCCGGGATTTTTTCCACACCGAGCGTCTTGGCCGCTCGGGTATACGCGCCAATCGCCGTCCGAACCAGAGGAAGGACCCGAGTTCGCTCTTCGAGAGGTCGTTTTTCCTGTACACTCTGGTCGAGATAAGCTCCGAGCGTTACGAGCGCGAATCGAGTGAGCTGGAAAATGGCCAAACGCAAATGAACATCGTCGATGACCCCTTCATAAGAGAATTTTGGCCGCAGCCTGCCCTCCCAGGCAATGGCGGCATCCATGCTGAGCGGAAGTTTGTCGCGGTCAATCGTCAGGGTATCGATGTGCCGACCCTCGACGTAAACGCGCACCGTGGTTGGGCGTTGCCCAGTTTTTTGCCCTTCGGCGCCCAACGCGAGTTGTCCGCGCAAACCTTGTAAAGTGCCTATGTCGATTCGAAAAGTTTCCTGGACGATATGGCCGTCATCTTTCGGAACAATTGGTTGCGACGCGGGACGCGAATGCATTACGCGCCGGCGTTCGCGCGCCGCAAGCGCGGCAGCGATTCGCGCTTTGGCGTCTTGCGCACCCCATCGGGCAACGATGCTCTCGATCATTTTCCCCCGTATCCACACGACATCATCGAGCCAAGGGGCGAGATCTTTATCCTGCGGTTCTTTGCCTTCGTAAATGTAAACGTTCCCCATGGGTTGGTGCAGAACGGCATTGGGAGTGAGCGGCATACCGACCGCATTCTGCAACAAGGGCAAATCCAAAAACGAGCGCGCCAGCTCGGAAATCTGCGCACCAGCTCGCGATGCAGCCGCAACGGCACTAACGATGGCGCCCAACGAGTCCTCGCGTTTTCGGGG
>DAOMZH010000344.1:0-10027 GCA_035437985.1 Polyangium sp. (in: bacteria) | reverse complement strand
GACGCTCCAGCCCGCGCTGAGTGAGCTGCTTGTCCAGATGGGGGCAGCAAGGTGTCGGCACTTGACGGTTCACGCGAACGGCAGTGTACATCTGTCCACGCACTGATGTACTCGATGCAGCAAAAATCTAGATTCAGCGTTGCCAATGCGTGTACATCTGTCCGCAAATTAGATCGCGCGCTGCGAGAAGATTCGTCCGAAGAAGAGGAAGAGTGAAAGCGAAAGCAGAACGCCAACTATGGGGACCGCGATCGGCTCACCGCTCTGTGCGGATACCTTGAAGCACATCTTGCGCATATCGACGGAAATCCTCGAGGCTGTCCCCCTCGTGCCATAAGAACACAGCACAAGCCAATTTGGGCGAAGCTTTTGCCATCGTGGCGATGAACGACCCTTTGCTAGTATTATGTGCCGTGTACCAGCCCGAGTCCTTGAAGACTTCTTTTTCGGACAAGACGATATCGGGCCCATTTTGCTCTTTATCCACTTCGCGACGTGTGTCGAGGATTGCATCAATCCCATCCTGGATATCGGTCGCGTTCTGCGGCACGGGAAGGACGGTCAGCGCATAGGACCCATCCTCGCTTTCGGTGTCCCAGGCCGATGATTCGTCAACGTCTCGAATTCGCTTCCAACGACCGGGCAAATTGACCGTGCACCCTCCCTCTGACAAGGTCGTTGCGGGTTTTGCATCCGGCGCCGCGGGAAGTTCGACGATCGCCGATGACGCATGAGCGCTCTGCAGCGGTGTACGCTGGCAGGAAACCACCGCAACACAACTCACGATTGCAACGAGCGGCAAGATGAGACAACGATACACTTCCGCGGATATACGGGAATCGTGAGGAACAGCAAGCGGATTCTCGATCGACTTGGACGATCCTCCTAGCGAGCGTCGGTGTTTATTCCTGCGGACATATGTCCACACAATCTCACAAGAGATAATTAATTTGACATATTTGCCGGTGTACATCTGTCCACGGATGGCTGTCGGCCTTGTGCGTGAGCACGAACAGCCAGCGCCGTACGTCAAGGTGGGCCCCCGCAGGCGATGCCATCGTCGGTTTGCCCATTGCAATCATTGTCGAGACCATCGCAGATTTCAGCCGAAGGCATCTTCGACGGCTTGCAAGTGATTTGCCCATCGACACAACCAAGCACTCCTGCTCTGCACACGCCGAGTTGACCAGTGCTGCACGAGGGAATGGACACGATGATGATGTCGTCGATGATGCCGTCGCAATCATCATCCGCCCCATTGCATCGTTCACTTGTGGCCGTCGCTTCCCCAATACACGCGCCAAACATCCCATTGACGCAAGATTGCACTCCCGCATGACACTCGCCAACGCCCAGCGTATGCGAATCTCCAGTGAAGCACGATTGCGTCTGCCCTTCGGCGCATGGTTCAGCGCCGCCAACTCCGCCTGCGCCGCCAGTTCCGTGTCCACCGGCCCCACCCGCCCCCGCGATGCCACCGGAACTCGACGAGGTGCTCGCGTCCGCTTGCCCACCGGCCCCAGCTTGTCCAGCTTGTCCCCCTTGCCCGTGTGGTTCGGCAAGAACGAACGTGGATTCACACGCCGAAATAGGCGCCAACAAAGAAACGAACAACACCGCCACGAACCGGTGTCGAAGATCACTCAGTTTCATGAAAAAACCCTTTGATTCGACCAAGATGAGCAGCTGAATTCCAAACCGTTGGTTGTCGGCCGCCGCCTGAATGTTCGAGCCATCAGGACCTCTGGTGTGTGGACAGATGTACACGCATTGATGCATCCAATCACTTATGTCGATGCGGTGGTTTTGTGAATGTGTGTACAACTGTCCGCACGTTTGCGGATCGCGTGTTGACCGTCGCGGTAATGAACTGCAAGATGGAAAATGGAAAGAATAGAAAAGCGAGCTTGCTCGTATGCGGGCGCGAGGGACATCAATCAACGTCAGCGAGGGGGAGTTAATGCCCAAATCACTCCGCGAGCCGATTCAACGAACCTTCCGCGACCACGTCGCATGTGGCCGTAATCGTGCCCGAAAGCGAAAGGAAGAGGTCGAACTCCACCTCCAGCACGTTGTTGTTCAGCGTCAGCTTTCCGTCTGTAACCGTGGTTGCGATGGTGGTTCCATCAGTTCCGGTCTGCGCCGGACAACTGTACTGACGCACGCTGGCAACATCGTCATTGACGTCGGCAATTGCAGTCGCCCCGCATGAAGCTTCCCAGGTGACGGTGTCTCCGTCGTCTTGCAGCGTCAGGCTGACGGCCGTGCTCGAGGCCGGAACGGAGGAGCCATCGGAACACGTTCCTGTTTGCGAAAGCTTGCCCTCGAATTTTCCGCTCCAATCTGGTCCGCAGCCTGCCAGGAGAATGCTCGAAACTAGTATCACGAGGTACTTCATCGGTGCCAGTAGACAGGAACAAAGGACCCTCGTCAATACGGATGACGGCGTACATCGAGCGACGTTGCGGTTTTGCGACGATGGTGCCAGTAGTTGCGGACATCTGTCCACACATTACTGCGCCAGATCAGCTATCTTCAGTTATCACTTTCACCCATGCATGTACATCTGTCCGTGGAAGGGCATCCCAGCAGGCCAGCAAATAGCTTCGGTGCAACTGGTTGTGATGCCGACGCTGACGCTTCGACGGCGTGTTTTGTGTGTAGTAGGGACAGTGGAGAGCAGGGACAAAGGAGGGTCTCGTCGTCAGAGACAATTGGCCTGTTTCATCCAATACCCAACGGTGCCATAATCCTCAATCGCACCGCTCGGCCCCATGTAGTAGACATGCTTGACCGGGTAGTTGACGTTGGGCGATGCAGCCCCCACAGAGGGCGAATTGCCGTTCGACCACGCAGCGCCCAGATTGCTGTTCGTGCCCGGGTAAGGCCGATATTTGTATGGCGGGTAGTCGAGCAAGACTCCCGGCGCGCGTGGCGCGAAGAGGTTCGGGTAGTTGATCTCCGCCCAATTGAACACGCACGATACTTGCGCGTCTGTGGGGGCTTGTGCGGGATGTGCGGCGATTTGTTGCGTAATCCACGACTTGACCAAATCCACTCGTGCAAGAAGCTCGATGCTCATTCCATTGCCGAGCGTTCCGCCCCCCGAGTTGATCGCGACGATCCGGTGCGGTTCCGCGTCTTTGAGAAAGACGGGTCCGCCCGAGTCCCCCGGTTCGAGCACCCTGGTAGCCGAATAGTCGAACGCGAAGGTGCTGCCGGAATAGGGAGGAGGCGCGCCAATTATGGAGCCGTCATTGAGATCGTATACGTGGGCCCCCCACATTTCCGACGTTACGCCGTTGTGAATTCGACCGACGTTCGTGACCGGTGTGTTTGCAGCAACTGCCGTCTGGGCGATCGTTGGATAGAAGCGTAGCCAAATCGGGCTGTTCAAAAACAACACGGCGACGTCGTGCTGCAAGGGATTTAACGAGCCGCCGCTTGTCCAATCGTAAATCGCCTTGCTCGTTGTCGTGCGCGACTCCGTTCCAACCTTCACCGTCCAGCTCGTGAACCCGTCAACACAGTGCCCGGCAGTGAGTACGACCATTGGCGCGATGAGCACCCCGCTGCAAAAGGCGGTTGTTCCAGTACGACTCATATCGATCGTCACCGCCTCTGGGTATTGCTGGCTGACGTTTGTCCCTCCGATGATCTCGTCACTGCTCGACGACGTTTCCTCTTCTCCCCCGACGCTGTCGTCCTGCTCGGTGTCGGCAACGCACCCTCCGAGCGCCACGATTCCCAGCGTGAGCACGATGAAAATATTTTTTTGCGACGAGAGGGCACATGCCTTCTGGTTTGTTGAAGTATTCATGGTTGTTGTCTCCAATGCCCGAGCATCACGACAAACCACCGCCTCAAGATTCGCGTACATCACAGGCACATCGCAGAATGCGCGGACCATTGATGTTGCGTCCCACCGAAGGAGCATCCTCGGCCAAGCCCAGGACAAGAGTCCCGGTGCATGGGCGATGTGGATTGCGTTGTCGGGCCTAATCCGTCCTAACGTCGTCGCCGCCCGAAATTACCAAGAGATAGAGAAACCGCGAAAAAAAGTTCGCGCCTGTTCAAACAACCGATGGCTCATGGGGGTGCATCCTGCCTCGGAGATGCCGCTACCATACACCCTGGCCTCCAGTGAACCACATTCTGCGGACATATGTCCACGCATTATGGTACCCAATCAGCTAAATTATAGACCTGTATTCGCATGTCCATGTACATCTGTCCGCACCATAGGGTCGCGAGCATGTTGACCATTGATTGTCTCTGACGTGGCCTTGGTCCCCGTCCTACCCGGCCCGCTCGACGACGCCGCTACGGCTTGTCCGTCGAGACATTGCGTGAACAGCTCGGAGTGCACCGGAATTACTCCTCTGGATCTGTGATGGACTCGAGCAAATGTAGCAGTTCTTGAGCCACCACGGCATCATCTTTCGAGTCCACAATATCGGCCACTTCGGCACGAAGCAGATTCTTGTAATGCTTCCGCAAATCAAAGGCGGCCTTTCCCACGGCACCCGCCGAATTCATTCCCAGCGACACCGCGAGCTGTTCGTAAGGCTCGCATCCCGTTTCCTCGGACAAACAGCCCTTGAGCGCCTCGAAAACGTGCTCTCTGCCCGCTTCGACATATCTCGCGCGAAGCTTGTCCATGACGCGTGAAAGCAAACCTATTGCGAATTGCCTCTCATACAAACGTTCGGGGGTCAGCTTGTGGGATGGTTCAAACGCGTACCGATCCTCGGCGTCGTCCACCGACAAACTTTCGAGCCCCCTTGGGGGCTGACGCCGCTGCGCTTTCGCATGGGCGTGCTCGTTGGCGAGGTGGTTCTTGACGCAGCTGAGTAACCACGCTCGAAACTTGCTTCCGTGTGCACGATCGGCTTTCGCGATGTCGTTTCGCTCGAGCAGTCGGGCAAAAAAGCTTTGGGTGCGATCGTAGGCGTCGTCGGAGTTTCCGCCTCGTCGCCGAATAAACGCGTAGACGGGAAACCAGTACAACGAGCACAGGGACGAGAGTGCAGCGTGGCCTTCAGGCGAACGTACTCCAGCGCGTGCAATGAGGGTCCAGGAGGTTTTTGGAAACGACTCGCCTTGCATGAGGGCCTTGAAAACACGGTAGATGCGATGGCCAGAAACTCCAAGTTTTTTCCAACGCGACCCCCCCAACCCGAGCGCAACGACGTGTTTGTCATTGCGCTCGAGTCATGACAATCGCGCGTCAGCCGCAGAAACCATTCCAGGACGACGTGATCCCTGGGGGCGAAATGGACGCCGCGGACGAACAGCTCGCGCCGTAGGTGCCGCTTCGCGACACGCCATAGGTCCACGCCGTCGAACAGACGTAGCGCGACGACGAGTATACTGGCGTGCAGCCAAAGTTCGTGCAGGCTTGCGCCGCGATCGTAAACGTTTGGCATCCGCCGCTGCACGAAACCTGGGCGAGCGCCGATGCGCCGTAATACCCTGAAATGGGCGAGCTCGGCCCAGTGTAAAAACTGATATTGCACGAGATCGCCTGGGGCGTTCCGACCGGTGCGGCAATGTTGTGCGCGGTATCGCGGAGGTTCGCGAGCTGCTCGTTCACCTTGTCGATCTTGCCGAGAAGGACGGGATCGTCTTGCTCCTTCACCGCGAGTTGGTCGGTGAGCTCGTCGAGCTCTTTTTCAGCTTGCGCGATTGCCCATTTATGCCCTTCGGCACCAACGATAATGCGGTTTCCGCCTTCTTGCGCTTCGTTCTCGAAGACGCCCGGAGCGACCTCCCGCCACGAAGCATTCGGCACGAGCGCCAGTGCGTCGGAATCACCCGTACGCTCCAATCGCACTTCGTCCTGCGCGGGGATCGCCAGTGCGTCGTTATCATCGACGATTGCGTCCACCGCGTCATTGGACACGATATCTGCCTCATTTTCCGACGCGCAGCCCGGCACTGTGGCCACGAGTCCCGACAAACCGAGCACCGTCGCGAGCAAACGATAAGAAAGGGTCGTATAGACAAACGAGGATGCCGTTTTCATGGTGTGTCTCCACTGTTCAGAAGGAAAACCGCGGAATGGCGTCGCCGATGACGAACGTCGCATACGCTCGTCTCCCAACCAGCGAGCCTTTTTTCTGCGGCCCTAACCCCTACTACCGGAGACGCGCATCAAACGTTACGCATGCGTGCACATTTTCCTGCTTTTTCTCAAAGATGGGAACGCGCCTTCGTGCGTGTGCGCAAGACCACCAAAATCGCTCCGAACAGCAAGACGGCACCACCGATGGACCATGCGGCGAGTACACGGAGGGGACTGCGATCAAGAGCCGTTGCATCTCCGATTCGCGTTTCCACAATAACCGCAAGCTCGGTATTGCCAACGGGTGCGACACCGGCAAGCCACGGACCGTGAGAGCCGTCAGCATTGGGTTTGGCGATTCGGTCCATAAGACCGTCTTCGGCTTCGACCCATTCTGGTGGAGGTAGGTGGAGTTGATCGCGAAGGGCCAGCCCCGCGGCCTCGCGGCGCGCCGTGAGGCGTCGAAGGGCCTCACTTTGGATGACTGCGCCTTGGCCCAGAACGACATCATCATGAGCCAGCGCGATATGCTCGTTGGGTAAGTCTTCCGTGGGCAGGTCTCGATCACGGCGGACTGTGAGCACCGCAATGCGACGATCATCGCTCAATTCGAGGGAACCAAGGCGACGATCGGTTGCAAGTTCGGCAGCCAGCAGGCCCAGAAAAACGCCGCCTTCCCCGCGAATTGGTGAAACAACGGCGAACTTGTGGCGATCGTCGCTCGTCGAATAAAAGGCGCGGGAAACATAAACGGGACGCGCCATATCTACGGGAAGTCCTTTGGCACCACGAAAATAATCGCGAAATGTATATGTCAAATAGTAGCTTTTGCCAAACGTCGGGGCAGGCATTTGTGCCCGCAGAACACCCGATGCGTCCATGACAAACCACCATACGATGGGGGATGCTTGCGTGGCATGACGCGCATGTACTGCTTCGCAAATGGCTTGCGCTTCCGCCGCATTGCCTTGGGTAAGCGCTTGAGCAAGGTGCGGGTTCCGAGCTTCCTCGGCGACGGTGTCGCCATATTCCCGGATCTGAGCGAGCACCGTACCTGCAATGGCACGAGCTGCAAATACATTGGTGGCGAGGACTTCTTGTCGACGTGCGCTCTCTTGTTCCCGCACACTGATAGCCGCCCATATGCTGAAGCTCAGTAACCCCAATACCCCTGCGCCAAACAGACCTGTTGTTGCGGGGTGACGCCCGCACCATCGCGCAGCACGCACAAGGGGACTCGGACGGCGCGCGAGCGGGGCCTCGCCACGCACATAACGTTCGAGATCCTCGGCCAATGTCAATGCCGAAATATAACGGCGCTCGGGTTCCTTTTGCAGGCACGTATAGCATATCGTGGCAAAATCACGATCCACACTATGGCGAAGCTGTTCAAGCTGCTCCGGTTCATCCTCGACAATGCGGCGAAGCACCTCGAGCGGCGTGTGGCCCTGAAAAGGGCGTTGTTGCGCAACCAATTCGTAAAGAATGACGCCCAAGCTCCAGATATCTACCGCTACCGTATCTCGTTTGGCACGACCATCGGCTTGCTCGGGCGCCATATAGCAAGCGGTTCCGCCCACCATGGTCGTCGAGGTACTGACATCTTTATCAATGCGCTTGGCGACCCCGAAATCGGCAATATGGGGTTCGCCTTGGTCGTCGAAGAGAATGTTGGCAGGCTTTAAATCACGGTGAATGATATGTTTCAGATGTCCGGCATGAACCGCGTGCGCAATTTTCGCAATGAGCATGGCTGCTTGTTTTGGCTCGGTGTATCGCGGGGCGTGTTGTATGAGGGTGCCTCCCGACATGAGTGTCATCGTGAAGTAGGGCTCCCCATCGCGATCGCGCACCTCGTAAATCGTTACGATGTTCGTATGACGAAGCTCGGCGGCTGCTTTGGCCTCGGCCAAAAATCGCCGCCGTGCAGCGGCACCTGCAATTTCGCCATCTCGGATACGTTTGAGCGCCACGACACGCTCGATACCGCCAACCTGACGGGCCTTGTAGACGATCCCCATGCCTCCTTCGCCGAGCTTTTCGAGCAATCCGTAGCCGGCGAACTGCATGGGAAAACTGCTCGTTCTGGACTCGGGCTCGACATCCGGGCCGAGCACGGATCGAAGGGTGCAACGTGGGCAAATCCCAGCGTGAGTGCTGTTGCGAATCACTCCGCCGCAACGCGGACACTTGCGACTTCGTGCTTCCGGAGGTTGTTCGTGCTGGCTCATCGTGTCTTACTTCTACATTTTTCAGGACGAAACATTACTACATCCCCGTGACATGATCAGCATCCACGTAGACGGCGTTGGCAGCTGGACGCCCAGCAGCACTGTCGCGCAGAAGCCCCATCGTGTACATCTGTCCACACATCACTGCGCCCAATTAGCCACATTCTAGACCCACAATCCCACTTGCATGTACATCTGTCCGCACGCTGGCGCTGGTGTGGCGTTAGCCCAGGTCATGCCGCCCCCATCTGCCCAGCCAGGATCATCATTGCTGGGAACCATACCTGTCTCTCGCTCGTCATGGGCTCGTGTTCTAGCGCTCCTCGGGTGCGAGGAAAATAGCGTACCCTCTGATTCGGCGCTCGGATAACATGGCTCGACACTCGTCCCGCACCGGGAGGACCACCATGGCTATCACATTTGAGGTTTCGCAGGTCGAGCGCGTAAAAGCGCGGCTTGGATATCCGACAGGAACGGCGGAAGGGACGGCACAGCGCCGCGTGCTGCTGGGCAAGGTCGCCGAGGCCTGGGGGAGCAACCCAGGGCGCAGCCTGCCCGTCTGCCAGCACGGCCTCCTCCAAACCGTCCGCACCGCCTTCGACCAGCACTACCCGCTCGTCCTGACACCCGATGCCGTCTGGCTGTGCATCGCTCAGGGGTTCGCCGCTCACGTGAACGCGAACGCCGAGCGGCTGCGAGGCAAATTCGTCCGCCACCAGGGCCAGGCCGAGATCCGCATCCGCCGCGACGATTTCGTCGAGGGCTCGCCAGAGAACCCCTGGCCCGAGGTCTTCCAGTCCTTCTCGGATCAGATCGCCGCGCACATCGGCCGCCAGCGCGATCTGGTCGTCTGCGACTTTTCCACCACGGGGCCCTGCGAGCGCGCCGCCTCGGAGATCGTCCTGATGGAGGCAATGCAAAAGTACTTCAAATACGTTGTCGTGACCATGTGCGGCATCCCGGCCATCACCCTCGAAGGCACGGTGGACGACTATCGCAGCATCCGCAGGCGCGTGCAGGCCCTCGGCGAGTACGAGCTGACCTGGTGGGTAGATGCGCTCCTCCCCATCGTCGATCAATTCATCGCCGCGGCTGAAGGCCGGATCGAACGCTCTTTTTGGCAGTCGATCTACAACTTGCAGAACGAGTCGGGTGGACCTTTCGTCACCGGCTGGATCAACGCCTTCTTCCCTTATTATCGCCCGGAGCCCGACCAAGATCTGGCGGTCAACAATTGGTTCAGAGGCGGATCCGGTTTGGTCGAGGGACACGTCCCGACCGGCATCTCCGTGGTCCCTTTCGTGTGGGAGCACCTCGGCAGCCACCTCCCCATGGAGCTCCTCGCGGGCTTCGTGGGCATGGCGCAGGACGAGGGCACCCTGGCGCTCCGCCCCGCCATCGGGTGGGCCGCACGGAAGGCCGTCCAACCTCGCCCGCACGAGACCGAGCTGATCAGTGGCTATGGGCGGCCTATCTGTCTGGGGGGCGAGAGAACCGAGAGTTTCCTCGTCGCCGGATGGGTAGCCCACCTTGCCGCGGTCGCGATGGAGGATGCGATCAACCTCGACGAGGCGCTCGCCGACCTCCGTGACCAGATCGGTCTTCGCCTCGATTGTTACATGAGCCGCGGCCCCAAGACAAACGATGAGCAGAACGTCCGTTCGCTTGCAGGAGGTACGCTGATCGTCGGCTTCCAGCTGGGCCGCGTCGGATATCCGCCTCAGCTCTC
>DAOMZH010000343.1:0-10039 GCA_035437985.1 Polyangium sp. (in: bacteria) | reverse complement strand
TTGTCTCGGGCGGGCCCCCATTCGAGCGGCACGATATTGAATGCATGGTACGCATCGACGAGCGGAATTGCACCCACTTGCGCGGCCCGCTCCACGATTTCTCCGAGGCGGGGCAATACGAATGCATCCTCGAAAAGCACGCCCGAAAAAGCCACGACGGTCACTCCCGGCACGATGGCTTCGACCAAACGATCCGCCAAGGTTTTTCTATCGGTCGCCTCGACCCAAACAACCCGCATTCCTTCCTCGGCAAAACGTGAAAGCTGCCGATGCAAAGAATGAAACTCGCCCGTCGTCGTAACAATGGTCGGTCGGGACGAGAGGGAAAAACACGACAAAAGCCGCGTGACGAGTTCGTGGGTGCTTTTTCCAAAGGTCAACGCATCGGTCGGCGGCAATCCCAACCGTTCGAGGATCCCGATCCGCACGCGATTCATTTTTGGAAAAATGGCTTGGCCCCATTTCGCATCGACGAATCGTGCGGCATCGTCGAAAGCTTCGAGCATCGCGTCGCGGGCGACGTCGGGCCATGCTTGATGCGAATGTCCTGAGAGGAGAATTCGTTCGTCCGTAACAAACCTGCTGTAGGCCGACCGAAATGCCCGCAAATCGAATTCGGACTCCACGTTTCGTACGTCGTTCATGGTGCGGGACGTGTATACGAAGCGGTGGTTTTCGTATCAATGGTGGTCGATTGCTTTTCGACCGTACCTTCTACCTCGGCCTCCAATTCAATGGTCATCGCCGAATCGATACTCATGGATCCGCTCTTGGGCGCAACGTCTGCCAAATCGAAAACAGGTTTGCCTGTTCCGCGACACTTGAATGCTAGAATGCGAGCTGACGCTGTAGGCGGCAAGCCCGGCGGCTTCACAGATTCCTTGGCCGCAAATTGGCGAACGACGGCGTCGAGCGTCAGAACCGTACCTTCACGCTTTTCTAGAGTAAACGTCGATACTTGCAAAATATCGGCGCCATTGGCCACGATCCGCGAAAACACTTCCCATTGCGCGCCGATCCCAATCGGTTCGGTCGGCAATGCAGAAGTCATCGATTCCACCGATTGCGTCATTCCGGACATCAATTGGCCGGCCATCTCGGGTAATGTCGGCGGCAATGTGACCTTGACGTCTCGAATACGACCTTTTTCATCCACGAAATAATTCATTCCGATCCCCTCGAGTTGCCCGAGGTGCGGACGCAATGCACCAGCGATTTGCTCTTGGGTCGCCGTACGAGCTTCGACCGAAATTTTGCTCAGTTTTCCGGTAATGGGCCATTCCGAGGCCGCTCGTGCTCCGACATCGAAGTTGAAAAGAAGGTTCATTCGGGGCATTGCCGTCGTGGGCACTTGGAGCTCCCCCGATTTCATGGTCATTTCGAGGTCCATGCCGATTTGCAGCGGTTTAGAGGGCCCCAAGGCAATGGCATACGACGCGACGGCTCGCGGCTCGGCGCCCGGTTCCAAGAGACGAACGACCGATTTTCCGCCGGCTTTGGCGAATTTATCGGCTTGCCCCTTCGCCAAGATGCCCGTTTTCGATTCGATCTTCGTCGACTTGGGCGATACGGCTTTGCCCGCAACCGCGTCGTTCTTCGGTTTGTCGCCGGCTTTGTCCGTTCCTGCGGGTTTGGCAGTCGCTTCTTTGGCCTTGTCTGCCGCAGCTTTTTCTTCGACGGCCTTGTCAGCCGCAGCTTTCTCCGCCGCAGCTTTTTCTGCGGCAGCCTTCTCCGCGGCAGCCTTCTCCGATTTCGCCTTTTCCTCGGCCCGATCAGCTTCGGCAGCCTTGTCGAGCAGCGCTTTGATCTGAGCCGCCTCATCTCCCGGCGACTTGTTCTCCGGCGCCGCGCTTTTCGTTCGATCCGGCTCGGGGGTGGCACGTTTGTCCGAGTTGTTGCAAGCTGCAATCGTCACGAAAACCAGCGCCATTCCGGCGCGACTCGCGAGACGACGAGCGAATGACGAGGGAGTTGAAGGGAGGGTTGCCATGTGCTTCTGGCCCCTCTTAGCGCAGAACTGCACGAAGTTCTAGAAACTTTGCGCAAAACCCATGCCCAGGATCATTTTATCTCGAGCACCGTTTCGACGCTGCCTACCCGTGGACATGCCGCGTGAATCGCGACTTTGCCCTTCCCACGCACGACCCAGCGTATGCGAGCCCGACGCGCGGGGCCTCCTGAACGCGGAAATCCAGGCGTCGACATGAAATCCACTGCGCCCCAGCCTTCGAGATGCCCAACGAGATGTTCGGCTCCATCACCGACAAGGCTCATCTTTTCATCAAGCAAAATGCGCGCCCGCACCGGATCATTCCAAATGAGTTGCTGAGCCGAGGTCAAGACAAACGTGGGCAAATACCCGAGATTTTCCACGACGGCGGAAACCTCGGAAACGTCGCCGTCGATATGGGTCACCTGAGCTTCGGTCAAACGCAAACGGGGAGCCAATGCGGCAACGCGCAGGAAAAACTTGGCCTGACGCTCACAAACTTCCGCAAGACGCTCGGGTGGCGGGTTCCATATGCCAAACCGAGGATCGGGTCCGCCGATTTCGACGGCGCCGAGTTGGGGATGTTGAAAAGCGCGCCAGGGTTGAAGAATGCGGCTTTGGTTTTGGTCCCGATCCCATTCGGCCATCTTGATGGATTCATCTCGACTGCGCCGTTGGTAGTTCCAAACGAAGGGTCGAATGACGTTCAGGCCCGTTTGCTTCCAGAAATCCCACAACTCACAAACGAGCGCAATCGTCCCCCGCTGGGCATAGGCAAACGCGACTTCGTCACCACACAATGGTTTTTCGGACTCGTACAAGAATTCGTGGTACCCGCTCACCGTGGGATACCCACCAAACTCTTCGCCCCATTTCTCGATATTGCGAAAGAGAGAAAGATCTCGGGCGTCCATTTTGCTATCGGGTTTGTCTCCAGCGGGACGAATGTAGACGCCACCAAAGCAATGCAAATTCAACCAAGCAAAGATATTGGGATGTTTGGAGGTGAATTCGACGACCGCCCGCGACTCCGGTTCGCTCGTGGCATACTCCCCTGCCCCGCGTTGATGAGGCTCGGGGGCCCATTGAAAGGGAAAATTGCGATTCATATCGATCGCATTGTCGGACAGATAATCGGGAGCGGGCACGGTGAAACCATCCCAATGCTCGATGACGCCTTCAGGATAGATTGAATAGAAAGGTCCCGAATCTTCGATACGTCGCGGCAACATGAGGTTTGGAACTTCAGCAGCGACGACGAAATCACCCGCGGGATCTTGGACGCGCATCGAGAGCGCAATGCCATCGCCATCGACGTCGACCATTTTCCAAAACGGAGCGCCCCGGCCCAATCGTTCGTCCCGCGGATTCGAACGCACATAGCCCCCCTTCCCGAGCGCGTGTTCCGCACCGTCGGGACACATGCGCGGAAGCACGTAAAAGGTTACGCCTTGGCGCAAAAATTCACGCAGATGCACGGGTAATTCATGCAATGGTGCTTCCGGACAAACAAGATTACGCAAAACATCTTCGGCAATCGCCAAGGCTACGCTCGAACCAGCGAGTTCGACGGCATGCATATTGCCATCAATCCACACGGCAGGACCATCGCCCTCAGGCGTTGTTCCCAAAGCGAGCAGCCACAAGTCCCGACCTTCGGGAGTTTTACCAATGCTACGCAGCCGTACGAATTCCGGAAACGCCCCCGCCCACGCATTCACGACGCGCGTCAGTTCTTCGTAGGTGATGTACCGGGATCGGAATCCCTCGGACATTCGTGACCAGCGGTCGTCTGTATTGCTGTTCGAGCTCGACATGAACAGCACTTTGGCAAAAAATGTGCCGCATTGCAAGAGCGCCGCATTCCTGCGCTGTGGAAACGTTGTAGAGCCGTGTTTGAAAGCACGAACTCGCCGCGGTCCAACGTTGCTCGTGGCTAATTCGTTTACTACAAAAGAGGAAGTGCTGGCCCATGTCGAATGCACACCCCAACGAATCGCCGAAATGAGTCCCTCGTTCAGCGAATTGACCGAGCATTGGAGGCTCGATCGCCTACCGCCGGGTATCATTCGGTGTACGCGCATTGCCCGCCAGTATGTTTCGGTGGCGGAGGCCGAAGTGATTCTGGCAGCGCTCAATGCGGCATTACCCGTGGAGAATCGTAATCGGTACAGCATTTTGCTCGATGCGCGGGCGACGCCGGCTCCAGCAACGGATCCAGGGATTGACGCAATCATCGTGCGGTATCGCAAATTGTTATTCGAAAGGTTTGCAGCTGCCGCGATTCTCGTCAAAACGGCGGCCGGGACGATGCAGGTCTGGCGCCAAGCCAAGCAAGATGGCGTTACATATCGCGTTTTTAATCGTGAAGACGCCGCGCTTGATTACCTCACGGAGGCGTTGCAGCCGCAAACTTCGTCCCCGTGATGATCGTGAATGACAAGAGGTAGGCTTCTGGATTAGCTTCGGCTGATGCGTATCTCCCTCGCGACGTTCTTGGTCATTTCGAGCGCAACGGTTGGTTGTGGCGGTGTAGGCGCAATCGATGCTCCGGTCGAACATCCGGTCACGGAGACCAAGACCCCAGAACCAGCCATACCGCCTGTTGGTCCGGTCGATGGAGTTGCTTGTGTAGGCGCGGTGAATGCGCCGCCTGCTGGTGCGAAGGAGGTCCCCGATGACGAATTGGCCAAATCGGCGATCGATGCGACTGGAAAAGGCAAACTTTGCACGGCGCGCGTATTCGAGGCGACGGCGCCCATCAAGGTTTACCGAGTTTGGAACAGCCAAAAATCGTACACGGAATTCGGAAAATGGTGGTCCTTTGCCAAACCTGTCGGACCTGTCGCGACCTATCGCGAGCAAAATGCAATTTGTCCCGAATGGAGCGATTTGGATCGGCTCAGCGTCTGCGAAATCAAAGTGGGCGCTCGATTTGCCACCGGACCTGGGCAAAGCGCGACCTGCGCATCCGCGAGTTACGAAAAATCCAGTGTAAATCAGGTGTTCATCCCCAACGACACCCGGGAAAACAAGGTCTTTGTCGACCATTGCGAACAACTCGGAGCTTGGCCCTGAGGTCTGCTTCCCGCCACTTCAAGACTTGAATTCAGCTGCGGATATGCCGTGTTTACGAAGCAGATCGTGAAAATCCGTGCGATTGCGGCCAGCTAGTTTCGCCGCAGCGCTGACGTTTCCACCCGCGCGCCGCAAGGCCTCCATCAGATACGTCCGTTCGAACGAATCCCGCGCCGCACGCAACGGCGGAAGTGGCGCATTCGGATCGATGATTCGACTCGACTGCAAATTAGGTTCGTCATCCAGAACTGTAGAGGTTTCGATGACTTTGCTGATTGACGCCAAACGTGCCGGAGGCGACATGGTCGCGGCAAGTTCGCGTGGGCCCAATTGGTTGTCCTGACAAATCAAGATTGCCCCTTCGAGGACATTGGCGAGTTCGCGGACATTGCCGGGCCAGGGGTGATTCATCAGAACGGTCAATGCTTCGGGAGACAAATGCGGCTCGCGCAGACCATAACGCGCTGCTGCCCGACGCAGGAACATTTCTGCGAGCAAGGGAATGTCTTCTACGCGCTCGCGCAACGTCGGCATGCCGATCGGTACGACGTGCAATCGATAAAAGAGATCTTCGCGGAAACGTCCTGCGGCCACCTCAGCTCGTAGGTCTCGGTTTGTCGCGGCAATAATGCGGACGTCTATATCTTCTTCTACTGACGAACCAACTTTGGCAATTCGTTTTTCTTGCAAAACTCGAAGAAGTTTGACTTGAACGGCTGGGGGAGCTTCGCCGATTTCATCGAGCAAAAGCGTTCCCCCATTGGCGGCGGCGAATAGCCCGTCTTTGCCGCGATTTGCGCCGGTAAAAGCGCCGCGCACGTGTCCAAAGAGTTCACTCTCCAGCAGTTCCGAAGGCAGCGCGGCACAATTGATGGCGACGAAGGGGCGTGACTTTCGTGGTGAAAGGGCGTGAATGGAACGCGCGGCCAATTCTTTTCCCGTCCCCGATTCCCCAAGCAAAAGAACGGTCGCCTCAGCTGCGGCCACGCGGGCAATGAGGTCCCGTACAGCGGCAATGGCGTCGCTCGTTCCCAACAGTCGTTCGGTCTGATTGGGGTCGCCAACAATGCGTCGAAGACTGGAAACTTCGCGCTTCAATCGTCCACTTTCGATAGCTTGGGCGAGTTTTTGCAAAAGTTCGTAATCTTGGAATGGTTTGGTAAGAAAACCGTATGCCCCGCGCTGCATGGCTTCGACGGCCGTTTCAATGGTTCCATGGGCGGTCAGCATGATGACGGGCAGTTCTGAAGCGCGTTTTTGGACATCGGCGAGCACATCGAGACCGCTGCCGTCCTCGAGCCGCAGGTCGAGGATCATGGCGTCGAAATTCGCTTGATCGAGCGCATCATGCACACCGCGCGCGCGCAATTCGATGGTCGTGCGGTATCCATGATGTTCGAGGCGATAAGCGAGCAATTCACAAAGATGCGGCTCGTCATCGACAATCAGAACATGCGGCCTGTCAATATGCGATTCATTCTTGTTCATGGTTCGCACCATAGAAGTATCACGAAATGGTTCATTGCCGAGAACAGACGTCGTTTTGCGGTTGTAACGGTATCCAAATCAGAAACTCTGCGCCCTGTTCCACCTGATCACGCACATGTATGTCCCCGCCGTGAGCCCGCGCGATCTCGCGGGCCAAAGCCAATCCCAAGCCAATGCCTACCCGCTTTGGAGACGCTTCGAGACCATGGGTCACGAATGCATGAAACAAAGTATCTCGTATTTGCGACGGAATTCCAGGACCCTGATCGCGAATCGTCATACATGCCCAAGATCCCGGAAGGCCGTCCGGTCCAACGTCCCGTACGTCTCGACGTACCAATACATGTTGACCACTCTTCGAAACCGACACCGCGTTACGCACCACATTGGCAATGGCTCGCTCGAGCAAGACCATGTCGAGCCGACTTGTGGGAGCATTTCCAGCGAGTTCGAGATCGATGGTCACGCCCAATTCGCGGGCTTCACCATCTTCGTCAGCAACCGCATTGCGACAAACCTCGTCAATCGACGCTTCTGCAGTTCGTTGAATGGGCAACCCTGCCCGAAGTCGAGACAAATCGAGCAAGGTAATGACGGTACGAATTTCACGTTCACAAGCCACCTGCGCGATTTGGACGATCCTTTGTTGACGCTCGGACAAATCCCCACCCACACCGTCGGCCAAAAGCCCCAATGCTTCGCGTATCTTCGTTAATGGCGTGCGCATTTCGTGCGAAACAGACGCCAAAAAACCTTGTTTCAAGTTTTCGAGCTCGGACAAGCGGCGACGCATGGAATCCATCTCCGCAGCAAGCTGCTGGACTTCGAGAGGCCCGGCGGCGGAGACTTCGACCGAAAAATCGCCCTGGCCCACGCGCTGCACACTCGCAGACAGGGACGCGAGAGGCCCGGTTACGGTACGCGCAATGCGCGAAGCTACCAACGTCGCCGAAAGAAATGCCAAAATGGCCAGCACGACACCACCAGAAAGCGCTGAAGAGCTCGCGCGACGAACTTCTTCGTCCTTGCGGGCCATTGCCGAATGCAGGTCGAACATGCGCGAAATCCACGCGTCCGTCAATTCTTCATCGAGCCGCTCGCGCTCACGTTGAATCTTCGTGGCGAGAAGATTCTGGCACGCATCACCTTGCAATACCCGAGCGGCAAGCGCCGCGTATTTTCGCACCGGGCCGACGATAGCTTCATTGGCTAGCGAACCCGTTCCCTGCAACTGAGTTTCCAATTCATTCAAACGTTGCTCGATACCTCGAGACACCAATTCGGATGCTTTTCCCCCTTCGCATTGCTCCGCGCCATGACGCATGGCCACTTCCACGGCCCAACCCGTACGATGAATGGCCTCTTCATGCTCCAACGCTCCGAGTTCGGCATCACGAACTTCCTTGAGCGACGATGTTATCCGCGCCAGCGAAATCAAAACGACAATGAATGCGATCGCCATGACGCCCACAGGAAGCGAATGAGACAAGGCGAGCCGCGAAACGAGGCGCATGCAGTTACTCCGAATGAAAAAGATTCGCGCGTACACGGGCACGTCACGTGCGGATCAATCATTGCCACAGATCCGCACGGCGCGCATCCACGAATTGATGAAAATTATCATTGGCCAAGGCGTCGGAGCATTCAAACACTGTCGGTTTTTGCCGTCGGGAAAACGTCGGAAAATACCGACACGTTCTTCGATTCTGTCGGATCTCGAGCCTGGCACGATTCATGAATAATCCAGATTTGGCACCTTGCGCCCATGGTGCTGCAACCGGGGCACACTCGTGCTCATTCGTTCCAACTTGGTGGACAACTGGTTTGGCCCACCGCGTCGAGGTGTTATCGTGGACGTCGTTTCTGAAGCTCGACCACAATCGATATCCGAGCGTTTCCGAAGCTTTTTCGTGCTGCTCGATAGTCGATTCGAAGATCTCGACAAGAATACATGGAAAACAACCCTCTATCGTGATTTCAGTGCAGGGTTGGTCGTGGCGCTCACGGCGATTCCCATGGCCATGGGGTTTGCCATGGCCATGGGATTACGTCCCGAACAAGGAATCATTGCTGGCGCATTGGCCTGTATCGTTGGACGAACGTTTGGCGGGTCTAAATATCAGGTGTATGGTCCCACGGCTGCGTTCATTCCCGTCGTCGCGGCATTGATGACCAAATATGGCGAAGCCTCCGGCGGATCTTTTGCCGCGGCCCATGGCTTTTTGGTCCTCGCCTCGATTCTCGCCGGCATCGTCCTGATGATTTGCGGATTGCTTGGATTCGGCAAATATGCAAAAATAGTACCGAATTCCATCATCGTCGGGTTTACGGTCGGGATTGCGGTATCGATTGCTCTGTCGAATGGCAGCGAGGCATTGGGGATGGCCAGTGCTTCGGGAGGACTCGTCAAAAAAGTCACGGCGATGATCTCGAACGTCGGTTCCACCAATCTTTGGGCGTTGGCGCTTGCGGCCATTACGTTTCTCATGACGCGTCTTTTGCTCAAGGTTTCAATCTTCATTCCGGCACCGGCGCTCGCCCTGGGCACGTGCACGTTGCTCGCCGCGACGGTGCTGGAGAATCGTGGAATCGCGCTTGTGGGGCATCGTTATGGCAGCATCCCGAACAACTTTTTCGTGTTCACGGGCCCGTCGCTCCCAGGGGTGTCGTTTTCGGTCTTTGCCGATCTCGCCTACTTCGTCGTGGCCATTGTTTTCGTATCTGGTGTCGAGAGCCTCTTGTGTTCCTCGATGGCCGATCGGTTGGCGAACAACAAGAAGACGCCCTTTAATCCGGACAAGGAATTCTGGGGCCAAGGGCTCGTGCAAATCATTACGCCGCTCGTGAATGGTTTTCCCTGCACTGGCGCATTGGCGCGCACGGCAACCAGCATCAAGGCGGGAGCGATGACGCCGTTTGCCGGTTACTTCAAGGGCGTACTGAAACTCGCAATGGCGTATTTCCTGGCCCCGTACCTCGAAATGGTACCGATGGCGTGCATCGCCGGGATTCTCTTGTGGGTCGCCTCGAACATGATCAAAGTCCCCGAAATCAAAGAAGTCATGGCGCAAGGCCGATTTCATACGGCAATCATGGTGTTTACTGCAGTCATGGTGCCCGTTACGGATTTCTTGACCGGAGTGACTGCGGCTCTCATCGCGCACTTTGGGTTGCGAAAGTTCTTCGAGTCCCAAACACCAATTTCGACGCCAGCGCCCGACCTAGACCCTATTGGCGCCGATGCGGAATGACCAGGCTGTAGGAACGCAAAAGAAGTTTCTGCGTGGTTCACAAGGAGGATTGTCATGACAACCACATTAACGACCGGCGAAGCGACACGACTGGCTTGGGGTGGAAGCGACGAACCAGCGGTCCCCAAAGTTCCCGCACGTCCTCATAACGTTCCCGGAGCAATCGCGCGCGCGGCGCATTTGTATCGGCAGACGCTGTATTCTTCCCGAGCCATTGCGGCGGGGTCATTTT
>DAOMZH010000342.1:0-10092 GCA_035437985.1 Polyangium sp. (in: bacteria) | reverse complement strand
GCCGTAAAACCCTGCTCGAACGCCTCGATGGAACACTCGTCTTGTGTGCCCCTCCGGAGGTAATTCGGAACAGCGGAACTCATCATGAATACCGACAACACTCGGATATCCATTACCTGACGGGTTTCGACGACCCCGGTTGCGTGCTGGTCGTTTCGCCAAACCATCCTGAACACAAGTTCGTCTTGTTCATCCGTCCTCGCGATCGGGTGCTCGAGCTTTACGAAGGGCCGCGACCTTCGCCGGATCAAGCAAAGGCCCGATACGGCGTGGATGCGTCATACACCATGGCGGACTTCGACACGAAAATTGTGGGCTATTTGAAGGGGCATTCGCGCATTTATTACGAACTCGGAACAAATCGACCCTTTGACGAACGCATGTTGCAAGCGATCGCGAACGTCCGCGGAAAGGGACGTCGGGGCAACCTGGTTTGGCCGAGTGCGATCGTGGAAGTCGAACAATCGGGACTTCACGACATGCGGCTCTTCAAGTCCGAAGCGGAACTCGCCACCATGCGCCGAGCTGCCGGGATCACGCGCGACGCGCACCTTGCAGCCATGCGGATGGCCGCTCCGGGACGCTGGGAGTACGAAATCGATGCCGAGATTCGACGTACGTTCATGAGCCAAGGCTCGCCTCGAGGTGCCTACACGCCGATCGTCGCATCGGGCCCCAACGCAACGATTTTGCACTACCACGGCAGCAACAGGCGCATGGAGGACGGCGAGCTTCTCCTGATCGATGCTGGTTGCGAGTACGACTTCTATGCGTCCGACGTGACGCGCACGTTCCCGGTGAACGGCAAGTTTTCTCCGGCTCAACGACGCATTTACGACATCGTTCTTCGGGCCCAACTCGCGGCGATCGACGCGGTCAAACCTGGAACGAACATCGACGCGATTCACGAGATCGCGCTGGAAATCATGGTTCGAGGGTTAATCGAGGAAAAACTGCTTTCGGGAGAGTATCAGCAGATCATCGACGAAGACAAACACAAGCACTTCGTTCGCCATCGGTCGAGTCACTGGATTGGCATGGACGTACACGACGTGGGCTTGTACTACTTGCAAGACAAACCGCGCGCGCTCGAGCCGGGAATGGTGTTCACGATCGAACCGGGGATTTACATCGATGCAGACGCCCAACATGTGCCTGCGGAATACCGCGGCATCGGCGTACGCATCGAAGACGACATCCTCGTGACCGCCACGGGATCCGAAAATCTCACGGCGGACATTCCCAAGCTGCCCGACGACATCGAACGCGTTTGTCGCGACGCTCGATGAAAAAGAAAATCCTACCGACAAACACCTCCGCCAAACCTGATGTCCTCGCTTCCGCGCTCGTGCGCTGGTTCGACAAGAGCGCGCGCGATCTTCCATGGCGGCGCACACGCGACCCGTACGCGATTTGGCTCTCGGAAGTGATGCTCCAACAAACGCGCGTCGAAACGGTCATTCCTTACTACGAACGTTTTCTGACGCGATTTCCAAATGTTCGAGATCTCGCCCATGCGGACATCGACGACGTGCTCGCCCTCTGGAGCGGGCTTGGGTACTACCGCCGAGCTCGCGAACTGCATCGATGTGCCAAGGAGGTCGTGAACAAACACGGCGGAGTTTTTCCGGCCGAGGTTGCGGATCTCCGGGCTCTGCGGGGAATTGGTCCCTACACGGCAGGAGCCATATCGAGCATCGCTTTCGACAAATCCGTGCCGCTCGTCGACGGCAACGTGGCCCGGGTTCTCGCGCGCCTTTTCGCGATCGAGCTCGACATGAAAAGCACCGCAGGCATGCGCGAAGCGTGGGCGACAGCGGAGAGTATCGTTCCGAAAGACGAACCAGGGAAATTCAACCAGGCGTTGATGGAGCTTGGAGCGACAATTTGCATCCCGCGGGATCCTGCGTGTTTGGTTTGTCCTGTCCGTGAACCGTGCCGAGCGCGAGCAACAGGTCGAGAACGCGAACTCCCGATCATGAGTGCCAAGAAAGCTTCGCCCAAGGTGCCGATGGTGGCCGTCGTCGTGGAGCAAGACGGGAAGGTTTTGTTTGGACGACGCAAAGAAGGCGGCCTATTTGGAGGACTTTGGGAACCACCGATGGTCGCTGCCGACTCCGTCTCGCAAGCCCGCGGGGCGCTAAGTGGAGCAGGGATCGCGCCCGAAATACGTTTGTCCGAGGTCGGTCGAGTAGGGCATGTGCTGACCCATCGCGAGCTCGAGGTGATCGTTTGTCGCGGTCATGGAGTTCCATTGGCCATCATCGAAAAACCGACCACCGATCCGTACGAAAAACTCGCCTGGTTTTCGCGTAATCCCACAGGAATTGGCATCTCGACGTTGGCCAAGAAGATTCTTTCGACCGCCAACAAACGTCCGCGTACCTCCGGCAACACTTCGAGCGACGCGTGAGTTTGGCTGCAATTGCCAGGCGAATCCTTGCTTTGCCCATTTCGCGTGCGCCCAGGAGCGCGTCCGCGGTAAGACCGCAAGAGTCATCCGCATGCGTCATCCCTGCCTAGCGACTGCCCTTGCGGCGATCGGACTGTTGTCGACGTTCGAGTCGACTGCCCATGCCCTCGATTCGAACACGGCGGGACTGAACGGATTGTCACCAGCGCAGCGCGAAGAACTGTTGCGCCGACTTTCGGCACCACCCGGAGTCAACGCGCATTTTCTGACGAGCATCGGATTTGGCGGCGGTTTACGCCTGAACAACCCTTATCGATTGGGTACGCAACTGGGTTCGACCGGCGAATCACTGAGCACGACGGCTCCGTTCACGATGCTCATGGCGGGGGTCACGTTCGGAGCGCCGGAAGGCTTGCAACACGGCGGTTTCCTGTCGCTGAGCGCTGCTCTCAGCGGCATCGATCAAGCCGTGCTCACTCCCGGGTACATGATGTTGTATCGCGGTTCGTCCCGGATGCTGGGGTACGCTCGTCTCGGACCAGCGTTCGTCTTGTCGCCCAAGACAAACGTGGGTGGCGAACTTGCGGCAGGCGGCGCGTATTTCCTGACCGGATCTTTTGGGGTTACTGCGGATCTATCGGGAAGTCTTTTTTACGGCGCAAGCACGTGGACGAAGAAATATCCAGCATATCCCGTCCTTTCCATGACCGCGGGGATCATCGTCGACTTCGAGGTGTTGCCGTGAAGGTTGGAGCACAAAAGGTTCGTCGCGGTCTCGAAATGGTCAACTTGTCGGCGATCTTGTTGCTGGTCGTGGCGGCTCCGGTGGTTGGGGACATTGGGAGTTGTGGCGAACAACCCATAGAGCTCGACGCCAAGACGTTCTTCACGAACAAGGCGCTGGTCGATTGTGCTCGTTGTCGCGGGTGCGGAATCATCACGAGTACGTGCACGAAAGCTTGTGAGGATCCGCCGATTCCAACGGCGTTTCCCGAGGGGTGTTACCCGATCGTCCATGACGGCGAGGTTTGTCTTCACGCACTCGAGGCCACGAGCTGCAGCACGTACGAAAGTTACGTTTCCGACCAGGGGGCATCGATTCCGACCGAATGCAACTTCTGTCCGCTGCCTTCAGGTGCGCCGTGACAAACGCCTCGATGCTCGTACGCGTTTTCGTCCTGCTTGTTGCACTCGGGACATGCGCGTGTGCTTCCGCGCGCGCTGTCGCGACATCCTCCGACGAGTGGATCGCCTATCGAAAGACGCGCGTTTCGCAGACCTTGGAGGCCCGCATCATCGCCTCGGCTCGTTACTTGGCGCGTTATCCCAACGGCGCATTCGCCCCCCAACTCCGCCAATATTATTCCGTCGCCGAGTCGCTGTACTTCGAGGATCTACGCCAGCAGCCCGATGGTTTGTACACATACCTTGTGGCTCTCCCGCGTGGGCCACACGCCGACGAAGCCCGTCAGTTGCTATTCCGGATCAATGAAAAGTCCCGCGGACCAACCGGTTTCGATGCTGGCGTCATGGCCGTCAGCGCGCGGATCGGAGAAATAGCCGCCCGAAGAACTGCGGCGCGCGAAGAGATCCTGGAGATGCTGCGCCTGTGGCTCGATCCCGAAGCCTTCAAACGCCCTTTGGCCAAAGCTCCGGCCAAACTCATCGTCCCATGGAGTTTGTCTCTCCCGCAGCCGCGTTGCACACACCAGGATGAGAACCCGAAGAACGGCGTCGTTCGTACGTGCGTGAAGCTTCTCGACGAGGCGTACGAAGCAAAAAGTGGCGAGGCGTTGGAAGCGCGTGAAGCCACCGTCGAAGTGACGGTTGCGCAAGATGCTTCGGGACGCCCGCGGTGGATGAGCCTCGGTGGTCCAGACCTTTTCCTCCGGATCGAAGAGACATTTGGAGGTCGAACGATTGCGGCTGACGACACGAGTGGTCGGGCAACCGCCGTTTCACACGTGACCGAAGTCGTGCGTCAAGAATTCATCGAGCGAATCTCGGATGATGTGAGTTGCCGAAAGCGTCCGCGCAGCGCGGCGGTACTGGATCTTCAGTGTCAAGGCATGCGTGTTCGCGTAGAAGCAGGTCTCGATGGCGCCAGCGATGATCGCATCGTGGTCGAGCCCTATGTCGAGCCCTCGCCCAACACGCCAGATTGAAGCTCGATGTGATAATTCCATGTCGTGGACGTTGGACGCTTACTCGCGGAACGTTACGAAATCCTGAAGCCTTTGGCTGAAGGCGCGATGAGCACGGTCTGGGTGGCGGTTGACCGGACAAACAACGTCGAAGTCGCGATCAAGACCATCTCCCTGGATGCCGCTGGGTGGCGGGCCGAGGTTCGAGATCGGTTCATGAAAGAGGCGCGTCTGTTGGCGCGGGGGAAACATGAACATTTGGTCGCCGTGCGCGATGTTGGCGAAACCGAAGATGGTTTCCTGTACCTCGTTCTGGACCTGCTCGAAGGCGAAACGCTGGCCGATCGTTTAACTCGAGAAACCAAGATTCCCTGGTCGGAGGCTCTCGCGCTGGCTCATGGAATCACGTGTGGAGTCGCCGCGTTGCATCGAGTCGGGATCGTGCATCGCGACCTCAAGCCAGCGAACATCGTTCTGCGACGAACACCGACTGGCCTGGTGCCGACGATCATTGATCTCGGCATCGGCAAAGCGTCGGCAATCGTAGGTGATCCCGAGCTTTGCGCCACGCTCACGGCCACTGGCCAAGTGCTCGGAACACCGCAATACATGAGTTACGAACAAGCCCTGGGACAAACTGACATCGACGCTCGCAGCGATGTTTGGGCCCTGGGCGTGATTCTGTACGAAATGCTGACGGGTGCGCGTCCATTCGAGGCTCCCAATACCAATGCAGTGCTTGCAGCAATCCGCCGCAAAGACGTCAGGCACGTGCGCGACGTCGTCCCAGACGTGCCGATTGCGGTGGCCCAAGTCATTGATGTTTGTTTGAGCCCCAATCGAGACGATCGATTCCCCGATGCAGAAACTCTGGCCCAGCGCATCGAGGCGGTATCTGCTGCGCCCACGGTTCAGGCACCAGAGCGCGCTCGAGTCGTCAAACCCAAGCCTCGCCCCAAGTTTGTCTTGGTACTCGCACCGATCGCTGCGCTCGTTCTCGTCGGTGGCGTTGTACTGGTTGCTCGGCGTGGTGAATCGACGTCGACGCCTGCTGAAGTCAGCGTGGATGTCAAAGGGTCAGTGACGGCAGCGCCAACGCCGATCGCGACGAATGCGCCCGTCGTTGCTCGATCGATCACGTCAGCGCCTCACGAAGCTTCTGCCACGGCAACGCCCCCGCCAACACCACGCCAGACAGCTAGCGCGACGCGTACGAAGTCTCCGGTTTCACGAGTTGACGAAGCTGGATTTTAGCAACGAAGCATCCTGCACAATTGCCCGTCATCACCGCGCAGCAGGCTTGACGTCAACCGTGCTAGACCATCGAAATACACTCTGAACGAGTGACAGGACGGGCACGTGACCGAAGAGGCAGATAGGAAACTACCAACGACCGAAGTCGGAACGCGTCCTACGCGAGCAAGCGGCGGCGTTGCACGGTTGGTCGTCACGCAAGGGGCGAGCGCGGGGAAGATGATGGTCGTCACGCGAGCTCGAGTGACGATCGGACGACACCCGACGAATGATTTGGTCCTCGCAGACGCGAAAGTATCGACGACCCATGCGGAACTCGAACGGCGTCCTGAAGGTCGCATCATCATTCGCGATTTAGGAACGACAAACGGCACGTGGATCGGTTCACTCCGCCTCATCGAAGCAGAGGTTGGTCCGGGCGCGTTGCTCCGTCTTGGCGACTCTCATGTTCGTGTAGAGGTCGATGATCGAGCCGAACCGGAGCGCGGCAGCGATGCCGTGAGGTTTGGAGGATTGATCGGCGTCTCTCTCGAGATGCGGGAGTTATTTGCAACGCTCGACCGAGTCGCCCGAAGTTCGCTGACTGTATTGGCACAGGGCGAAACGGGTACGGGCAAAGAAGAATTGGCGCGAGCTGTTCATGCGGTTTCCGCGCGCCGCGAAGGGCCCTTCGTGGTGCTCGATGCAGCCACGATTCCCCCGACCCTCACGGAAAGTGTGTTGTTCGGCCACGAACGCGGAGCGTTCACGGGTGCGGATGCACGACACATCGGCACGTTCGAGCGAGCGCATGGAGGGACGTTGTTCATCGACGAGATTGGTGAGCTTCCTTTGGACCTCCAACCAAAATTGCTCCGAGTCTTGGAAAGCCGAAGTTTTTCGCGAGTCGGTGGGCATGAAGTCATCCCCGTGAATCTTCGTCTCATCGCCGCAACGCATCGCGACTTGCGCGCGGAGATCGACGCCCATCGATTTCGTGAAGACCTGTATTTCCGGTTGGCTGAAGCTCGCGTGGTCCTTCCGCCGCTCCGTGCGCGCCCTGCGGATATTCCGATCCTGGTGCAGCACTTCTTGCAAGACCTCTCGACACCTGAACATCAGATCACGATCTCGGACGACGCGGTGCACAGTTTGTCAATGCGCAAATGGCCCGGAAATGTTCGGGAGCTACGCAACGTCATCGCCCGAGCTGCAGCGCTTTGTCAGGACGGACAAATCACGTCGCAAGATCTGGCAGGCGAGGGGTTTGGCTTTCGAGGTTCGGAGGCGGAGCGCGATCCGTTGGACCTCCAAGGAACGTTTGCCGAAGCGAAGTCGCGAGCGATTGATCGTTTCGAGCGGGCGTACCTGGATGCGCTCATTCGGCGTTGTGGAGGGAACTTGTCGAAGGCTTCGCGGCAAGCGGACGTGGCGCGGAATCACTTGCGCGCGCTGCTCAAGAAGCGCGGCTTGTACGATCCCGGTGACACGTGATGAGCTTCAGATCGTCAACGTTTCGATGTGCTCGCCCCAAACGCCTCGCAACACATTGCTGATTTCACCAACGGTCGCGCCGGCCTTCACGGCCTGAAGAATTGGGGGCAAGAGGTTCTCGGTTCCCCGTGCTGCACGATCAATCACGCCTAGGGCTTCGCTCTTTTGCGGACTGTCGTGTTCGTTACGCCAAACCCGCGTGCGTTCGGCTTGTTCGGCTTCGAGGCGGGGATCGATCTTCATGACGGGGATGGGTGCGCTGTCGCCCACGAAGTCGTTGAGTCCGACGATGACTCGTTTCTTCGCTTCGATTTCGAGCTGGTAGCGGTAGGCGGCGGCTTGGATCTCGCGCTGTACGTAGCCTTGCTCGATGGCATTCACCATGCCGCCCAAGCCGTCGATGTGGCTGATGTACGCGCGGGCCGCGTGTTCGACACGTGTCGTCAACGCTTCGACTGCATAACTTCCGGCGAACGGGTCGACGAAATCAGCAACGCCCGATTCATTGGCGATCACTTGTTGGGTACGCAAAGCCAACGTCGCGGCTTCGGTCGTTGGTAGTCCAACGGCTTCGTCGTAACTGTTCGTGTGGAGCGACTGACAACCACCGAGAACCGCCGCGAGCCCCTGAATGGCAACACGAACGACGTTCACCATGGGTTGCTGCGCGAGCAAGGTGCTGCCTGCGGTTTGGCAATGAAAACGAAGCGCCTTGGCCTTCTCCGACTTGGCCCCGAAACGCTCGGTCATGATCGAGCTCCACAAGCGCCGCGCCGCACGGAACTTGGCGATCTCTTCGAGCAAGTTGTTGTGGCCGTTGAAGAAGAACGAGAGTTGTCCCCCAAAGTCGTCGACGTCGAGTCCCGCATCGACGGCCGTTTGCACGTACGCAATGCCATCGGCGAGCGTGAAGGCGATCTCCTGGGCAGCATCGCAACCGGCTTCGCGCATGTGGTAGCCGCTGATCGAGATCGTGTTCCAGTGTGGAACTTCCTTGGAGCAGAAAGCAAATATGTCGCTGATGAGTCGCAACGAAGGGCGCGGAGGATAGATGTACGTCCCACGCGCTACGTATTCCTTGAGGATGTCGTTCTGAATGGTGCCCCGAAGTTTATCCCGAGAAACTCCATTCTCGTCTGCTACCGCTACATAAAGCGACAACAGGATTGCCGCCGTGGCGTTGATCGTCATCGACGTGGAGATACGATCGAGCGGCAAACCCGCGAGGAGGCGCCGCATGTCGCCAAGACAATCGATCGCCACACCCACGCGGCCAACTTCACCTTTGGCGAGATCGTGATCGGAATCGCGACCCATCTGGGTTGGAAGGTCAAACGCTACCGACAAACCCGTTTGTCCCTGCTTGAGCAGGTAGTGGTAACGTTCGTTCGATGCTTCCGCCGTGCCAAACCCCGCGTACTGGCGCATCGTCCAGAGGCGCCCGCGATACATGTTCGGCTGTACGCCGCGGGTAAACGGAGGCATGCCGGGAAAGCCCAGATCTCGTGCGGGCTCGAAGCCCAACGTTTCGAGCGTCGAGGCATCGTAAAGATCGTCGGCATCCACTCCGGCCGATCCAGGTTCACCCGCAAGTAGACCCACACGCGGACGTGCAGCTTTGCGAGCTTTGGCAAGACGCGCTTCGAACTCTGCGCGCTCGGGCGATTCGTCTGAACTCTTCATGGTTGCCTGTGCTGGTTGACACTCATGCTCGGGTTTTCACGAGCCGCGTGAGAGCGTCGCCCATGGCTCGTGCAAGCTCGTCCAATCTTCGCGTGCCCGAAAGGGTATCGCGAAGTTCATCGCAGACGAGCATCGCAGCCACCTTTCCCCCGACGCGAACGCTCGCCACTGCAACATCCCCGCTCGCTTGTCCCATCACTTCGAGAAGCGTTGCGTGAACCGCGGTCTTCGGAATCGGGCCCAAGTAGATGCCCGTCGTCGAAGCTGTCGCCATGACACTCGGCTGATCGTTTGGAATAACAATCTTGCGCAACTCGTCCGGCGAACCGAACGCGTCATTGCACAACCATCCATTGAAGCCGTTGCGTTTGGCCGAGAACAAGGCCACACGACGGGCAAACATCGACATGCAGCGAAATGCGAGTTCGACAATCGCATCCCGGTTCGACAGGTCCGCCATCGACGCAATCAGCGGCTTCACATCCGCGACGACTGGTGGCGGAGGGAAATCCATGAGTGTTGGGCGTTGTGGTACGTCGTCGAACTCTCCGTCAGAAGCGTCTGCATTTGCTTCATCAGCCTCCGCGTCTGCCGAGACAGCGTCCTTGACTTCAATCGCCGCGTCAGGGTTTGTCTCGGGCAGCGATTCTTCGGCCTCGGGAATCGAATTGAGCGAGATCGTCTCGACGGGTGCCGCGAGCGGCGACGGTTGCGGCAGGTCCTCCGGGTCCGAGACAAACGTCGTTTCGACATCCATCTCTTCACTGCCTGGAATCTCCATCGTCTCGAGGTTCTCGATGGCTTTGTATTGCCCTGACCAACCCGTCAGTCCTTTCCACGCGGACACTTCGGGCGCAGCAAAGCCGAGCGGCGGAGGAATGCTGGAGTTCCCCGGAGGTGGCGTGGAAGGAAACGAAATTCGTGGCGGGTCTTCTTCGAAGTCGAGGGTGCGTTGTAATGGATGAGCTGGCGCAACCGTCGCGACGCGGTGTCCATAAGACGATCCCCACGCGGCAGTTCGTCCGAGCGACGCTGACTCGTCGACCTCTTCCGGCGCTTGGGGTGCGGCAGGACGAACGCCCCCCGGAGCACCCCACGCGGCAGTTCGTCCGAGCGACGCTGACT
>DAOMZH010000341.1:0-10113 GCA_035437985.1 Polyangium sp. (in: bacteria) | reverse complement strand
GCGGGAGCAAAGCGATTTCTGCGCCGAGTCGCGCGGCGCTGGCTGCGTGTTTGGTAATGCGAACGATCCATTCGCCATCGCCCAGAAAAACGCGGCTGTCCCAGCCTTCGTGGAGGTACACGATGTCGCGCAGGAATGGCGCTACGTCGATCAGGAGATTACGCACCAGGTCCAGCGTCACGGACACGTCGGCATGTTGCCAAGGCTTGGATTCGCCGCTCATGCGTGCATATTCGTCATGATTTTGCGGAGTTGTCAAGATAATGCTCGAGGTTGCCGTAGTACCCCCTTTTCCCTGTAGACACTGCCGCACCAAAATGCCACAAGTCTTTCCACCGCTGCCCCTTCAATCCATCGTTCCGCGCGTCGACAATCGTCAATGAGGAGTGACAAACCATGCCCAACGGACATGTACATTATGAAGCTTGCGATATCCTGCATTGGCGCTTCACCGAACAGACGTATCCCACGGTTCTGATCGATCGGTTCGATTACAGCCGCGGACTTCGGCTCGTGCAATTGCGAGGTGTTCGCGGGTATGCTCCAGACCCCGACCTGCGCACTTGGAAGTATTGGCATTATCCCGAGCGTCATGCGCAGCGCTCCAATGTTGAACAGTTTGCCGAGACGTGTATTGCCGCAACGCGCGACTTGCTCCTGTCGAACCCCAAGGATCCCTTGGATCCCAAAGCGCGCTTCGCCGAATTGGCTTGGCTCTGGTTCGAACCTGGTTGGGCGGTCATCGCCGGTCTCGACGTTTATGTACGGGATGAAAGTGGCCCCTTACGACCCGTCACCGAAAATCCCTTCAAATTTCCTGCGGAAATGACCGCGGAAGAAACTGAGTTCGTCCAGAAGTACATGTCCAACATCTTCACGGGCATTACGACGAGTGGTTTGGCGCATCCAAACATGAACGCGTCGAGTTGTGTCGTGGATTTTCGCGAATGCAGCGAGGTTCTCGTGTCGTCGGTGCGCCTCCAAGACACACATATCTGGCCCGAAATTGCGAATTTGTCCGTTTTCGATCCCCGCGCCACCGGATTGCTCATCAATGCTTTCCGCCTCCGGGGACATGAACGCGAATGCGATCAGTTTGCCGTCCGGTGGAAACGACCCGCAAAGTAAAAGAATGTTGACACGAGCTTCCAATGCGGTGACGATGCATCCATGAACTTCGCGAGAACATCGAGCACGCTGGGCCTCGGGCTGTGTTTGGGGATAATCCTTTCAGCATGTGGCGGGCCGCCGGAGGTCCCCAGCAACGTGACGACAGTCACTGCGACCCACGATCACGACGGCGCCGAGATGCAGCTGCAACTCGAAACCGCCAAACTGCTCGCGTGTCTCGACACGTCGCAATCGATTCCCATAGGCGAGGCGCACAAGTGCAAAATGGAGGATAACGACTATACGGTGAACCTGAATGGCGGGACGACGGTCATCACGATCCACACCTCCAAGCAATTTACGGTCGATCACCAGGGTTTTTTTACCAACGACTGCCTGTTCCCGATGTTGTTCAAGGCCGCGCATGACAAAGATCCACCGCCCGGCGGCTGCTGAAATTGGTTTCAACAAACGAAATATTGCACGGCATTTCGTGCTTTCAAAGATCCGCGTCGAGGAGTAACCTGGGCCCGGAGCGGCAGAGGGCCGCGTCACGCACATTCCATGGAGTGCATACGCATGCGATACAAGATTTTCGTCCTCATGCTCGTCGCCGTCAGTGGTTGCCGCTCTTCCGATTCAAATAAGACCGAGGGCACGCCAAAACCAACGCCGGAGGCCAAGCCTGCTTCCACGTCGGCGCAAACAGCGGCCGCGGCACAACCTGCCGCTCCACCTGCAACAGCAGCCACCGAACCTGCCGCGCCTGCTGCACCGGCGAAATTGCCTCCAGGCCGTTCTTCACCACCCACCTTGGCCGAATGGAACACCCAACAAAAAGAAGTCACGGTCAAAGGTTCCTCGGCGTTGAATTGCGAAACGAAAATCGTGCGTGAATACTTGCGGGTCAGTTGCCACGGGAAAAATGATACTGGCGGAACGCCCACTGGAATCGTCATCAAAAAGGGTGGGCACGGAGAAGCATTTAGCTACACCGGTGGGGGCATTGCGAGTCTCGTCGTACCGTTCGTCGAAGGGACGGATTTTGCCGCAGACTTTTCCTGGTCGGACAAAAGCCATACCTTGACGGCAAAATGGCCGCGAGGCAGCAAAAAACCCGAAGTGGTCGGGGTTTTCGAAGGCGCGAAATCGCCGCTCGATCTTCATAGCGAAGCAGCGCTCGCCGAAAAACTCTGCACTTGTCATAAGAAAGTGACCAAAGAAGCCACTTGCGACAATATGGTCAGCAGCACGAACATCGATTGCGAGCTCACCTACGGCAATGATTGTGAACGCTTGCTGGAGTGTTCACGAGGTGAACCGACGACAGCACCTCGATGCCGCCCCGGGTACATCAATGCAATCATGGGATTCTGTCAGCAATTGTGCGGCGCCGGAAAACCCGCGTGTCCGGCCGATCATTCGTGCGAAGATTTGGAATTCGCCAAGATTTGCTTGCCGAAGTAAAACAGACGGCATTCACGTAAGCTACCAATCACATCCACGACGGGTGATCGATTCGATCACCCCAATGACTGTCATTTGCAGCCAGGGGTGATTGATTCGATCATCCCCACGTTAAAATCGAATCGATGACGATCACGACGATTCATCGACTCTTCTCGTGAAAATGCGCTGTTTCGTGGTTGCGCCATAGTTTCTATCATTACAACATATCGTCGGCACGGTCGTTGCTCAGGGGTTTATGCAGAACGCTGAGAAACGAAAGAGACCGTCATGAACCGCAAATTCGCAATCGTGTGCTCGTTGTTGATGCTCGGTGGGTGTATCGCCGAAAACCCGGATTCACTTTCCCCCGACGAAACGAGCGACGGTACTCCTGAAGTCGGCGAAGGCACTGACACCAATGCCTCGGCACTGAATTACAATCCCGGTTCTGGCTGGACCCAGGTATGGGGTGACGAATTCGACGGATCGAGTCTGAATGGTGCATACTGGAACGTTTTGACGAGCGATTTCGATCCCGTTACCAACAACTGCAATTTCGGGACGGGGGAGCTCGAATTTCCCCGGGCGCAAAACGTCGCGGTGAATTCGGGCAAACTCATTATTTCTGCGCAACGCACGTATGACAATCCGAGTGATTCGCGGTGCACGGGTTATGGTCCGCGCTCGTTCTATTCCGGTCGTATCCACACGAAAGGAAAAGTCGAAAAGCGGTATGGAAAGATTGTGGCCAGCATCAAAGTGCCTTCGGGTTATGGAATGTGGCCTGCCTTCTGGACGCTGGGCGGGAATGTTTCGAGTGTGGGTTGGCCTTCCTGCGGCGAAATTGACATTCTCGAGTGGAAATCGACCGAGCCGACCTGGATGAAATCGGCGACGCATTGGTTCAATGGGGGTGATGCGCATTGGGGCACCGGCGCCAGCGGCAATTACAACCTCGCGGATTCGTTCCACATTTACGAAGTGGAATGGACGCCGAGCAACATGATTTTCCGACTGGATGGCAATATCGTCGCCAACAGCCCCTATTATCACAACGAGTCCGAGTTCCAGCAGAACCATTACCTCCTTCTGAACTTGGCGATCGGTGGGAATTGGTACGGTTATCCAAACCCGGCTAGCATTGATTTGCCGGCGGGCGTGACGAAAACGATGGAAGTCGAGTTCGTGCGCTGGTATCAGCAGGGTGTCGCTCAACCGGGCGGACCCATTGCGTTGACAAACCCGAGCTTCGAGGCCGGAATGAATGGTTGGTCGACCTGGAGCCCCAATGGCACTGGAAATGCCGCGTATTCCGAGACGTATAATGGCGGCCGTTCGGGTTCGTACCACTTGACGCATTGGACGAACGGCTCACCTTTCGAGGCGTGGACGTACCAACAAAGGTCGGGGCTTGCGTCGGGCAATTACAAGGTCCGCGCGTGGGTGCGCAAGGGTGGTGGATTCAATATTGCTCGTCTTCAAGCCAAGACGAGCGCGCAGGGCGCACCAGCCTATACCGATCTTGGGACCTATGGGAACTGGACGCTCGTGGAAACACCTCCGATCTCGGTGACTGGCGGGTATCTCGAGTTTGGTTTCCACACGCGGCTGTCGTCGGGCAATAGCGCCAATTACATCCACATGGACGATGTGGAGCTGATCAAGCTCTGATATACAAGGGTGTTGGGCAATACTGCGCCACTTCGTTCATTGTGCTTGGCGAGGCTCGATTTCACGACATCCGCGGTACCCCGAACTCGCCCACTGCGCGGGCTCAAACAGCGGGGCCCCACCGCGGCGTCGTGAAATCAAGCACTCCCCAAGCGGCGGATCTCAGCATTTGCCATTGACATGCGCCCTGATTTCGGTTTTTATGGGCGCATGTCAACGCACGAATCTCACTGGGCCCTTCGTTTTGCTGCTGGCTGGTACGTGGCGGCGGCTGCAAGCGTTTTTCTTGGATTCATTGGTTGTTCCGGGAATGAAGGAAACGCAGGCAGCGCTGGTCACGCAGGTAATGAAGTCGGTGCGGGAGGCACTGGCGGAGGCACTGGCGGAAGTGGGGGCGGAAGCACGTCGAGTGGCGGCATGGGCGGGGGCATTGTGTCGAGTAGTTCGAGTTCGAGTAGTTCGAGCGGAATGACGAACCCGGCGGACCCGTGTGATTTTCCAGCAATGAATACGGTCGAAGTCGCGGATACGAATGCGCTGAAGGATGCATTGGCCGCTGCGACACCAGGGACGAAAATTCATCTCGCCGATGGTACTTATTCGGGGCAATTCGCGGTCGCTCCAGGTACGAATGGAACCGAGGCGAATCCGATCATCATTTGTGGGAGTCGCCAAGCCATTCTCGATCAGGGAGGAACCAATGGTTATACGTTCCATCTCGAGGCTGATTGGTGGATTCTTTCGGGTTTTACCATTGCGCGCGGGCAAAAATCCGTCATGCTCGACGGGGCAAACCATAATCTGATCACGGGTCTGGAATTGCGTGATGCCGGTATGGAGATCATCCATTTCCGTTGTTCGAGTGCGGACAATACGCTGCAAGATTCGGAGATTCATGGGAGCGGCAAAGCGGACGATGGTTCTGCCGGGCTGGCCGAAGGGATTTATATTGGGACGAATACCGGCGTTTGTGCCAAGACAAACGACGATGACAAAAGCGATCGCAATCGCATTTTGCGGAACAACGTTTATGACATTTATTCCGAGTGCATCGATGCGAAGGAAGGGACGCTCAATGGTGAAATTCGCGGCAATACATTCGACGGGAATTTGATCAATGGGGCGAATTCAGCGGATAGCTGGGTGGACGTCAAAGGCGTGGGGTACGTGATTGCCAACAACATTGGCAAGAATTCCGGGGGCAATGGGCTGCTCACGGCCGGATTTCAAACGCATTTTCATACGCTCGCGGGCTCGGGGAGTGACAACACGTTCTCGGGCAATACGAGCGACGTCGTGATTGATACTTTTGGGATTGACATCACGAACCAGACGACAGGCAATGTCGTGAAATGCGACAACGTTTTTCCTGGGGCGAAAAACGGCAATACGAACATCATGTGCACGAATTGAGGTGAAGGGGCGGGCGCTCGCGCGAACACCTTGTTGACATTTGGGGCTTCAGGTCGCCTTTGGCGCCTTTCGCCCCAAACCCCACCTCGCCAGTAAAAATGTTCCCGGTGGGTGTGACTCGGCCCCATGGGTAGAGGCACCCGCGTGCCGCCCATGCATGTACGACGAATTGTTACCCTTGTTGCTCGCCCTGGACGGTGTTCGCCAAGATCCCGCGTATCATCCCGAGGGAGATGCGCTTTTTCATTCGCTCCAGGTTTTTGACCTGGCGCGTGCCGCAACGCAGGACCGTGCGCTTTGGGCTGCGGCCCTCTTGCACGACGTCGGAAAAGCGGTAGACTCGCCGAATCACGACGAAGTTGGCGCCGATCTTCTCGAAGATATCGTGTCGCCTCGAATCGTCTGGCTCGTGCGACATCACCTCGACCTGCTCAAAAACCCCAGAATGACAAAACGCCGCTTTCGCGGCACCACTGCGCTCGTCGACCTCCAGCACCTGCGTCGCTGGGACGTCGGCGGACGATCCCCGCATGCAATCGTGCTTTCGCCCGAAATCGCGCTTTCCATGATTCTCGATACCAAAGATCTTTCCCTCCTTGACCCCAGCGGCGAGCCCGCTCCTCTTCACGAAAACCATGAACCCGGAAAGGAAATCTTGTAATCGCAAACGCGAACGCTTGATGGCCGACCTCGATCAATTCGATCGGGACCGACATCTTTATCATGGGGATGCCGATGCCTCCGACGCTGAGGAACAGCTGCACGACGCCGTTCGGCACGCGATCGCTACGGTCTTGACCGACAAACAGCGCGAGGCTATTGAAGCGCATTTTTTCGAGGGTTTGTCGCAAGGCGAAATCGCTCGGCGTCTTGGCGTGTCGCAACAAGTGGTGCAAAAACGCATTTATGGCGCTGGACGTTCCGGAAAAACCGTTGGTGGCGCGCTGCGGAAATTGCGCGAAGCCCTTGCCCCGCTCGTCACGAGCACATTGCCCTCATGAGCGCCGAACGTTCTGGGGGCTTGCGAGCCCAAATTGCTGCGGAAGCCGCACGCCTCATGTACGAGGAAGAGGTCAAACAATATTTTACGGCCAAACGAATGGCTGCAAAACGTTTGTTGGGGCGCGTCGGTGGGAAACGATTACGATATCGTCCGCAAGATTTGCCCTCGAATGGTGAGATTCGCGATGCGTTGCTTTTGCTGGCGGAGCTCGCCGAAGGGGACCGCCGCACACGCCGGCTTTTTGCAATGCGTATTGTTGCCTTGGAAGCCATGCGGACGCTCGTGCCCTTCACATCGCGATTGATTGGTTCGGTGAGCACGGGGCATATTCGCCGGGGAAGTGATATTGATCTTTCGGTGTTCACCGATAACGAAGATGCGCTCGAGGTTCATCTGCGCAAGCTCGGGTGGACGTTCGAAACGGAGCGGGTCACGATTCTGAAATTCGGGCAGTTGCGCGAATACATGCATATTCACGTGGCGGATGTTTTTCCCATTGAGCTGACGGTCTACGCTTTGCGAGAATTACGTTTTCGCCCGCGAAGCAGCACGGATGGGAAACCGATTCGACGCCTGAACATTGCGGCGGTCGAAGGGATGCTGGTGCAAGACCACCCCGACGAATGGGAAGAATATTTGTCCGATGGAACCATAACGCACCTCGACGAAGTGATGGCCGAAGCGGATGACGACGATGCGCCCGTGCCTGGGCCATTTGACGGATTGCTTGGACTGCACGACGACAATCGGGACGATGAATGGGAAATGAGCAGCGACTAAATCAATGAAATGGCTCATGCAGCGGCCATGACCTTGTGCTAGTTGCTGCTGCACGAGCCATGTCCGACAATCAGCCCGACCTCGCGTCCACTGCCGCGGATCCCACGCCTATGCGATTGCTTTCGCACGCCGAACGTTGCCGGACCATAACCATTGCGGCGCGTACCGGGACACTTTCGACGATTGCGCGGGAGCCTGCAGGTTTTCCGTATGGGTCGCTCGTGACCATTGCTGTCGACGGACGTGGTCGCCCCTTCGAACACTTGCTCTTCACGTGCGAGTTCGTCTAGTCTGAGCGTCGAGGTGGTGGGATGAATAGACGAACGGACATTCTCGACGACTCGGATCATGCTGCGTTGTTACTCGCAACGGAGCGGCTGCGGCGCATCGCGATTGGTGACGATGCAAAAGCACTGCTCGAAGCCATCGCGCTCTGCGTGCCAGCAGCAGCTGGCTTGATCGGCGTCGTCGAATTCGCGGACAAACCATCGATGACCAATACGCCTCTCGAGTTGCCCACTCCAGTCTTGTCGATCTGGATGGGCACGGGACAAGACCAATTGCAACAAGCGCTCTCGCCTGTGGTTTCGTCGGCACCAGGCGATTTCTGGCGCGATGCCGATAGGCTCCCGGAAAAACTCCGCGACAAACTCGAGGTGCTCCATCACCTCGATAGCTTCAACCTCGGCGAAGGCGCAGGATACAAAGTACACCAAGAGACTCAGCCCGGAGGAACCATCGTGCACATCATGATGGCGCTCATTACCGAACGCGGGTCTCGGTTTCCACACTATTCTTCTGCGCGCCTCAGGGCTCTGGCGCCCGCCGTACACGATGCATTCTCACGCCTCGGTTTGCCCCTCATCGCCTCGCATTCCATCCTCGGTCAGATCATGGCCGACGAAAATACCGGTTACGTTTGTCTCGACAAGCATGGCAAGGTCAGGGAACTCAACCAACGCGGCCACGATCTCGCCTCCAAGTATCGGACCGCTGCGGGCATCCCGTCGAGCCGCCAATTCCTTCAGGACTTCATTGATCAGGCACGAAAGAAACCGCGGAAAGGTTGGCACCTCGTGCATTCAAATCGGTCGAATTTCCTCGATTTGCGCATGACTCCATTAAAGCAGCAAACGCACGAGATTCCTTATGACATGTATCTTCTGCGCATGAATGAGGCCATGATTCCCGGGCTAAACTTGGAAGCAGAATCGAGCAAACCGCTCGCGCTCGAAGTCCTGTCGGAAATGCTGACGCCACGAGAACTCGAAGTTGCCATGCTGCTGGCGCGAAGTGGAATGTCTTATAAACAAATTGCCACGCACGTAGGTGTCTCTGACGGCACGATGCGCAAACACGCGGAGAACATCTACCGCAACTTGAACATCCATTCCCGCCCAGAACTCGTCGCTTTACTCCGCGGCGGAGACGTCGAGTGATTCACACCACAACTGCCTAACCGACTCCCGCCGTAAACCGAACGATAAATTACATTTTTGTCCGCTGCGTACGCAATTCTTCGTATGGCGAAGCGGCCCAAAATCTGTCAAGAGGGCGCTGTGTTTGTAGCTTGGACTACGCTTAGAACCACGCCATGTCCACTTCCGCACCTGTGAGCCAGTGCCCAATTCATGCCCTACCCTCATTCTCATTCACCTGGCGGGTTGTTGCCCAGGAAGGATATCTCGTCGCCATTGACGTACCAGAGGCCGCGGTTTGTCACGACGTAAATCGGCATCTTCATTTGTAAGCTAATGAAGACGTGCGTCTCCAATGGATAATCCGTCACGATGTGGGTCACCGTCAATGCTTCGATCGCTTCTCCATCGGGCGCTCGCGTTGGTAATTCGAGAATCGACTTCGACATCGGCATCATGTACGAAACTTTGGTCCCATTCATAGGGACGAGGGCCCGAAAGTGCTGGCCAAATACGGCTACGTTCGGTTTGTTCGTTCCCACAAGCAGATACACCAGAATTCCATCTTCGCCAAGGGCTGCACCAGGAAGCAATACCGGATTGAGGGGCTGACCGGTATTCGGCCAAGCAGCCATGGCTATCTGTCGCGCGCTGAAAAGTGCGGCCACGAGTTCGTCCGGTACGCGGGGCGGGTCAAACTCCTTGAATTCGGGTTTGCGATTCGGCGTAATGCGCGTTTCGCACGCTATGCGCGGGGGCGTTTCATTCGTGAAAAATAGCACGAGAAACGAATCCGATGGGTTTCCTTGGTCATCCCCCGCGCGCATGGGCAGGTAGCCACGAAGCCCGCGCGCTTGCGGATTCGGAATATTCGCCAGCATGACGTCCGTTCCAATGGCCGAGACTTTGTCGAGCAAATACAATTGGACGCCAATGGCCGAGGAACGGCGAATTTGTTGCTCGAGGTCAGGAGGAATGGGCATCTCTTTGGACCTTTCCGGTTGCGCGATGGTTGTAGGTTCGGGTTTGGTGGTGGACACTGGAGGCTTGGAAGGCGCCGTGCTCGACGTACAAGCCGTCAAAAAAAGCGCGAATAGCGATTGGCGGTGCATGCTCGTGGGGGCGAGTGTATATCAGAATCACAGCACCAGTGCAAGTGTTATTTCTTGTTTCTCGAAATTCGAATTGGATTTGCGCAATTTGTCGAAATGGAACCAATTGCGCAAAACGCGTCGCGCCAATTGCGCAAACTGTAGAAAGAGTCATTGC
>DAOMZH010000340.1:0-10114 GCA_035437985.1 Polyangium sp. (in: bacteria) | reverse complement strand
ACTGCTCCCGGGGCAAACAACGTGGCTGTGGGATCGAGCCACGCGCACCAAGCACCTTGCGTGTCTTCACTGCTTCGATGTCGCGCCTGCGCTTGCGCTGAAGCACACAGAGCAAGAGCCAAGGTGGTTGCTCGCGCCAAACCCTGTGGTGCCGACAGCTCCACGACGACTCCCCTGGGCAAACCCCCCTCGGGCAAAGCTTCATCCACTGAACGTAATCCCAGTGGAAGCACCTTGGCCCGATCCGTCGATGTCGAAAGACCTGGGCGAACAAGGGCACTTTGAAAAAGCTCGCGACGACGTGCGTCGATGTTCAGTTCAGGTGCCGTGGCTGCAGAGGCAAGGGACATACTGAACACCGTACCAGCCCTTTTCTCGCCGTCAAAGAAAGTTGCACGCAAATAATGAACCAATCGGACAGAATATGTCCTACTGAACAAGGCCCACCCAATGACGCACAACGCATCGCGTCTTTAGCTCGGAGAAAAACTTGCCGATATGTATGCAGCGCGTTAAGAAGCGCGACCGCGACAAGCCACACAGAAAGAGGGCACCGAATGAAAACGAAAAGCAAAAAGGCCACCAAGACCAAGGTTTCCCCGGAGAAAAAAGACGAAACGCCGCGCGTCACAACCCCTGTCACGGCGATTCTTGCGACATCGGAACCGATTGATTCCGCAATAAAGGTTACATCCGAAGCTGCACCAGTTATTGAAGTAATTCAAGAAGTGGTAGCGGCCAAGACGGAGGTGGTCGAGCCTCGCAAACCGATTTCTTCTGAGGAACGGCGGCGCTTGATCTCGCATGCGGCGTATCATCGGGCGTTACGCATCGGGTTTGGAAAAACGAATCCGGTTGAAGATTGGCTCTTGGCAGAAAAAGAAGTCGACGCGATGATCCTGGTCGGAGACGCCCACTGACCGAAGTTCCCTCGTCATCTACGGAGAGGCCACCGGCAGCGACGGAATCGAGTCGTTTGCGCGAGGTGGCTTTTTTGTTTTTGCGGCTTGGATTTACGGCTTTTGGGGGACCTGCGGCGCATGTGGCGTTGATGGAGGCGGAGGTCGTGACGCGGCGCAAATGGGTGACGCGCGATGAGTTCTTGGATCTGTTTGCGGCGACGAACCTGATTCCTGGGCCCAATTCGACGGAAATGGCGATTCATTTGGGGTATCGCCGTGCAGGAGTGCCGGGGCTCATGATGGCCGGAGCATGTTTTATTGGCCCGGCAGCGTTGATTACGGCGGGGTTCGCGATTGCTTACGTGCATTTTCGTTCGATTCCGGCGCTCGTGAATGTGCTTTATGGAATCCGCCCAGCGATTTTGGCCATTGTGCTCGTAGCCATGGCGCGGCTCGTGATTCCCAAGAAAAAAGATTGGTTTTTCTTGGCCGTGGGCATTGCGGCAGCCATGGCGACGATTCTGGGGGCGAGTGAAATCCTGGTGTTGATTGCTGGGTGTTTGCTTGGTTTGGGAAAGACGCGCCAGCAGCCACCGCCCACCGCAGAAAAGAAAACCGCCGAAACTGCGCCGCCGTCTCGAGCGATTTTTCCATTTGCCCTGGCCACGCCTGGCGTTTTGGCGGCGACGTCGAAGCTCGGCGCATTGACGTTGTTCTTTCTGAAAGTGGGCAGCATTCTTTATGGCAGTGGGTATGTGCTCATTGCTTTGTTGCGGGCGGGATTGGTGACCGAGCGGGGATGGCTGACGGAAAACGAGCTTTTGGATGCTGTCGCGATTGGTCAATTCACGCCGGGCCCAGTTCTGTCGACGGCTACATTCATCGGTTATCTCATTGAAGGTCCAGCGGGTGCAGTCGCGGCAACGTTGGCGATTTTTTTGCCCAGTTTTCTTTTTGTGCGTCTCAGCGCGCCATATATTCCAAAACTGCGGGCCTCACGACATTTTTCGGGGCTGCTCGATGGAGCTTCTGCTGCTTCGCTGGGGCTTTTGGTGGCAGCGACCATTGTGCTGGCCCGGGGAGCTATTGTGGATTGGGCGGCTTTGCTGATTCTGTTGGCCGCGGTGCCTGCGGCTTGGCGACCCAATCTGAATGCGACATGGATCGTGGTGGGTGGGGCGGTCGTGGGGCTGGTGGTAAAGACGTTGGGGTTCGTGTAGACAATCGACACGAGATCGGATATTGGAAACTCGATGCTGACTTCTTCGGCCCTTCGTGATGCTTTGGTCGCCGCAATGCTTCCTGCTCCGGGCGGAGGACTACCCGCTGCCAAGGACGTGGATCTCGCTGATTTTTGGAAGCAATTCGATTCCGTCGCGCCTTTCCATTTGCGCCTGGGTTTTCGAGCCTCGACGATTGTTGTGGGGGGCGTTCTGCCCTATTTGCTGGGATATTGTCGCTCAATCGCTGCGCTCGATCAAGACAAGCGAGAGGACTTTTTGCGGCGCGCAGCGGAAATGCCGACGATGGAGCCTTTGGTGGAGATCCTCAAAATCGTGGTTGCGTTTGGTTATTTCAATGATCCGCATGTGGAAAACGTCGTGCGAGGTCGGGAATGACGCACATTGACGGCGGCTCGCTGACCGGTTCATTCGAATTGCAGACCGACGTCGTCATCGTCGGCAGCGGTCCTGCGGGATCAGCGGCCGCGCGCGAGGCTTCGCGGCTCGGAGCGCGCGTCGTCGTGGTCGAAGAAGGGCGTTACATCACGCCAAACGAATTTCCAGAATCGTCCTTTGCCGCGATGTCTTTGGCTTACCGAGACATGGGGGCTTCGGTGGTTTGGGGCTCCGCGTTAATACCATTTCTTCAAGGAAAAATGGTGGGTGGCTCGAGTCCCATCAATGGGGCCATTTGCTGGCGAATGCCTCGGGACATCCACGATGAATGGGTGCAAGCCGATCCAGCATTGGCCGAAGCATTGCCCTTCGACGAAATCGAAGCGCTCACGGAAGCATTTGAAACGAGGCTCAATGTAAAACCAACGAGTTCGCGGATTGCGGGCCGGAAAAACCTGCTCATGGCCAAAGGAGCTGAAGCATTGGGGCTCGAGCATCGCCCGATTCGGCGCAATGTTTCGGATTGCGAAGGGTTGGGACGGTGCATGCAAGGCTGCCCCAAAGGAAAAAAGCTCTCCGTCGATGCGACCTTATTGGCCGATGCTCGCGGTCGAGGGACGATCGTGGTCAGCTCCGTCGAAATCACGGAAATCGAAAAACATCGCAATCGGGCCATCGGCGTGCGTGGGATGAGCGTCAACGGGGTGGACGTGCGAATTCGAGCCGACAAGGCGGTGATTTTGGCGGCCAGCGCCGTACAAACTCCAGCGCTGTTGTTGAAGAATCGACTCGAGCAGGGGCCCGTGGGAAAAGGTTTTTCCTGTCATCCAGGCGTTTCGATGGCGGGTCGATTTCCCGAGCCCGTGCGAATGTGGGAGGGCGCAACGCAGGGACACGAAGTCATTGGCTTGCGGCATGAGGGATTGAAGTTCGAGGCGCTCGGGTTTGGCCTAGCCATTTTGGCGGGGCGTCTGGACGGGGTGGGGCATGATTTTGCCAAAGAAATCGAAGACATGGCGCACAAACTCGATTGGGGCGCCGCGGTACGCGCAGAGGCGCGTGGTCGCGTGGTCGTCCTTCGCGGTAAGGCTCGGGTGATCTACACCCCGACGGCGCGTGATATTGCCTTGTTTCGTCGTGGATTGCGAATCATGGGCGAGATGATGTTGGCCGCTGGCGCCGATTATGTTTCCCCAGGCGTGCGGGGGATTGTCCCGCGTACGTCGAGCATTGAAGAATTAATTCATCTGGAAATCGATGGTCCCACCGCACCTGGGGCCTTCAAAGCGGCGATTACCCATATGTTCGGCACTTGTGTCATGGGTAGTGATCCCATGAAATCGGTGGTTAGGCCAGATTTTCGCCATGTGGCCCTCGAAGGACTGTATATTGCGGATTCGAGTGTATTTCCTTCGAATATTGGAGTCAATCCGCAGATTCCCATCATGGCCGTCGCCACGCTCGCGGCGCGCGCCGCCGTGGGAATCGAGGCAAAAGCATCAACTGCACGCGTATACGAGCACGCTTCGTTTTTGACCAAAGAGGTCTCGGAGAAAACAATGACGACAAACCCCGCGCCCCTGACACTCGAAGACTTGATGGCTATGGACGCAAAAGCGCTGCACCAGGTACTCTTGCGCGGTCATCCGCTCGAACCGGAAAAACTGGCCGGAAATGCATATGTCGGCGTGGACCTGAGTTTGCCCGAGGTCGCGCGCAAGATTTTATGGCATACGTTCCGAAAAACGTTTGTCCGAGATGAGGTGACGGGAGGGGTTCGGGGTTGGAATGTGCGGATGGAGCAGCACGGGGTGAATGGTGCGCGGATTCCGATGCGGAATCGGAAAGGAAAACCCATCACGTTTGGGCATTATCTGGTGCAGGAGCGAAACGGCCTCGAGTTTCCGCAAGAGTATCGGGGAGCGCATTATTTGGATTATGGGCAGGTGGGCAATCCCATGTGGGATTTGGCGCGACTTGGTTTTACGCCGCTTGTCGCGGTAAATGAAGGGAGCCAAGACTTGCTGCTGGGTTGGGAAGTGTTTCGTGTCGCGGGTAAATTCGTGCCAATGGCGCTTTATTGGGCCTTGCGTATCGAAGGACCTGTCGATGAAGTGGTTCCCCGACCGGATCGGGAATGAATGCAAGTTCCAATCAATTCATGTGGTTCAAGGCGGCTATCGGCGCCTCGTAAAACTTGCTCGTGACGCTTGACATGGCCCTTGCCGCCGGCGTACGGTCCGCCGCGGAATCATGACCAGCTCGTCTTCAGATCGCCGCACGATCGCCATTGTTTCCCTACTCTTTTTTCTGTCCGGTGCTACCGCGCTGACCGCGGAAGTCGTCCTCAACAAGCTGCTCACGTACGTTTTTGGGTCGAGTCATTTGTCGACCTCGACGGTGCTCGCGGCATACATGGCCGGGCTTTCAGCAGGCGCTTGGCTCTTTGGCCGTCGCGCGCACGAACGCGAGCGACCGGTCATGGCCTATGCCGTGCTCGAATTCGCAGTTGGGGTATTTTATGCCCTTTTGCCCTTGATTTTTGGTCCTTTCCAACGCCTCGGCGTGCTTTTGGCGAGTCCTCTGGCAGATTCGCCGATATCGCTGACCGCCGTGCGGTTCATTCTTTCATTTCTGCTCGTGTTTGCACCGACATTGATGATGGGCGGAACCTTGCCCACGCTCGTCGCGGCATTTCGTCGAGGTCAAGCGCTCGAGAAAAACCTTCCTCTCTTGTATGCGGTCAATACGCTCGGAGCGGCGATTGGTACGTTATTGGCCAGTTATGCGGTCATTCCCCGCATTGGCCTCGACGGAACTCTGTATGCCTGCGCAGCCATCAATTTCCTCATCGCCTTCGTCAGCGCATTGATCTCGCGACGCATTGGTACCGTGGCGAAGCACGACGAGAATGAAGTTGCCGAGACAAACGAGACGGTTGAAGAATCGACGGCGACATGGCACTTGGAGCCGCGTTTGGCGCTGGGGTTGGCATTTGCGCAAGGAACGCTGGCATTCATTCTCGAAGTCGTTTGGTTTCATCTCATTGGTACCGTCATTGGCGTGACGACCTATGCTTTCGCGTTGATGCTTTTTGCCATTCTGCTGGGTATTGGCCTGGGAAGTTTGATTCTGCCCGCGGTAGCTCGAAAAACTCGTTTGTCATCCACCTCGATTTTCGTGTGGGCCATGCTTCTGGCGGCTTTTGGCGTCGCGTTGTCGTTGAATGGTTGGGACATGTTTTCAATCGTCATCGACAAAACGTACAAGCTGAAGGAAGCAGGACAATTTTTCGCGCGCGAAGGCGTGCGTCTCGGCTTTTGTTTGGCGCTTTTGCTCCCGACGACGCTCGCGCTGGGAATGTCTCTGCCCGCGCTTGCTGCAGGCACCAAGGGGCAAGGAGCGCAACATGGGGCGTGGGTGGGACGTCTTTTTGCCGCCAATACATTGGGCACGATCGTCGGCTCGATTGTCTGTGGCTTTTTCCTTCTCGGGCGATTTGGCTCGGATCGGATACTCGAATTTGGCGCGGCTTTTGGGCTGGCTTTGGCGGTGCTGGCATTTTATTCAGGAATGAAGTCAAAATCTGGACAAACTCCCGCGCGTAATGAGCGTGCACGCGTTGCGTTCGCGGCCGTCGTTTGTCTGGGAACGTTGCTCTCGTTCCGGGGCTGGGACGTATATCGCTTGACCTTGGGCAGTCATTATTATTGGGAGCCGCCGGAGACGAAGCGGGACAGTGAAGTGGAATGGGTGCGCGAGGACGCGCAGAGTGGATTCATTACGGTCATGCGGGCGCAGAGCAATGGCAAGCGGACGATGCGCACGAACGGAAAATACGAAGGCAATGACGAGCCTGGCGAACTTCAAGATTTGTTTGCTTTGTTGGGCGGGCTTTATGTAAAGCATTACGATCGCGCAATGCTCGTGGGCATGGGTCCCGCGCGTACGCTGGGGGTGCTTCATGCGATGCCATTTCGCAAAATCGAGGCTGTCGAATACAGTCCCGCCATCCTCGAAGCGGCCCGCACGCAATTCTCGGCGTTTTCCAAGGACGCTTTCGAAGATACCGATCGGGTTTCCATCGTTTGTGACGATGGGCGGAATCGTCTTCAATTAGCACGAGATCCTTTTGATTACGTGGCCATTGCGATTTCCGGGGCAGCCTTTGCCGGCGCGGGCAATATCTATAGCCAAGATTTCTTCCGCGCGGTATCGGGCAAACTGAAATCCGACGGCATTTTCATGTTGTGGATTCAAGTGCACCACGTTTTTCCGCGCGATGTTCGATCGGTCGTGCAGACCTTGCGCACGGTTTTCCCGCACGTGCATTTCTATACCGATCCCTGGTCGTCGCAAGGTTTCCTCTTTGCCTCGCGCAGCGAATTGGTCATTGATCCGGACCTCGTCAAATCCCTGGGCGATTCACCATTGATTCGTCGAGTCCTTGGGCATCACGGAATGGACTCGCCTTTGGCGCTCGTCGAACGAAGTGTTTTTACGACGGATGCGGAATTGGATCGGTACTTGGCGGATCACGACAAAGCCGAACCTCCGGTGATCTTGCGCGATCTGTTTCCCGCATTCGAATATTCGACCCCGTACGCGCTGGCCGAACAAATAACCATGTACGATTTCCAGCGTTATTCGGACAAACTCCTTCCCAAAATGTCCCCGGAACTCAGTCCTGAAGAAAAGGCAGTGCTGGAATGGCGCCGAGCGTTGGCTTGGGGCAATAAAGTGTTGGCACTCGAAGCTTTGCGACGCGCTAAAGCATTCGGTGGAAATGACCTTTACGACGAGAAGATTCGGAAGCTCGAGCTTCAAGTTCCGCGCTGAGGCGTCGTTTGCTGGACCAAAATGTCGGGGGGCGCGAAAAACCCGTAGACATTTTGCCGCAGTGCGCTAACGTCGCCGCGCTATGATCGTGATGAAGTTCGGCGGCAGTTCAGTCGCCAATCGCCAGCAAATCGAAAAGGTTTTATTGATCGTGCGCACACGGGCGTCCCGCAGCCCGCTCGTGGTGTCATCCGCGCACAAGGGCATGACCGATGCGCTCATCAATGGTGCACGGGAGGCCGCACGAGGCATTTACGCCCCGGAAAAAGTGATTCGGCGTCAAGCAGAAATCGCGCGCGATTGCGGGTGTGCCGAGGGCTTGCTGGCTCCATTTTTTGAAGAGATTACGGGACTTTACCGAGGATTGTCGTTGGTGAGGGAACTCAGTCCCCGGAGCCTCGATTATGCTGCGAGTTTCGGCGAACGCATGGCAGTGCGCGTGATTGCGGACTTTTTCACGCGGCAAGGTTTTCCGGCCCAAGCATTTGATACGTGGGAGCTCGGGTTTGTCACGGATGGGGCATTTGGAGCGGCGCGCCCGCTCCCTGGGTATGAAGCGAAGATGAGGCATCTTTGTGCCGAGCGTATTCCCAAAGGCGTTATTCCCATTGTGACGGGTTTCATTGGGCAAACAGAGACCGGTGAAATCACCACGATTGGGCGGAATGGAAGCGACCTGACGGCAACGCTCGTCGGCGCCGCCATTGCGGCCGAAGAAGTGGAGATTTGGTCGGATACCGACGGCGTCATGACGGCCGATCCTTCGCTCATTCCGCAAGCGCGTTCGATTGCGACGATGCATTTCGACGAAGCTGCGGAGCTGGCCTATTTTGGAAGTCGTGTACTTCATCCTTCGACGTTGGTCCCGGCAATGGAGAAAAACATTCCCGTCCGTGTGCTCAATACGAATCGTCCGGAACATCCCGGAACAGTGATTCATCACGCGGCGCCGATTGGGGAACAAGCCGCGACGAGTATTGCTTATCGCGAAGGTCAATGGGCCGTGACGATTTCGTCACCGAGAATGCTCGGAGCGGCGGGATTTCTGGCGGAAGCATTTGGAGTGCTCAAAAAACACGGCGTTGTCGTGGACATGATTGCCACGTCCGAGGTAAGCGTGAGTTTTACTACGTCTCGTCGCGAGCCATTGGATCAAGCGCTAGACGATTTGCAACGTTTGGGTGAAGTAAACATCGCGGGAGGAAAAACCGTGTTGGTTGTGGTGGGTCAGGGTTTGGCCACGCGCGTGGGTAGTGGCGCGTCGATTCTGCAAGCGATGGCGGATGCAGGCGTAAACGTCGAAATGATTAGTTTTGCACTCGAGAGCATCAGCCTGACGATGCTCGTCGCGGATGCGGAGATTCGTAACGCGGTCGTGGTTTTGCATGAAAGATTGTTCGAGCGCTCTTGACGCCAGCGCTGGAGCGTGATGAATGGCGGCAGCGGAGGATTCGTTCGATGAAAAAAGTTGCACTCTTTTGGCCGGGCGATGCGCGTACCAAGCCCAATGAAGTCGCCATTCCGAGCATCACGCGCACGACGGATCAACTCGAGCGGGCGTTGCGCAAACTGGGACGCGAGCCTTATCGAGTCGAAGGATTCTTGTCGAAGCCGCATGAGTCGATCGACAAACTCGGTCCTATCGACGATCCGCTGATCGGTGTTTGTGTGCACTGGTTCTACGGTCCGCACACGACCGATGGAGTGGTTGGGAAAGACAATCCACTTCTTTTGGCCTCCAACTTTTCTGGACGTTTTCCGGGACTCGTGGGACTGCTCAACACAGGCGCGTGTCTCGAAAGTTTGGATCGCCCGTTCTCGCGCATCTGGACCGATGTGGACGATTGGACGACGGACGACGCTTTCATGGAACGTTTGTCCGAGTGGTGTCAGACCGGGAAAATCGTTTGGCCTGAAAATGACATTGCGTACCAAGCTCCCATTTCTGCGGAAGCATCCGTCCGGGCGCGTAAAGTGGCCGACGCCATTCGCCGGCGGCGCGTGCTTCTTTTGATGCTCGGGGACACGTCGATGGGGATGATCAATGGCTATTTCGGTCCGCGATTGCTCAATAAATATGGTTTTACCGAGCACAAGGTGGATCAAGCGTGGATCATCGATCGTGGACGGGGCATTTCGGATGCCCGCATTGACGATGCATTTCGTTTTGTCAAAGATCGCGGCGTGACGTTTCATTGGGGCGAAAAAGACGCCGAGGACTTCGACGAGCGGGCGACCCGTGAGCAGCTTCGCGACTACCTGGTGGTGCTCGATTTGCTGAATGAATTCAAAGCCGACTGTTTGGGCTGGCAATATCAATTGGGTCTCGTGCCTTTGCGCGCGCCGAGCGATTTTGCCGAAGGTTTGCTCAATTCTGCGTGCCGTCCGGAATCGTCGGGTTCGCCAATCATTTGCTCGACCGAAGCGGATCAGGGCAATGCGGTGCCCATGGAGATGATGAAGCGCTTGCTCGTGGAAAAAGGATTGCATGAAGCGGTGATGTTCCACGACGTGCGTTGGGGAGCTGAACACGAGGGGCGGTTCTTGTGGGTCTTGTTGAATTCGGGCTCGTGTGGCGCATATGCCTTCAATCACGATAAAGATACACTTCGAGGAGTGCATTCGTATCGACAGCCGTCGATGTATTTCCCGCAGCCTGGAGGCACGTTTGCTGGCGAAAGTTTGCCCGGACAAATGACCTGGGCGCGCGCGTATATCAAGCAAGGCGTGTTGTGGATGGATATCGGTAAAGGC
>DAOMZH010000339.1:0-10123 GCA_035437985.1 Polyangium sp. (in: bacteria) | reverse complement strand
CTCGCGCAATTCTCCAGCGAAAATTTCCGCATAAATGGTCTGGGCTAGTTCGATCGCCGTAGGGTCGAGCTCTCGGCCCGTACGCACGGCGCGGCCCACCTTGCTCGCCAACGTCGTAAGCGTTTCAATGCCTTGCGCCAACGCGAATGTATGCGGGGTAGGGCGCTCGCCGCGGGACCCACGTGCGGACACGCGTACGTTGTCCCCTGTGCGTTCTAGTTCGATCTCGAGCCACGCCATAAATAGGACCGGTAACAGACCCGAAGAAAAAGGTCAATAAATACGCTGCTGCACGTGCTCAGAATTCGTATCGAATCCCCAGACCTGGCAAGATCGCCCCACTCACCGTTCCGATCAGTGATTCCGCGCCAAACGTGCCGTACCCATCCGCGGCCGCATTGACCGCATGATCCTCGTTGCTTTTGGGACCCGCGTCGTTCCATTTCGGACGAACCAAGCCGAGCATGACCAACGCTTCGACTCCTACTGATACCTCGAGGTGCTTCGAGAACCGATACCCAATCCGCACTTCGGGCGCGACGTAGCCATACGCGACAAACGGCGCCTCGACCAGCGGACCCACGTTGAAACAATTCAGATCCGATTCGCTACACGCCCCTGCCTGACCACCCAAACGAAATCGTCCCGTTCGCGTGTCCGTCAAAGTTCCCACCACGCCGCCCATACCGAGACGAACTCGAATGGGCCACTTTTCCGCGCCAAATCGATAGGCACCCCAAACACCAAAGCGCAGTGCGCGAAGCAGCAATGTATCGGTCGCGAAACCTAGATCAGGTTGAGTCACCCCGACGATTTTCAAGGTCGTTGGCCGATCTTCAATCGTTTGTCCGATGGACATATAGCCCAAAGAGCCGCCGAATCCCAGGCCTTTCCAGGTTTCATACGTGATGTGCACGACGCCAGATCCACCCAGCCCCAGGTTCGCATCGCAGGTGCTGCAACTCGTGACATCTCCACCAAATGAAGGCAACATGCCGAAAGCCCCGACCGCTTCGACTCCAAATCGCCCCGGCGTACGCCACGCAATCGACGAAGGGTCCTTTTTCAAGCGGATATCGACCGTTTCGAGTTTTCCGCGTTCGATCGTCACGGTCTGTTCCTTGGGAAAATACCCATCCGCAACGACGCTGACGACATGTTTGCCCGGTCGAAGTCGTCCGTCCCAAATGCCTCGGCTCACGAAGATCGAATCGATCGCAATGCTGGCGTCAACGGGTGAGGGTGTTATGCGCAATTGGGCATCGAGCTTTTCGGCCAGCAAGACCACGGCCGCTTTGGCGTTCATTACGATCTCGACCGTCTTGGGCAAGGCTCCCGTTTGGTCCTCGCCACGCAACGCCACCGTATGCTGCCCAATGCCCACGAGCCCTTCCCAGGGGGTTTTTCCAACCACCGTGCCGTTGATGAGCACTTCGAGATTTTGCCCGTTTTGTTCCTCGACCCGCAACGTGCCCGATTTCACGAGTAGCCTCATGCGCCCGTCGACGGGTTCGATTGAGCCACCAAGAACATTCATGCGGACGAGCAGCGTTTCATAACCCTCTTTGTACAGGCTAATCAAATGGCTCCCGGCGGGGACGCGTAGCGGCAAGACCATGGGGAATTCCCCGCGAAGTCGACCATCGACGGTAATGGAGGCGCCGACTTCGGCATTTCGGAGATCGATGGTTCCGACGAGACCGCGCAATTCGACGATTTCTCTCTGCGCTGCGATTTTCATATCGAGGGGTACATCGTTGAAATCGCGCAGCAAGGCATCGAAACGCTCGAGCGCTTCATCGTATCTATGGAGGTTTTTCAGGCACACCGCCGCGCTGGATTGGGCATTTTTCGACGTGTACAGCCGGTTTGCTTCGACGAACTCCGTATATGCAGCCGCCCAGTCCTTTACCGCCATGAGTCTTCGGGCCTTTTCGTAATGCAGGGTGGCTTCTGCTTTGAGGTCCGGCGGCGTTTCCGAGGGCGTTTGCGGGGGCGTTTGGGCCAGAGCGACGGACGACGACGACAAGGCCACGAGGCTGGAAACAATGACCGTTCGTCGCAATTTGCGCCGAAATGACGACAATACCCCAAGCAATGCCAAGACAAACGCCCCTGTGCTGCTTCCGGATGGTCGATGCGCCACGGTGCAGCCAACTTCTTCGCCACTCGCTACCGGCGGAGGCGCCACGCAGCGCCCGCCAGGGTCGCACACGCGACCAGGAGCGCAATCCTTGACGCTCACGCAATCCGTTCGGCATCTACCGAACTGGTCATTACATGCATAATCGACGCAATCCTGAACCTCGGGCACTGGACAAGCCGTGTCTTTACCATCGACGCAATACGATGGCGCGAGGGCATGGGTTTCGTCGAGGCATGACGCGAGCACGCATTTCGTCTTCGCATTGGCATCCACACACGGGTCGGTGCCTGCTGGCAGGTCCGTCATGCCCGAACACGTGCGCGAACACAATTGGGGATTCCCGCACGTCCCCTTGTGATCCTCGCCGAATCGCTCGGGGGAGCATTTGCCCCGAGAATCGGGCACGACGCAAGAAAAACATCCTTGCTCGCACGTCGAATCGCAGCAGACGCCCTCGATGCAATGACCACTCACGCATTGCCTCTCGTCGAGACAATTCATTCCGTCCACGAGTTTCATACCGCCGCACGAAGGGTCATCCACATTGACGATGTTCTGGCATTCGCCGTTTGGACCAGCACATACGCCCCAATGACAAGCGTCGATTTCGGGACAAACTTTGCGGTCTCCGTTGCATGCACCGCCCTGGCAGACGTCGTTCAACGTGCACGCGTTGTCGTCATTGCAGGTGGTTCCATCGGCCTGGGGAAACTTTGTGCACATACCGTTCAGAGGATCGCACTGCTCATCGTAGCAAGTTCCACCGGGGCAGATTTTGAGTTCACCTCGACAAACGCCATCCTGGCACCGGTCGTTGTTCGTACAGAGATTGTCGTCGTCACAGGTTGGGCCGTCCAAGGGCTCGTCGGTCAAGGGCTCGCAGAGGCCGTTTTGCGACGCACCAGCAGCAATGGAGCAGGCGTCGCAAGGACCATTGCATGCCGTCGCGCAACAAACGCCGTCGACACAATAACCGCTCAGGCATTCCATCGCGGTGCTGCAAGGATCACCATTCGATTTTCGCAGCACGAAGACGTAGTTGTTATTCCCTTCCCATATGAGCGCCGTATCGCCTGAAAGCGATACGTCCTTTCCAAAGCCGCCGCCAATCATTCCGGTGCTGGCGAAGATCTTGGATTGCTCGGTCCACGTCGTGCCTTCACGCACGAATACATAGGCCACGCCCTGGTTCAAGTACACCGCGTTTCCGCGTCTTGCCCCCACGACCGCCGTGTCGCCCCAAACCGAGACTGCATCGCCGAAGGAGTCGCCCACGGTTCCGTCACTCGCAACGAGCTTCGCTTGCTCGGTCCAGGTCGTACCATTGCGCACGAATACATAGGCCGCACTGGAGTCGTTGGTTCCAACGAGGGCCGTGTCCCCCGAAATCGATACCGAATAGCCAACCACGGCACCTGGCGCGGCATCGCTGGCGACGAGCTTCGCTTGCTGGGTCCACACGTCGCCGTTGCGTACGAACACATAGGCCCCACCCGGCTGTGGCATGGCTGACTGGAGCCATGTTGCCCCCACGAGGGCGGTGTCACCTGAAACAGAAACGGCACTGCCGAATGAGTCCAGTGGTGCCCCATCGCTGGCAACGAGTTTGGCCTGCTCGGTCCACATCGAGCCATTACGCACGAAGATATACGCTGCTCCCTGGTCCATGGTCGCGCCGACGTCATGCTTCGGCGCCCCCACGAGGGCCGTGTTGCCCGAGACCGATACCGATGTACCAAAATAGTCGTACGCTGCTGAATCACTGGCGACAAGCTTGCCCTGCGAGGTCCAGTTCAGGCCATTGCGGACGAAAACATACGCCGAACCTCGAGACATGACTGGCCCGAGGTCGTCATCTTTTGCTCCGACAAGCGTCGTGTCGCCTGAAATCGACAACGCCGAACCAAAATTGTTTCCCGTCGCGCCATCGCTGGGGAAGAGCACTGCTTGCTCGGTCCACGTCGTGCCTTTGCGTATCGACACAAAGACGCGTGCCCTTCCCTCCAGGACAGCTGTGTCTCCCGACAGCGACACTGCAAGGCCGTCGCGACTGTCGAGCTTCGCTTGCTCCAAGCCTACGAGCAAAGACGTTTTTCGCAGCTCCGCTTCGAGGAAGCGAGGACCCAATTCATTGGCCATGGTGGCTGATGGTTTTTCCTGTTGATTCATAGCCATTGGTTCGTCCGGATCAACACTACATCCGGCAAGCATTACGAACACGGTCAGCAGGAAAATCCGCTGCATCAAAAGGCCAAGACGCGTTTGTCGACGTACCCACGAGCCGAGGAACAGCGTCAAGGTCATCCACGCAGCACTGGAAAAACCTCGTGGATTCGATTGCGGGGCCAACGCGCAGGAGATATCGGTGCCGCTCGAGACCGGCGGCGGCACAACGCAATAACCCGAAGGATCGCATACGCGCTCGGGAGCGCAATCGCGCACGGTCACGCATTGAATGCGGCACGTGCCATAGATATCGTCGCAACCATAATCGCCACAATCCTCGACCGTCGCTTCCGGACACATCAAAGTGGATTGCTCGTCATTCACGCAATAGGCTTCACTCAGGCTATGCGTCGAATCGAGGCATCGACTCACGGCGCATTGCGAACCCTGCACGGCCGGAACGCAGGGATCGGCGCCGGGTTTGTCCGAGATGTCCGAGCAGGTGCTGAGACACGATCCGGCTGCCGAACACGACCCTCGACGGTCACGATTGGGATCTTCTGGCAAACAATACCCAGGTTTTTTTTCGGGTATTTGCCCGGGTTTTGGGGAATGCGCACACCACAAACACTTGCCGACACATTCCGACTCGCAGCAGACTCCGTCGACACAAAACCCCGATTTGCAATCACTGGCCGTGACGCACTTCGTACCGAGGTCGAATTGCGAACAGAGAGCGTTTTGGGTATTGACGATGGTGGTGCATTGGCCCGTGGGGCTCGAGCAATACCCTACGTGGCAAGGATCGAGGTCGGGGCATGTTTTGCTGATTTGACCGGTGCACGAGCCGTTCTGGCAGGTATCAAAAAGGGAACACGCGTCACCATCATCGCACGTCGTGCCGTCGGCGCTAGGTCTGTCTTGACAACCTAGCAGCGGATCGCAATAAGCCTCCTGGCAAACGTCGACGTTACACTCGATGGGCTCGGTGCCGACGCAAATACCTGCTTTGCAGGCGCTATTTTGCGTGCATATATTGCCGTCGTCACAAGCCGATCCATCGGGCTTCGCGGGTTCCGAACACGTGCCCGTTACCGGGTTACAGACGTCCGTGATATGGCAATTGCATTCGATGGGGCTCGTGCCAAGACAAGCCCCGGCCTTGCAGATATCGTAGCGCGTGCAAGCATTGCCGTCATCGCAGTACGATCCGTCGGGTTTTACCACGTCCGAACAGGTTCCCGTGCCCGCCTGACATACGCTTGCCTCGCGGCATGAATTCACCGGATAACATGCGGAAACCAGACAGCAAACACCATCCACACAGAAACCACTCGCGCATTCGACGACGTTCGAGCACGCCGACCCAGGAGCAAGGTTGGTTGCCAAGATCTCCACACTCGAAAGGACGGACCCCCCAATCCCGCCGGCCACGAGCAACCGGCCATTGTTCAGCAAATTCATCGAGTGTTTGTTGCGAGCAATCGCGAGCGATGGACCTGCAAACGGTCGCTGTTCGTTGTTTGGCAGGAGAAACTCGGTCGACGCAAGATCGCCATTGGTGTTAGAGGTGCCTCCCACGACATACGTGATGCCATTCGGCAACAAGGCGACCGTGGAGAATTTCCGGCTCTCGACGAAGCTTACGCTGCTCGTCCACGTGTCCGTTGATGGGTCGGATGGGTCGTAAAGTTCGGACAAACGATCCGATCCCCCGACACGAACGAGACCATCGTTCATGCGCACGGCCCAGTGAGATGACCGCGCAGCGGTGAGGGTATTGGTGGTGATGGTCCACGTATTCGAGCTGGACATATTCGGGCGGGGTTCGTAGATCTCGTACGTCGCGCTATCTCTATCTAAACCGTTCACAGTGGCTGTTCCTCCGGTTACGAGCACCCGCCCATCGTTGAGAAGCGTTGCGGTGTGCGCGGCCCGGGCCTCGTTCATGTCCGTTGCCGCAATCCATGCCGTCCCGTCGAACAGCTCTGCGGACTGCAGCGCTACCCCGTTGTTGTATCCACCCGCGACGAGCAATCGGCCATCATTGAGAACAGTCATCGTGTGGGATCGCCGCGCGATCCCACTCAACGGCCCGGCTGTCCAGGAGTTTGTGCCGACGTCGTAATACGTAGTGCCCCGAAAATTTATCGTTCCACCCACGACCAACACACGTCCGTTCGGCATCAACGTCGCGGTGTGATTCGTTCGGGCGACGCTGAGCGGGGCCTTGCTGGTCCAAGTGCCAGTTGCCGCGCTCCACAACTCGACCGCTGACGTAGATGCCCCCAACGCGCCCAACCCACCAACAACCAAGACATCGCCGTTCGCTAGCGTTGTCGCTGTATGTCCGTATCGCGGCGTGCCCATTGATGTACCTGGCATCCAGCCCAAATCCGCCAGCACGTCCGCGCCGTTCGTTTCGACAAACAACTCGATGCGGTTGTCGCGCGCGTGCATCGCCACCGGCACATCCCGCCCATCGCGATCAAGCGCCACCGGCGCCGTGACCCGAAGCGCCGGAAAACCCTGCGGATCGAGCACCACAACCGACGGCCCGTCCTGGGCAATCGGCGCACCGGATACTTCCCACACGAGTTGCGCAGTTTGTCCTGGCCCACCATCTTCGCGCAGGTGAATCCATTCCTCGAAGCCTTCTGCAGTAGCCGTCCAGAACGACGAACCACCGACCCGCGCGTACGCGATCGCGTTGGCTTCCCGCGTGGATTGTCCCAACGCACCCACCTCGCGCACGTCGATCTCCACGCCATGGCTCCCTCGAAAATGGAGCGCCTCGTCACCGTACTCGGGCAGGACGAGGTCGATGTTGCGGTGTCTGTTCGTTTCGTGTTCGGCACGGACAAAACCCGAGGTTGCCCGGACAAACCCAGGACCACGGTCGAGAACGAGCGGTGCGAGATCGCGAAAATGATCGCGAACGGCTGCCGCAGACTCCTGCGGGTGGTCATGTTGTCCGGAAGCACCATTGGGTGCGCAGCCGATGAAGAGGGCCGTGCCGATGAGGGTAAAAGAACAACGAGTAAGGCTGAAACCCGAGGCTTGGCACGTTGAATTCATCGATGAGTCGTCTCCGCATGGCACCAAACGTTTGTGCCTCGAAACCCATGCTACGCGTTGGCTGAAGGTTCCATCAAGGACATCGTGTGACACTCACGCCGAAAATGGCCGATCAATGTGTGGTGTGACGTACGATGTCGCGATCGAAGCGGCTCCACGCATGAAGATTCTTTTATTGACATTTAGGCACCCTGATGATGGCCTGGCGGAATGTGGAAACGATTTATTCTGCATTATGTGCATTATTGTTTCTGCTTATTCTTTGCATTGTGGAGCGTGGGGTGCGCGGCAAGGTATTCGACGGAAAACCTGCGGAGTCTTGCGCCGGCGGCCGAAATCATCGACGTGTGCATCCGCATGCCGACCTTGGAATCGGAGATGGTCGTGTTTGCGCACAACTCGCAGTCGGGTAAATCCGTATCGGATCGCGATTGGGACGAATTCGAGCAATTCGCCGAGACCGCGGACGTTATTTATCGGTATGATCCCAATGCCCCGGAAGGTGACAAACCTCAGGGTTTGCCCTGGCCGTACCATAACCTGACGTGCCAAACGTTATCCTCGCGCAAGTCTCCGGCTTTGCCGAAGGGCCTGCTGAAGATTCCGTTGTCGGAATCGATGCGCGAGGCGTTGGTGGCGACATTGACGCGCAAAGATTCGCCGGAGATGCGGTCGACGGCTGCAGGTGCGGCACAGGATGTGGGGGACAAACGTTTTTTTGGTCAAACGCTCGAGGGACAGCTGCTCCTTCCGCCTGTTTACAGCCGCAAACAAATGGACGAAGTGACCCAAATGTTGCGCGATGCAGCGCGCGGCCATTTACCGAAGTTGCCGGGTGATGCAAATGGGGGACAAGTCAGCATCATCGACACAGAAAAAGGGCAAATCGTGGGAGGCTTTGCGGCCGGCGCGACGATTGCCGTGGTGCCGCTCGGACCTGTAGCGTCGGATGTGGCAGCGGCAAGTGGGGTACTGCCCATGCCGACGCGGGAATTCATCATTGGCAAAAGCCTCGCGGAAATGAGCGTTGGCACGGGTCAAATGATCGTCGGCGGCCTGATGAGCACGGGAGGCACGGGTTTGTCGATGACGGGTGGCGGCGCGATTTTGGGCGTTCCAACGTGCGTTGCCGGGGCAGCCATTGCGACGAACGGCGCGATTGCCTTCGCCAGTGGAGCGACGACGTTGGTCTTGGCGATGTGCCATTGGGACGAACTCCCCGCGGCACAACCGCTTGCTGCTTCGGCGACGGATCCGAAATCATCTATCGGGCGTCCCGCGGCCGCCCAGGCAGGGCAATCGCCGCCGAACAGCCAGGCAGCGCGGGGAATCACGGGTGCTGCGGATAAAGCGACCAGTCCCGCGACCAGCCCGGCCAAACCTTCGGCCCCGCCAAACTCGGCGACGCCATCGACCGACCAACCGAAACGATCGCCGGGCGGACAGCTTGGATCGGGCACGCAGGTCAGTCCAAACACGACAAGGTGGATCAAGTGCACGGGGCAGGTGCATCATGCGATTTCGAAGAAGATTTATGATGCACTTCAGGAGCACGCCACGCTGAAGAACGTCTACAAGGCACGTGACAACCGGTTTGTCACCCAAGCTATCGACAAGGCTGCGCACAAAGGCTACGAGACTTGGCATCGCAACATGGAAAAACAAGTCGAGGCTTGGCTCGATCAGTACAAACGCGCAACTCCGGCACAGTTCGAGGCCTACCTTCGGGATTTGTACCGGACCGACAAGGAGCTCAGCTGGCGTTTTCCTAACGGCTTGTGATGAGGCAGATCATGCAGTTTTACGTTATGGAACTCGAGGTCGGAGTACCAAATGAAACATGGTGCAGCTACCTGAAGCCTGACCATGAAGGTCCGGCACTAAGGTGTCCCGCATGCGGCCGCGTTGTAAGTTCTCTACGAACGTTGCCTCCCTACGGCATCGAGCTGAAGGTGCATGGCAAGGCTCCCGGAGACGTCGCGTTTTGTCCAGGAGATGCCCTGGTTGTCTCCGATCGTTTCCGAGTCGCTTGGGAAACATCACAGTTGCGCGGTCTCGAGTTCGTACCTGTGGAGCGTGTGCGTGTTCGTCCCGCCCGGTTGGGGAGGAAGCCGCTGACGTACTATCACATTGAACCTCCGCGACTCACGACCAATACCCAAATCGATGTGGCACGAAGCCTCATCGAATACAATCAGCCCATCACCTGCCAACGTTGCCAAAGCGAAGGCGTCGATACCATTCGGGGTTTTTCGATCGATGAAGCGTCGTGGTCGGGCGAAGACATGTTTTATGCCCGGGGTATGCCTGGGCCCGTCATCGTCACCGACCGCGTCCGCCAATTACGCGATGAGTTCGGTTTGACGAACGTCAACCTCACTCCAACCGAAAAGTACGTCTGGGATCCCCTCAACAAGTGGACCCCGGTCGATTACAGCCGCGACGAGGTGCCTGCGCCGGACGAAGACGATCAGCAAAACACGAGCAAGACAAACTAGCGGAAGCACTCCGCCATGAGATGCTCGGCGGTCGAAGCGGGCGTTGAATCTCCAACGACATAGTCCGACAAACCATCCCCATCGATATCGAAAAACATCGGGCTCGCTTTGTCCGACAAGGGGCTCGCAATGTTCGTAGCGATGTTTTCGAACACCGTCTCGCTTTTCCCATAATAAAACCGCGTCGGCGCAAAACACTCGCCAGTACCCGCACATTCTTGCACCGATTGCAACA
>DAOMZH010000338.1:0-10167 GCA_035437985.1 Polyangium sp. (in: bacteria) | reverse complement strand
AGAAGGTTTGTCCGTCGATGCACTCGAAGTGTTGCTAGCCCGAGAACCGATTCGGCTCCTGTACCTGACCCCGCATCATCAGTATCCATCGACCGTGTTGCTCTCATCGTCGCGGCGGTTGCGTTTGCTGGAGCTAGCTCGAACGCACCGCTTTGCGATCCTCGAAGACGACTACGATCACGAGTTTCACTACGACGGACGTCCAGTGTTGCCACTCGCGAGCGCGGATCGTTCCGGGGTTGTCGTGTACATGGGTACGTTGTCGAAGATTCTTGCTCCGGGGCTACGCATTGGGTTTGTCGTGGCTCCAGTTCCGTTGATCGAACGACTGGCGGCGATTCGAAACTTCATCGATCGCCAGGGTGATCAAGCCATGGAGCGCGCCATCGCAGAGCTTCTGGAGGATGGCGAAGTGCAGCGACACGCGCGACGAATGCGCCGCATCTATCAAGAACGTCGCGACGTCTTGGCCCAAGCACTGCTGAAGCAACTCGGAGATGTCGTGGAGTTCCAGGTGCCGTCTGGGGGTATCGCGATGTGGGTGCGCGTAGCGCAGGACATCGATGTGGATGACTGGGTGGAGCGGGCCGCAGATCGAGGGCTCGCGGTGCATGCAGGTCGTCGTTATGCGTTCGATGGGCGATCACGTCCGTTCCTGCGGATGTGCTTCGCGTCGTTGAACGAGCGAGAGATTCGAGAAGCTGTTGGGCGTTTGGCAGCATCGCGTCCGCGGGCTTCGCGAACGCATGCAGCATGATCATTGTTTTGGAGGCGTAGAATCTGGGGCAGGAGTGCTTGGCGGCGGAGTGACATCGACCGTCGGCCGCTTTTCATCCTGACGAATCGAGTACCGCACGAGGGCGCGCAGAACGTCGTTGCGACTGACGTTGCCGACCATGGTTTTGACGTCCTCGTAAATCGAAGGATCAACGAGCAAGGCGCCAACGGTCCCCTTCCCTTTGCGCATGTCGGCAACGATGGCGCGCAAGTCGCCGGTCAGAGCCGTGACGTTCGCCAATGCTTCGGCACCATTGCCTTTGCCGCCGTAAAGAGCGTCGTGGACGAAGCTGTCGCTCTCGCGAATTCCTTTCAGCGTCGTAGCAACTTCACCTGCAGCTGCGCCGAATTGAGCGATCTCTTTTTGGGGACCATCGCCATAAATCATGTCGTGGGCAAAGCCCGGACCACTCTTCACGCGAGTAACGACACCGCGAAGTTCCGCGAGCGTGAGAGACAATTCGGTACTGGCATGGTCGAGGTTTTTCAGCGTGTGCGAGATGCGCTCGGCTTCTTCTTTGTCGGTGAGGAATTTGTGCGGATAGCCCTCACCATTGGCCACGTCGCCGAGAACTTTGTTGATGGCTGCAGCGCTGCCGCGAATGTCTTGATGAAGGCGTTCATCCGCGAGCGACGCACTCATCTTGGAGATATTGCCGAGAGCATCGTTGGCTTTGGAGGTCATGCCTTGCGCAATGCCCATGAGATCCGTGGGTTCCTCGCCTCGAATTTCACCACCTGGCGCCACGGTTTCAGGAGACAAACCCTTCGTGATCTCCACCATTTTGTCGCCGAGGAGCCCCTTGGCGGCGACGCGCGCGATGCTGTCTTTGCGAATGCGTGCAGCTTCGTCTTTGACGATGTCGAGCTCGACGTAGATGGTGTTGTCGGTGGAACCTTTCTTGTAGCCGACCTTCTTTACAGTTCCGACGTCGATGCCGCCCATGCGTACAGGGGCGCCGGGTTTGAGACCCTGGACGTCCGTGAACGTGGTGTGAATGGGAATCGACGAACTGAAGAACCGGCGCTCATCGCCAATCAAAAAGATGACGAGCGCTGAGAAGAGCAGCCCGGCAAGTACGAAGAGACCAACCTTGATGTCACGGGACCTGTTCATCTGCGCCCCTCATCATGCGCGAAGAACGGGTCCTCGTCACGCGCGCAACAGCGTCTCGACGTCTTCGTTGACCGGTGCGATCCCGCGAATGAAATTCTCGACGCGAGGATCCTTGGATCGCTCGAACTCTGCAGGAGTGCCGGCAAGGATGATCTCGCCCGCAGCCACCATCGCCATTCGATCCGAGATCGAAAACGCACTCTTCATGTCGTGCGTAACCACGATGCTCGTGACCGTGAGGGCCTTCTTCAAACCTCGAATGAGGTGATTGATGCGCTCGGTATTGATCGGATCAAGGCCGGTCGTTGGTTCGTCGTACAGAAGCACCTCGGGCTGCACCGCAATGGCCCGCGCCAACCCGACACGCTTTTTCATGCCGCCGGAAAGATCCGAAGGACGCATCGCCTCGATCCCGGGAAGGCCAACGAGTGACAAAGCCCAATCAACACGCTCGGCGATCTGCGCCTCGGTCATCTCGTCGCGAAAATGCTCGTGCAAGCCATACGCGACATTGCCACCAACGGAGATGGAGTCGAAAAGTGCGGCGCCTTGAAACAGCATCGCAATGCGTCGTCGAATATGACGCGCTTTCACCTCCTTCATCGTCGTGATCTCTTCGCCATGAAAGGTTATCGACCCCGCGTCGGCTTCGAGCAAACGAATGAGGAGCTTGAGCATGACGCTCTTGCCTACGCCCGATCCACCAATGACCGTCAGTGTTTCGCCAGGAAAAACTTCGAGCGACAAACCGCGATAGACGACTTTTTCGCCGAACGCTTTCTTCACGTTTTGGAACCGGATGATCGACTCGGGCACGACTCACTCTACCATTGGGCGCGCACGCGCCACGCGATCGATCCGCAGTTCCACGGCACTGCCACCACGAAATGTGTCGCGACGAAGTCGACCCACAACATCGACTCGACCACCAGCAAGAGCGCTTGCCAAGTCTCCCAGCTCGTAACCAAAAGCTCCAACGACATGACGCGCCAACGCCACCTCGAGCTTGAGGTGCCCCTTGATCGCCCGCGCCGTACGCACAGGTGCATTACGCACGAGCACACGAGGAGCGCGATTGCCTTGACCACAAGGCTCGAGACGCTCGAAATCTCGCGCGACCACGGCAGGCTCATCCCGATCGTCGAGACGAACGTCGGCCTCGACTTCGGTTGCTTGGAGCCCCAACGAACCTCCAAGGTCCGTACAAGTTTCGCAAAACAGTGCGCGTAGAGCCTCGACGCGATCGGTGCGAACTTCCACGCCTGCGGCTGCTTGATGTCCACCAAACCCGACAAGCTCGCGACGAGAAAGCGTCAGAGCATCGTGCAGTGGAAAACCGGCTGGACCACGCACGGAGCCACGACCCGTACGGCCATCGAGGGCGATGACGATGGTGGGCTTGCCGTATTTCGACGCGATACGTCCCGCCACGATGCCCACGATTCCGACGTGCCAACCTTCACGCGCCAACACGATGGCTGGCTCTGCCGCCCAACGACCTCGCTCGATGTCCTGTTCGGCTTGCACGATCATGTCTTCTTGGATCGCGCGTCGCTGCAGCGTGAGTTGTTCGATGTGCGCGGCAATTCCGTTTGCCCGCGTAGAATCTCGTTCGAGCAAAAGCGCGAGGGCGAGATCGGGATCAGCGAGTCGCCCTGGAGCGTTGAGGCGTGGTGCGATGCGGAAAGCAACGTCGTCTGCGCTGACTCCATGAACGAGATCGAGTTTTCCAAAATCGGCAAGAGCTCGCAGACCAGGACGACTTCCCATGCTCAACGCCGCAAGACCGGCGCGAACGAGAGATCGATTGTCCCCAACGAGTGGTGCGACATCGGCAATGGTGCCAATCGCGACGAGATCCAGCCAAGCCCGCATATCAAGCTCGGCGCCGAGCGCACGACGAACTGCAGCCCCAAGCGACAACGCCAACCCACACGAGGCAAGATGCTTGAACGGGAATTCGCATTCCGGTCGGTGAGGATTCAGGAACGCAACAGCTGGAAGTGGTTCCGCCGGAACGAGATGATGATCGATGACGATCACGTCGATGCCCGCAGCTCGCGCATCCGCGAGACGTTCGTGATCACTTGATCCGCAATCGCACGTGATGAGTAGCGTCGCTCCCGTTGCCTTCACGCGAGCCAACGCTGGAGCACACAAACCGTAGCTACCGTCTTTACGTGTCGCGAGCAGCGGCGTGACGCGTCCACCCAGCGTGCGCAACACCTCGGTAACGATGGCGCACGATGTGATGCCGTCGCAGTCGTAGTCCCCAAATACGGCGACGTGTTCGTTTTGACGAACTGCACGAGCAATACGCTCGGCGCTGACGTCGCGATCCGCCATGCGATCGGGAGGGGTTAGGTGCGACAAACGGGGATCGAGAAACATGCGCGTGGCGTCGTTTGCGCGATATCCAGCGCGATGGAGCGCATCGGCGACGGTGATCGACAAACCCAACGCCCGGGACATCTCGAACGCATCGGGGGATGCTTGTCCGGGGTCGCGAATGATCGACGGAGATCCCGGCGATACGATGGGTGACGGTGGCAGGACGAGATGAGCCAATTCGGGCTCGACGGCCTGTTTCCACGCGGAATCGATCATGAGAGGGCCCAACGCGTACCGCGGCGAGAGCGGGATGTCCACGAGAAGCACGAGTGTTTCGGGGTCGGGCGACGTTGCCAAGAAAAACGAATGCCCCGCGGGGTTGAACCATCGCGGGGCACATGTCGAACGAGAAGAAGAGAGTTACGTCAAACCACGGCGTCGGCGCGCTTGACAGCTTTCGTGCGGGTGACCTTCTTGCGCGGAGCAGCCGTTTGCGCTCCGAAGAACCGACGATCGATCCACTCGGTGATCGGCGCGGCCACGTAAATTGACGAGTACGTACCGACGACGACGCCGACGAGGAACGTAAAGGCAAAGTCCTTGATGACGCCCGTGCCCCAGATGAGGAACGCGAGCATCGACAAAGCCGTGACGCCTGAAGTGATGATCGTTCGTCCCAGCATCTCGGACACCGAGAGGTTGATGATGGCCGGGAACGTCATGTTCCTGTGTTTGGTGAGGTTCTCGCGAATGCGGTCATAAACGATGACGGTGTCGTTGATCGAGTAACCAACGATCGTGAGGAGCGCGGCGACGGTCGAGAGGGTGATCTCGCGATGGGTCACGATCATCGCGCCAAGAGCGATGCCAACGTCGTGCAACAGGGCGATGATGCCCCCGGGCGCAAACCGCAAATCGAAGCGGAAAGCGATGTACGCCATGATGAAGACCATGGAGATGACAACGCTCGTGATCGCAGCATCGCGAAGCTGGGCACCAGCTTTCGGACCGATCCATTCCACACGAAGAGCACGGTCGGGAACTTTGTCCGAACCCAGCTTGCTCCGCAGACCATCGAGCAACTGATCGCCGCGCGATTTGAGCTGCGCTTCGACCTTGTGATCACGTGCGCTCACGACGACGGGATTGTTCTGTCCCTCGCGCAGTTCAATGCCCGAAACGCCAGCGAACTGCGCCTTGATCGCCGCGAGATCCGGGGTGGTCTCGTAACGCATCGAGATCTTGTCGCCACCCGGGCTGAACTTCACTTCACTGGCCCGTACGTTCTCGGGACAACGCGTGTTGAAATCGGCCGAAGGTTCGACACCTTCCTGCAAGAAACACAGTTTGCCTTGGATGACCTGCTTCTGTTGGTCAGTCAAAACCGTGACTTCTTGGACTCGGATGAGGTAGCGGTTCGCGCTGATGTTGCTGGAGTCGCGAACGCCAATGACGTCGGCTCCGGAGAAACCCTGCGCCTCGACAGCTGCGCGGATTTCTCCAGGATCGATGTTTGTCTTGAACGCGACCTCGAGCTCCGTTCCACCTTTGAAATCGGTGCCGAGCGACGGTCCGGGCACGATGAATGACAAGGCGGAGAGGAGCAGCAGCAATGCGCTCAGCCCAATGAAGAGCCACCGCTTGCTCATGAAGTCGAACTGCTGACCAGGCTTGATGAATTCCATGTTCTGCGTCTCAGCCGAGATAGAGCTTCTTGACCCTGCGACCACGAACGGCCCAATCGAACATGAGCCGCGTGCAGACGACGCCAGTAAACAAACTGACGGCGATGCCAACGATGAGCGTCACGGCAAACCCTTTGATGGGACCCGTTCCGTACGTTGCGAGAATGAGTCCAGAGATGAGCCCCGTGACGTGTCCATCGAGGATGGCGCTGAAGGCCTTGTCGTAACCAATGTCGACAGCTGTCCGAGCACTCTTGCCCTGCCGCAACTCTTCACGAATGCGTTCGTTGATGAGCACGTTCGCGTCCACGGCGATACCGATCGTGAGCGCGAGGCCCGCGATACCTGGCAACGTCATGGACGCACCGAACATCGCGAGCACCGCGATCTGCAGGATCGCGTTGAAGATGACGGCGATGTCCGCGATGAGCCCAGCGCGGCTGTAGTAGACCATCATGAAGATGAGCACCAACGCGCCACCAACACCCGCGGCTTTGATGCCGTGCGTGATCGCGTCCTGACCGAGTGATGCTTCGATGGCTTGTTCGTTCGAAGGCGAAATCGGCGCAGGAAGTGCACCAGAGTGCAGAACGAGTTCGAGGTTGCGAGCGTCTTGGATCTGTTGATCGACGTTGGCCGAACCCATCGTGATCGTCGCGACGCCGCCAGGAATTTTCGTCTGGATGACCGGAGCGCTTTCGACTTTGCCGTCGAGAATGATCGCGAAGCGTCGCTTGATGTTGCGGCCCGTGATGTCCTCGAAGATGTCTCCACCTTTTGGAGTCATCTGCATGCGCACGAGCCATCCGCCAAGTCCACGATCGCTGGGATCAGGCATCGCTTGTGCTTCGCGCACCATGTCGCCGGTGATCTCGGCCTTGCTGTAGAGATAATAGGTGCGCCAGCCGATGTCCTCAATCGTGCCCTTCTCTTCGTTGTACGACTGGAATTTGCCGTAGCCGATCTCGTGATCGTCGGGCACGGAGAGCGTCGAGCTCCATTCGCGGAACCGGGCGAGAGCGTCGACCATCTTCTCGCCATCCTTTTTTTCGAGGACAGCGTAGACATTCACCTTCTGTTTGCCCGGACCAACGCTCACCTGCTCTTGCTGAAAACGCAGGCCTTTGACTTCGTTGTTCTTCGGGTTGCGCAGCTCGGGCTCGAAGAAGTTCGTGTCGTCGTCGAGCAACTTGAATTCGAGACGCGCTGTTTGAGCGATGATGTCTTTGATGTTCTTGAAGGACTTCTCGTCGTCGCCGGGGATCTCGATAATGATGTCTTCGTCGCGTGACGTGACGGAGGCTTCTTTGAGACCCATGCTGTCGACGCGGCGGAGCACGGTGTCTTTCGCCTTCGCGACGGCCTTGGTCCGAATGTCCGTTTCGACGTCGCTCTTGATGCGCAAGGTGACGCGCTTGTGATCCGCCGAGAACTGCCGCTGCAGCTCGCGCGCGTAGGGCGTCATGAACTCTTCGTTGATCTTGTTGGCGTCGTCGGGGTTCTCGAAATTCAGGACGATCGTACCGACATGGTCACGTGATTTTTCGAGACGCACTTTGCCCGCCAGCTTCTTCATGTCCTCTGGCGTGGCTTGTTTGTCTTTCGCAACGATGTCGAAGGCTCGTGCGAGCGACAGTCGCAAATCGTCATAGTTACGATCGCGTTTGTCTTTGATCGCTTCGTCGACGTCGACGGTGTAGACCAAGCGAAGACCGCCTTTGAGGTCGAGACCGCGAACGAGACGGAAGGGGACGTTCGTCAGAAGCCACTCACGTACGCCGCGAACGCCGCTCATCGCCGCTTGTTCGGCTTTCTCGGCATCCTCGGCACTGAGTCCACTGCGATCGATACGACCGCGGTATTCATCATGGTACGTCGGGTAAATCGCGAGGGCGGCACCAAGGCCTAGGAACAGGACAAACCCTGTTTTGGCGCGCCAAGCGAGGTCGATCGTGTTGAGCGCGCAGACGAGCGCCCATGGAATGCAAAGTCCGAAGACTGCACTCGCCCAGAAGACTTGGTAGCGAGCAGCGATGAACGCGAAGAAAGCCGCGAGCATCGACACGATGAAAACGCCTCGTTTGGGTCGAAGCCCAAAGGCGAGTGCACCGGACAGCACGGCAATGCCGGCAAAGACGTACTGGAGGATGGTGTAGATCATGAGATCGTGACTGGAGTGAGCAGCGCGAGCCCTTCTTTAATCGAAGCGCGCCCGCTACGCTTTCTTTTCGTTCGCCTTGTCTTTCGTCGCCGTCGACTCGGCAGGCTTCGGTTCGGTTTCGAGACCCTGGATCATCGCCTTTCGGACCCGGATGTTCACCCCAGGGGCGATCTCGAGCTTCGCGTTGATCTCCCCGAGGTCGACGATCTTGCCAATCAGGCCCGATTGCGTGACGACGACGTCACCGGGCTTGAGGGTAGCCTCGACTTCTTTCTGCTTGGCGTTCTGTCGATTGGTCATGAACCAAGTGACCGCGAGCATGAGGAGCATCAGAAAAAGGAACATCCCCGGCCCGTCCATCAGACCTGGGGGAGCGGCAGGTGCGCCTTGCGAAGGTTGCAAAGTATTGGCGGCCGGAGCAGGTGCAGGACCCGAGCCCGGAGCCACGGTGGTCGGCTGAGACAACAACAACATCGTCACGAGGCGGAACCCTCCAGAAGGGCGGCGTCCATAACCACGTTCGAAGCGGGGTGCAACTAAAGCCACCGCGAATGACACGTGGGCGGATGAAAAAACATCCTCACGCAATTTTCATCTTGACGAGCCGCGATTCACTTGGTAGCGATGCGTCCCCTCAGCAACCTCTTGGGGTTGTCGGTGGATGCAATTCAGGCGCGTAGCTCAGTGGTAGAGCACTACCTTGACACGGTAGGGGTCGTTGGTTCGAACCCAATCGCGCCTACGAAATTCGGTGATTTCACAAATCGACGCTAGAAAAGGCCTCCCTCGGGAGGCTTTTTGCATTTCGGCCGCTCGATATCCGGATCTGCTGGTTGATAAAGCCAACCATTCGAGCGAAATTGGCGCGTCCTCTGCACCTCGCCGAGGATGAACGTCTACCCAGGCAGCATTTTCACAATACACGACTCGACGAACAAGGAGACAGCGAGACCACACATGAGCATGCGACGCTTCGATCCTCGGCAAGCCCAACGCGGACCTCAAATCAGAATCAATCAACGAATCAGGGTCCCCGAGATCAGAGTCATTGGGGAAGCAGGTGAGATGCTCGGCATCATGCCGACGCACGAAGCCTTGCGGCGCGCCCAGGAACGCGGCCTCGACCTCGTGGAGGTCAATCCGAAGGCTGATCCGCCCGTCTGCAAAATCCTCGACTTCGGCAAGTACAAGTACGACGAGAAGAAGAAAGCTCGCGAGCAAAAGCGCAAGCAAAGCGTCGTCGAAATCAAAGAGATCAAACTGCGCCCCAAGACCGACGATCACGACTTGCAGTTCAAGACGCGCGCAGCCATCCGCTTCATCGAAGCTGGTCACAAGGTCAAGTTCACCGTTCGCTTCCGCGGTCGCGAAATCACGCACCCCGAAAAGGCCCAAGAGCAGCTCGATTGGATCGTTCAAGAATGTGACGAAGTGGCAAACGTCGAGGTTCGTCCCGTCATGGAGCAACGCACGATGACGTTGCTCATGGCGCCCAAACCCGCCGTTTTGCAACGCGTGGCCCAAGCCCGCGCGGCCGCAGAAAAAGCTCGTCAACAAGCGATCAAAGATGGTCGCACCCCAGCACCGCAAGTCGATCACGACAAAGCCCTCGAAGAGCTCGAGGACGAGATTGACAAACGTAACGACGAAGAAGATGACGATGACGACGAAGGGGATGGCCAATAGCCAACCTCCTTCGCAAGTCGCTCCCGATGAATCGATTGGTTCTCCAACAAAAATTGATTCATCGGTGAACATTCCCGCGTCGCAAGTTCCACAAAGACAAACAACTGAAGTCGCGTCGCAGGTTCCCGCTGGTCAAACACCAGCGCCACAAACCTCGAACCTGCAACGCGCCTCCCTCGCCGTCTTCTTGGTCGCCCCCATCCTCGCCATCGTGCCGCTCACCCGCGTGCTCGTGGATCGCTGCGCACCAGCGCTTGCGGACATCACCATCACCAACCTCGAACGAGCCTTCGCTTGGCGTGAATTTGCATCCGAAGCCCACGTCGATGATGACGACGTGCTTCCTGAACCAACACCCCTGACCATCGACAAACCACTCGACGACAGCGTCGCCATCGCGCCACGTTCAT